>JAJRUX010000094.1 GCA_024277575.1 Gammaproteobacteria bacterium | reverse complement strand
TTGCCTGCATCCGCGGTGGCCAGCCGTTGAGGGAGAAACGTCTGGAACTTGACCAGATCCGCGCCCGCCTCCACGGCCGCGTCGATCAGCTGCATGGCCAGCGCTGGATCGCCGTTGTGGTTGACGCCGGCCTCGGCGATGATCAGACAGTGTGTCACCGGTGATCCTCCTTCTCGGGCAGGGGATGCGCCGGGCAGCCGACATAGGTTCCCGATGTGGTGATATCTCTCGTGACAACCGCTCCGGCGCCAATGATGGTGCACGGGGCGACTGAACGACCGGGAAGGATGGTGCTGCCGCTGCCAATCTGACAGCCGTCACCGATGCGGCAGCCGCCGTTGATGCGCGCTCCGGTGGCAATGTGGCAGTGGTCACCGATGCGGCAGTCATGTTCCACCAGTGCCTGGCTGTTGACCACGGTATTGGTGCTGATTCGGGCGCCGGCATTGATCAGGGCCTGGTGCATGACGATGGTTCCCTCTCCCACCCGGGCGTGAACGGAGACGTGGGCCAGCGGAGAGACGACGGTTGCCAGCCTGGCGTTGCAGGAGCCGAGCTGTCGATACAGCTCCTGGCGCCGTTTCGAGCCACGGCCGAAACCCAGCGTAACCAGTACCGCCGGATTGTCCCGGAGCAGCCGGGCCAGATCGCCATCTGCCCCCAGCACGGGATAACCAAGCAGGCTCTCTCCCTGATGCCCGGGCAGATCGACAATGCCTGCAATCTGATAATCTCCCTGCCGCTCGATGACATCGATACAGGCCCTGCAGTGACCGCCTCCTCCAATAAGCAGTAGCCGTTCCATCGCTATGCTGCGGTGACCGGAGTTGTTCCGGTTCTCTTCAGGAGAGTACGGGCGGCATGGTTGTCGGGATCCCGGGCCAGTACATAATTGAAGGCATCAGTGGCGGCATCCGGCACCCCCAGTTCCAGATAGAATTTTCCTACAGTTATAACTGTGGCCAGGTCATCCGGCATCTGATCCAGATAGTTGTGATAGATCTCCAGTGCTTCCGCCTGTTGATCGGTTAGACGCAGAATATTGGCATAGGAGGGCATGAAAACCGGAGATAGTTCACTCAGCACCTTGAGTGCCAGAGTGGCTGTGTGATGATCATTTTTCTGCAGGGATATGTCGCTGATGCGAAGCAGAACCTGGGGCAGCGGTTCGTTTTGCACAATCTGCAGATAGTGCTCCAGAGCATCCTCCGGAATCCCCTGGATTTCGGCAAGATACCCTCGGGCGATGGTGGCCAGCCATTTCGATTTTTCCGAGTCGATTTTTCCAAGGCCGGAGATGATCCGTACCAATCCTTTTTCATCCCGCTGCTGAAACAGCTGATTGATTTTTGGAAATATTTCATCCAGCTGTTGCTGGCGTTTTTTCAGGCGATCAAGATAGGATGTTCCATCGGCAAAGCCCTTTATTTCACTGGCGTTTTCCAGTTGTTGCCGAAACTCTTTTTCCAGTGCAGAGAATGTTTCGACAATGGATTCGGGTTGTTGTCCAAAAACCTCTTTGTGCTGAATCTTCCAGACCCGGCCACGGCCAGGCTGGTTGTCCTGTCGCCACCGCCCGAAAAGGGCGGAAAAATCCGGATTTTCACTGTGCTCTTCCATACGGGAGCAGATCCGCTGTTGCGCGGTTGCAATCAGTTTGATGAGCTCTTCTGCTGTATCACGGTAGGATTCATAATAGACCTGCCCAACGTGCTGAATATCTTTTTCGCTCCAGGTTCTGTCCCGATCGACAATCCCCATTTTCAGGAAGCTGTGGATGCCATAGCCCTTGATGAAGTGCGATGCATCTGCATGCTTGTTGCCAAGCTGCTTCTCTATCCGGTCCATACGTTTTTTATGTCCCGATTTTTCTTCATCGCCGAGTGATGGAGAGCAGAGAGCTGCATGGCATTTCAGCGCCTTGTTGCTCAGATCCCGGATGGTTTTCAGCTCCCGGATCATTCGGGCAAGCTCCTGCGAAACCTCCTGCTGATGGTGCAGGTAGTCCGGTTTTTTTTGCAGTGCCGGAATCCGTTTGTGGAGCGCTCTCTCCTCCTCGCCCAGCGATTGTGGCAGGGTGATCTCGTCCAGCGGGATGTGCTGGACATTCTCCAGTTTTGCAGCCCAGGGAGCCGGGTTGATGATGGTAATGTTTTTCTGTTTGGCTGGCTCTGCCAGTTGATCAAAAATCGTGGCGGCGGAGGCGAGGGGAAAGGTGGTCTCCGCGATATCTCCCGTATTCGTTTCGATATGGGTCTCCATCAGCCCGAGCTGCTGGCCCACCTGGGTGTCGAGGCTTCCGCGGGCATGGGTGTGGCCCTCTCGGTGCAGGCAGAAATCGACCCCGGCCAGGATGATTCGGGAAAACCCCATCTCCATGGCCAGTGAAAGAGCGCTGTTGGTTACCTGAATGGGGGCAACGCCGATATTGTCGCCGTTCAGGCCGGTTTTCCAGGGAAAACGGTTTCCCAGATAGACACTCTTCCCCGCCCACTGCCCGATGAGTGGTGCGTAGACATGGTAGGCGTGCGCCAGGATGGTGTTTTCGTGTTGCTCGAGCATCTCCTTGCTGACCTCGAGATTGGCCGCCCAGGGATCGATGGAGCACCAGATATCCGGTATCAGCTTCTCCTGCTGCAGTCTTCTGGCGACGCGGGAGACGGCGATAACAATAAACCGTTCCCGGTGCTGTTTCAGCCAGGGGAGGAAATCATCCAGCGAGGGTCCGCCGGCGAGCAGAACGCAGGATTTCCCTTCCCCCCAGCCTTGCATGAACCGGGCCGGAATCAGGTTGTCCGCCAGGGTCTCCAGTTGTCGTTGAATAAATACTTTTGAGCCGAGTGATGCCCGGGCGAGATATTGCTGATGGTTGAACTCCATCTGCAGCTGGCTGAACAGATTGAGATAGGCAGGATGATGGGCATCGAGGACCGCCACGGATCGAACTGTCTGAACCTTATCCATAAACAGGTAGCTTTGTAACCCCAGTTGAGCCGCCCGTTCCTCCCACTGGTCAGGGCTGCATACCGTTATCCGGTCGTCGTTCTCCGGTGGTTGTAGCTGCTCGATGATTTCGGGAAGTTCTACGAACAGGAAGCGGCTGCCCGCGGGGATGCCAATCTCCTTGATATATTTGATCAGTAACCCGGAATCGGTGCCGGCGATAATATAGAAGGTATCCGAAGCTGCAAAGGAGTCAGCAAATGTTTTCCTGAAAACAGCAGCTGCACCGATCTGGTTGAAGGTGTACTGATTTACCTCATGCAGATACTGGTCGCCGAACTGATTGGTCAGAAAGTTTTTCCGGGATGACATTACATGTTTTTCTGTTTTGTTAAGCATGGCAGGAGCCATGCAGTTATTGTGCCTGGTGCCTTGAAACGGGACTGAAAGGGGTGAGCTCCCCTGGGAGTCTGCCGGAGCAGTAATGAATGACGATTTTCCGACATTGGGTTAAAGCTATTTTTTGGCGGTGCCGATAAGGTTTTCGGAGGCGGTGAATACACAGACAGGTTGTATATCCGCCATTAATCAACCAATACCATCCGGCTCAACCTCAATCCCCGGATGGAATGGAGAAAAAAATGCCACAGATTATCAACACCAATGTAATGTCTCTCAACTCACAGCGGAACCTGAA
>JAJRUX010000093.1 GCA_024277575.1 Gammaproteobacteria bacterium | reverse complement strand
GCTGTTGAAAAACCCTCATGCGGCACGATCCGGCGTTGGAATCCGGCTCAAAATGCTCATTTACTCCGTGTAAACTGCGCTTTTTCGCCGGATTCCGCCTTGTCTCGCACTCGCCCGAGGCTTTTTCAACAGCCTGTTAATGAATTAGGGTACCTGTTGTAACTGAACCTCCGCAACCCGGCGCTTGCCCACCTGGAATACCTGTGTGCTACCGGAAGGAATGGCAAGTCCGCGATCTTCTATCCGCTCCCCATCGATACGAACCGCACCCTGCTTTATCATCCGCAACGCCTCGGAGGTACTGCTGGTCAAACCGGCGTCCTTGAGCAGATTGGCAATCGGCAGGCTGCCGCTGTCAATAGTCAACACCACCCGGGGGATCTCCTCTGGCAGAGCACCATGCCGGAAACGTGACACAAATGCCTCATGCGCCCTGGCTGCCGCCTCGCTGCCATGAAAACGCCCCACCAGCTCCTCCGCCAGCCGAATCTTGATGTCTCGGGGGTTGACTCCCTCCCTGACCTGCTCACGCCAGCGGCCAATCTCATTCATCAGCCGGAAACTGAGCAACTCCAGATACCGCCACATCAGTTCATCCGAAACGGACATCAGTTTACCGAACATCTCCTCGGGCGAATCACTGATGCCGATATAGTTGCCCAGTGACTTGGACATCTTCTGCACCCCGTCGAGACCTTCCAGAATGGGCATGGTAATAACCACCTGAGGCTCCTGGCCATACTGTTTCTGCAGCTCCCGGCCCATCAGCAGGTTGAATTTCTGATCGGTACCACCCAGTTCCACATCGGCTTTCATGGCGACAGAGTCATACCCCTGGATCAGAGGGTAGAGAAATTCATGGATAGCAATTGCAGCACCGCCCGTATAACGCTTGTGAAAATCATCACGCTCCAGCATGCGCGCCACCGTATGCCTAGCCGCCAACTGAACCAGATCAGCAGCGCTCATGCCACTCATCCAGCTGGAGTTGAACATCACCAGAGTCTTTTCCGGCTCCAGAATCTTGAAGATCTGTTGCTCATAACTTTTGGCGTTTTCAATCACTTCATCCCGGGTAAGAGGGGGACGGGTGCTGTTTTTGCCGGTTGGATCGCCAATCATGCCGGTAAAATCACCAATCAGAAACATCACCTCGTGACCCAGATCCTGGAACTGGCGCAACTTGTTGATCAATACCGTATGACCAAGGTGTAAATCCGGTGCGGTTGGATCAAATCCAGCTTTTATACGCAAAGGCCTGCCCTGTTTCAGCTTATCAAACAGCGCGCCTTCCAGCAGAATCTCTTCACATCCCCGTTTAATGAGTTCCAGGGACTTTTGCAGTGAAAACATACGGCCACTCCTCAAATTTATTTCTTAATAACAATTAAGATATTGCGCCGTTCTGATGAATAGGATTACTATAGCAGACTTATGGTTGAGGTTTTACCTCAAGTTTTGCCTTTTCTTTTCCGATATCTTCAGAGTAAACGAACATAGTCTATATCAAATGGAATATCGAAAGCAGGCAACCACGCAGGACAACAACACCAGGAGCCTCCCCTTGCGGCTCCTGCTCTTCCTTGCCGGACTGGTTGTTGCAACCACGCTGTTTGCGGTTGCGCTGGATATCCCGGCTGAACGCCCTGGCTCTGCTATACCGTTGGAAATTCCAGTCCGGCCCATGGCTGCAGAACCACAACCCACCCGTCCATCTGCCAATCCGGAACCCCTGCTCGTCACTATAAGGTCGGGAGACACACTTTCCGGTATCTTTGACAAGGTTGGCATCAACCAGCGGGAGTTACATCGCGTATTGAAACAGAAAAAGGCCCGCCAGACACTCCGCACCATCCAGCCCGGAAAACAGCTAAGCTTCCTGCTCGGGAAAGAAAACCAGTTGCAGACTCTGAGTTACGCTATCGACCCGACACAGACGCTGGAAATGCACCGGGATGGAGATGGCTTCCGGGCAACCATCATCCAGCATCCCCTCGAGCGCCGCATGCGTTTCGCCAGCGGGGTGATTAACAGCTCCCTGTTCCTGGCTGCGAAAAAGGCCGGGTTGTCGCACAAAATCACGATGGAGATGGCTGATATTTTCGGTTGGGATATTGATTTGGCGCTGGATATTCGCTCTGGTGATCAGTTCAGTGTGTTGTACGAAGATCTCTACCGCGACGGAGAAAAAATCCGCAGTGGCAACATCCTGGCTGCAGAGTTCACCAACCGAGGCAAAAACTATGCTGCCATTCGTTACACCAATCCGGAGGGCCGTTCCGGCTACTACTCCCCGGATGGAATGCGCATGCGCAAGGCTTTCCGGCGCACCCCCGTTGAGTTCTCCCGCATCAGCTCCCGCTTCGGCAAGCGCTACCACCCCATCCTGAACCGCATGCGCGCTCACAGAGGTGTCGATTACGCTGCCCCTACCGGTACTCCCATCCGCGCCACTTCGAGCGGCAAAGTGGTTCACAAGGGGCGTAAAGGCGGTTATGGGAAAACGATTATCCTGAAACACGGCAAGCGTTACAACACGCTGTATGCCCATATGTCACGCTACGGGAAGGGGATCCGTGCGGGAAAGATGGTGAAACAGGGGCAAATTATAGGTTATGTCGGTCAGTCCGGCAGTGCTACCGGCCCTCATCTGCATTATGAGTTCCGCATTGATGGCGTGCATCGCAACCCGTTGACGGTCCGGCTTCCCAAAGCGCTGCCTATCGACAAAAAATACCGGGATGATTTCAAGGCGGCAGCAGAGAAGATGCTTGCCCGGATAGAACAGCATAAAGGGATACTGGTAGCCCAGCTTTCCAGGCAAAAAGCAGAATAGCAACACCACATGCCATCTTCCGCAGGCAGCAGATGAGTGACTTTTATATCGGCCTTATGTCCGGTACCAGCCTGGACGGGGTCGATGCTGTATTGGTGAAGTTCGATAGAAACAGACCCTCCTGCATCGTCGCTCATACCGAACCCTACACTGCCACCCTGCGTGATGCCTTGCTGGAGTTGTGCCAGCCGGACGCCACTGTTGGAAAAATGATGGAGCTGGACGTGCAACTCGGCAAACTGTATGCACAGCAGATCCGGCAGTTGCTGGTAACGGCAGGGGTTCCCCCTCCCCAGGTAAAAGCGATCGGGAGTCACGGACAGACTATTTACCACCGTCCCAACCACGAACACCCTTCTACTTTACAAATTGGCGATCCCAATATCATTGCCCATCATACCGGCATCACCACGGTAGCTGATTTCCGTCGCCGCGACATGGCTGCCGGAGGTCAGGGTGCCCCGCTCGTACCCGTCTTTCACGAGGCTGTTTTTCGACAACAGGGAGAAAACCGGATAGTAGTAAATATCGGCGGTATCAGCAACATTACTATTCTGGCCGATACCTCCGAACAACCCGTTGCCGGATTTGATACCGGACCAGGAAACGTGCTGATGGACGGCTGGGCTGCCCGCCACCTCAAAAAACCAATGGACAAAGATGGAGCCTGGGCGGCCAGCGGCAAGGTTGATATGGAACTGCTGATCGAAATGCTGCGGGATCCCTTCTTCCGGCAACCCCCACCAAAAAGCACCGGGCGGGAGTATTTTAATCACAATTGGCTACAAGCCCATGCGCGAGTCAGCACACTGGCTCCAGAAGACGTGGCGGCCACCCTCTGTGAGCTTACCGCAAGCTGCATCACCACGGCCATCCACCAGCAGGCTCCCCGAACCACGCGTATCCTCGTGTGCGGGGGCGGAGTTCACAACAGCACACTGCTCCACCGGCTGGAAAAACTGGCAGCACCATCTATTGTGGAATCCAGCATCACATCCGGGATAGATCCCGATTGGGTAGAAGCCACGGCTTTCGCCTGGCTGGCCAGACAGACACTGGAAGGCCTGCCAGGCAATTTACCTTCTGTTACAGGAGCTGAGCAATCAGTGGTAACAGGGGGAATTTACCGCTGATTTTTTCTGCCGCTTTATTTATGCCCCTGAAATCCGCCAGTTCAAGGCGAAAAATGTAAGTTTACACGGGTAAATGATCATTTTTTTAACACAGAAATGGCGGATTTCAGGGGTGAACTGGAAGAAAAATCGGGAAATACCATCTGTGGTGGAAGCTGGATCCCCGCCTCCGCGGGGATGACGATAGTACAGTCCCTCTATCATTCCAGCGCACTCTCTGTCATTCCCGCGAAGGCGGGAATCCAGGTCTGAACACCGAAGCCTGAGCTGATAAAATGCCCCCACGGGTTTTTTATCCGCAGCCTTCAGCTGGACGCATTTACTATACCCAAACTACCTGGAAATGCAGTTTTTTGAGTCTGACTGAAATCGCAAGGCAAGGCGCAGTTTGCAGAGAATGGCTCGCCCTTTTCAAGAACTGCAACGCGGTATTGTGGTTTCAGCCGGACTCAAAAAACTGCATTTCCAGGTAGTTCGGGTATATGCGACTGGAGTCTCGGTCATAACACAGCGGAAGCTGTTTTTTTGCCATTTTGAACACCGAAACTTGAGTTAGAGATGCCCGTAATCCCAGATTCAAATCACCCTGAATCTTGACATTTTTGCATGCAGTTCTCCCGCCTGTGTAACCAGATGATCACTGGATACCACACATTCGGAAAGACTTTCTGCATTGCTGACGGCAATGTTGCCGATCGACTGGATATTGGAGTTGATGCTCTCCATGACGCCATTTTGCTGCTCGGCAGCAATGGCAATCTGACTGTTCAGATCATTAATTCCCTTGACCGCTTCAGCAATCACTTCCAGTGCCTCTCCCGCATGGATAGCCTGCTCGACACACTGCTCAGCCCTCTCCCTGCCGCGCGTCATGGTCTTCATGGCCTCGTTGGTGCCGGCCTGAACAGACTCAATCATTCCTTCAATTTCCCGGGTGGACTCCTGAACGCGCTGCGCGAGCGTTCGAACTTCATCAGCAACGACCGCAAACCCGCGACCTTGTTCCCCGGCGCGTGCCGCTTCAATGGCTGCATTAAGAGCCAGCAGATTAGTCTGCTCTGCAATACTCTTGATCACCTCCAGCACACTGCCAATACGATCGCTGTCCTCATCCAGCTTCTTGATGACGTCTGCGGCATTATCCACCTCCTCAGCAAGCGTATTGATTGACTGGATAGTGGCTTCAACCTCTCTTTTTCCTTCATTCGACTGCTGGTTTGAGTTATGCGCCATCTGCGCCGCTTCAGTCATATTTCCCGCCATTTCCACAAAGGATGAGGCCATCTGGTTGGCAGAAGTCGCCAGCAGGTCGGTATCCCTGGTCTGTTTTTCAATCTGGCCGTTGGCCTCTTGCATCGAATCAGACATCTCCCGTGATGATTTCGCCACATGAATAGTGGCGGTATTAACATCACTCAATATCTGCTGGAATTTCTCCAGCATCCGGTTTAACGAAGAAGCAATTTGACCCAGCTCATCCTCATAGCTGTCATCGAGCCGGGTTGTCAGATCCGAGTTGCGTTCAATGCGATCAATAATCTGCCCCATACCCAGAATAGGGGTACTGATGGTTCGGGCCAGCAGCCAGGCCAAAACAATACAGATCAGCAATGCGATAATATTGATCGGGAGCAATTCCTTGAGAATCACTCCCTTCAGCCCGCCGATGTTGGAAGCATCCATTACCATCCATACCTCACCACCACCCTTGTTGGCAACAGGCAACACTAGGTGTAACTGCCAGTTTTTCTTGTCCAGATAGTAACCGTCCGTAACCACCTTCGCATCGGGATGAATATACTGTATGGCAGCTGTTGCCAATAACGATTTTGCTTTGTGAAAAGTATCGAGTTCCCGCTGCTTGTCTTGCAGCATTTTCTCTATTTTGGGACGTTTGCGATGATCCGCCGGCAACCGGTTGAGCGCTTTTTTTATCTTGTCGACCCTGGTTTCCAGGTTGCTTTGATAATCTGCAGGAAAAAATGAACGCACTACCTGTTTCTGATCGCGGAGATAGGCAATTCCATACGGTTCGCCATTACTGTCGGTCTTCCCTTCTACCGCAAAAAACAACAGCTCTCCATTGGCCCGATAAAGATCCAGCGCATCCTCACCCTGCACGTTAGCGTAGTTACCGCCACCCACACTGGATTTCATCAAACCGAGAATAGGCTGGGCACCGGTCTTGGCCAGTTCCAGGGCATGGCTCAATGCCTCTTCATACTCACTATAGTACCGGCTGACCCCAAGCATGAGGCTGAGCACCACCAGCAAAACGATGGGGCCACCTGTTACCAGCTGCTTGATGGTAAACCACTTTCTAAGATTATCCATGTTGAACGTCTCTGATGCTCTATTGGTACAAACCGGCTTGCCGCATACTCTGAGTACCCTTTTTGTCAACACACCCTAACCAGCGGGAAAGGGCGTTTCTGCTTTCATTTGTTGTGGGAGCAAATGCCGGTGACACAGGCCTCACCATAACCGGTATGGCAAGCCACACAGGCCTTGGGGCTTAACGATGGATGTGCATCGGCGATATCCTTGCCATCGTAGGTATAAGCACCATACTGCGGCTCACCCAGCAGATGCTCAGTCACCAACAATACCTTGATGTCAGTCAGATCCAGCACTGCAGTAGCACCATCCGGGTAATCACCGGTCCGCATCTTATAGGCATCCATCTGCACAGGATTTACCCGTACCTTATATTTTGAACCCTTACCATCCTGAACCCAGTTATAGGTCTTGATGGTCTCTTTCACAATTGCAGGCAAACCATCCGGAATTGCAGACTGATTGTCCGGGATCGCAGCACTGCTCAACACCGGCCAGCTCTCCCACCCCTTGGGAAACTCCGCATCCGAGTCGGCTTGCACCCCCATTGCCATGACACAACCCAGAACGCCAACCAACCCCACATACATCTTATTAACAGACATGTTATTTACCTCACTATTGCTTTCTACAATCGATTGCCACTGAGCTGGTAGGCTGTTGCAAAAACACACCGACTCCCGAAACATCAAACCCCGGCACCCTTTTCAAAACGGCGGGGAAGGTACCCCTGCACCGCGTTGGACATGCTATCTCTATCGGAGTCTTGTTACAGTTCTTTAACAAAGCACATAGATTAATCATGAATTATCAATTATTTCATTGCATTGGCCCTTAAATGAGAATTTGACTCAGTTAGTATGTTTTTCTTCTGAGAGAGCTATCCCCTGTTCCTGCAGAATGATTCCAAAAACAGTTCCGATTAGCAAAATCCAGGCTGAATGGTTACCCTTAAGAAACACTGACAATGAACTACAGTAACTACTCAGCAAGTAGTCAATATTGCCGGTAACTGCTCAGATTAAAGTGGACCCCATAGTCAAGACAAAAACCACCCGAGTTTAAGTTGTACTTTCCACTTCACACACAGCTGCACGGCGCTGTCCCGATTCTGTCATTGCCTCTGGCGCTGACACCTCTTTACTAAACTTGTCCACAATCATCGCCCCACCGCCTTGAGCACTTTCGTAGACTCGGCTTGGGGTTTGGTTGGAAAGCGACTGATGGGGGCGTTCACCGTTGTAGAAGGTGAAGTATTCCGACAGGCCGATCAGTAACTCTCCCATGCAGGCATAGCCCTTGAGGTAAATATCCTCATATTTAACACTGCGCCAGAGCCTTTCGACGAAGATATTGTCCAGCGCCCGGCCTCTACCATCCATGCTGATTTTGATCTCCTCGCGCTTGAGCACATCGATAAACACCGTGCTGGTGAACTGAACACCCTGAACGGTATTAAAGATCTCCGGTCTTTCATAGTGCAGCAGCGCCTCTTCCAAGCAATCCACGCAGAAGTTGGCATCCAGACTGTTACTAAGCCGCCAGCTCAACACTTTGCGGCTGTACCAATCGATGATAGCAACCAGGTAGGCGAAGCCATGCGCCAGTCGAACATAGGTGATATCGGTGCTCCACACCTGATTGGGGCGCGTCACGGAAAGGCCGCGCAGTAAGTAGGGGTAAACCTTGTTCTGTGAATGGGGACGGCTGGTGTTGGGGCCAGGCGCCATCCCGGCCAAGCCCATGCAACGCATCAGTCGCTGCACCCGTTTGCGGTTGACATCAAACCCTTTGTTTTTCAGAAACACCACCATCCGCCGACTGCCGTAGAAGGGGCGTCGGGTATACTCTTCATCGATCAGTCGACACAGCAAGAGATCCGTCTCGTCCACAGCGACGGGCTGACGTTGTGCGTAGAGCGTTGAACGCGCCACCCCGGTTAACTCGCATTGGCGAACCACCGAAATCTCATGTTCCCGCTCAATCCACAACTGGCGCTTCATGACTGGCTGATCCCGGACTTTTTTTCAGCCAGTCCAGCTCCATCTTCAGCTTGCCAATCTCGCAAAACAGCTTCTCTGGCTGTTGGTGTTCGGCAGCAGGCTTGGGGCCTCGCTTACCCTCAAACAGACTCTTCGCCTGCTCCTGAATCGCCTTCTTCCACTGACCCACCTGCACGGGGTGAACTCCATACGCCTGACCAATCTCGTTGATTGTCTTCACGCCTTTGAGGGCTTCAAGGCCCACTTTCGCCTTGAACTCTGCGCTGTGTACCTTGCGTTTCTTCTTCTCGCTCATTACCTGTTCCTCAGATTCTGGGGGACAGCTTAAACTACTGTCTGGAATCTGGGGTCCACTTTACATTGATCATCTCGTAATACCCGCCGACTCATCGTATATTCACTTTTAAATTCAAAATACCGGACCAGTATAATCGAAATGACTTTAATTATTAACGCCCACTAGTACTCCTTCAATAATATAAATTAGGATGTTAAGCTAGCTCTTCAATAGACTTGTATAACCTGTTGAGGAGCTTGAAAATGAAAAAGCGCTATGTAGTTCGTTTAACGCGGGAAGAACGTGACCGGCTTGAAG
>JAJRUX010000092.1 GCA_024277575.1 Gammaproteobacteria bacterium | reverse complement strand
CAAGTCCGTCCAGACCATCCGATGTATTCAGTGCATTCGTCATTCCTACAACAGCAAAAATGGCAAATGAAACCGCAAGATAGGATGGCAAGTGAACAGCGTCACCAAGCAAGGGAAGGGTCGTGATCTCCATCCCCCCCCCACACAGCCAGCGGCACTATAGCGACTAACTGGCCGGCAAATTTAATTTTTGGTGACAGGTGGTACCGGTCATCAAGCGAGCCAAACAGAAGCAGAGTAATCGCGCCGAAAAGATAGCAGATCACCATTGGCGTCAATGGCAGCCAGATCAAAACAGTCACCAGCATGCCGAGAACGATACCCCAACCACCAACACGAGGAGTTGGGTTTACGTGAACCCGCCGATCATCTGGATAATCGATCATCCCCAGCCGCGGTGCCAAACGCATCATCAAAGGAATAACAATGATGCTCACCGCAACAGACACAAACAGAATTAAGAAATATTTCATGGCAGACCCACCCGACCGCGGAGTCCAGATTCAATAAATGTTTTTATAAAGATAATAGAGTCGACTCGCAATTGCGCCAGCATCCTGAGTCGGTAACAAATGAATCTACGCTGATGGTTCGGAAAATTCCAGAAATCAATAGCTGTAATAGCTGTAGTAGCCCTTTGTTCTCTCGCGTGATTTGTTAAGAACCGCACCAATAAAATTCATGCTCTGCAACAATTCGCAGGAGTGGATTATATCTTCTTCTCTGCTCTTCCCCTCCTCGACCACGAGCATGGTTGCCTCAACATACGGGGCAAACGCCAACACATCAGCTACCGCCAACATGGGGGGGAGATCAAACAGGATATAACGTGAATGATAACGTTGCTTAAGCTCCTTAACCAACTCCTCCATCCGGGGAGAAGAGAGCAGCTCTGCCGAATTATTACGCGATTTACCTGCCGGGAGCAGTACAAACCGGCCAATTCCAGGGTTGATCAATATTTTCTCCAACGGAACACCCCGGGTAAGATAATCGCCCAGTCCATATTTTGGTTTAAGGCCCAGATAGGTGTGCAGAGATGGGCGGCGCATGTCCGCATCCACCAGCAGCACCGTCTTGTTAACCTCCATGGCGATGCTTAGTGCCAGATTGAGCGATGTCAGGCTCTTTCCAGCTCCCGGTGCAGGACTGGTAATCGCCAGCGTATTGGCATTATCCATCTCCCGCAAGCGTTGCAACACACGGGTACGCAAAAGCTTGTATGCGTTGACCCACGGCTCCTGAGGTGAGCCGGCTATGACACGATTGGCCTGCATAATGGGTTGTGGAACCTTAACCACTTTGGTCTGGGTATAGGTAAGTGTACTCCGCCGGGCTGATGATACACCGCGTTTTTTTTGAACCGTATCCGGTTTTTCTTTTATCACGGAACGCCCCCTGTTTCGCCGCGGTGATTTATCTGCGGGGGGAGGTATATCCGACCCCTGTAGGGCCTCTTTTACCAACTGCTCTATATGTTCTGTTCCCAATGTATCCACCTGACCTGTATGTTACATACCGATATTACGCATTGCCACGAACCATATCACGTCCAGAGGCTTCCATAAAACATGGATAGCGGCAATGAGTAGCACACCCCCAATAACTATCGTACTGGCAACCATAATCTTAACCTTGCGCTGACGCAAAATATCCTCTTCAGTCTCAATGTAGGGAATAACAGACAACGGTGGCTCTTTCAAAATAGTGGCGAGATGATGACGACCAAATACACCCTTGTTGATGGTCTCCGCAACAGCAGCATAACCAATACTTCCGGCCAGCGAGAACACCAGGCCCAGAAAAACAATGGCAAGCCGGTTGGGCTTGATCGGTCGTTCAGGAAGCAGCGCAGGCTCAATCAATGAAAAACGCTCTGCCTTGCTCTCTTTTTCCAATTCCTGAGAAAGCCTGGCATCCATCAGCTTCTGGTTGATCTCCTGCTGTCTGCGTATCGTATTCTCCTTGTCGCGCATCAAGCTGGTATATTCCCGTTCAATCTCCGGGGACTGCGTCAAACTTCTCTCGTAGTCTGCAATTTGCGCTTTCAATCCGTTGCGCTGAACCTGGAGAGAGGATATCTCACTGCTGACCGCCTTGAGCTGAGACTGAAGGGCAATGAAGGCGGGATTGTTTGCTGATGCCGGGTTTCCTCCCCAGCCACCGCCTCGCCTCTGTGGTGGAGAACGCTGGAGATCAGACTCAAGATTTGCAATTCGCCGCTGTAACTTGATTACGTCCGGATGTTGTTAAGAATATTTATTCCGTGCCGCAGCATAATCAGCCCGCAACCGATGCAGTTCTTCCTCTCTGGGATCCAGTCCACTCGATACACCAACCCCCTGCTCGAGAGCTGCGATTTCACGGCTCAATCGTTTTACATCGGGATGAGTTGGACCATATTTGGCAGAAACCCGCGCATATTCACTACGCAGCATCCTCAACCGCTCGCTGTCATCCAGAACCATCCTTCCATCGGTAGACACAATAGGAGCATTCGGTTTAACCAGCACCAATTGCCCTTCCAGATAATACTGGCGCTCTTTTAGCGAACGTAGCTGCCGATCAATATCGGATATTTCCTGCCGAGCACGTTCAGCCAGCTGCATATTCATCTGGGAAAACTCCGGCAAAGCGCCAGCATTTCGGCTCTTGAAATCAGCGATTTTTGCTTCCACCTCGGCAAGGTGCCTATCAAGCTTATCTGCCTCCGCAGCCAGAAATTCCGTGGTCTCAGCCGCTTTACGGGTACGACGCTTGATATTCTCAGATAGATAGAGTGAGACCAAGTCATTGGTCACGCGCTGCGCCACATCAGGCTTTTTACCATCAAAGGAGAGGGTAAAAGCGATGGTTGCCTGCGTGGGACGACCGCTGCGCGGGTCAATCACCTCGGCGCTGACCATATCGAGCGTGACCGCCTTTCTCATCTTTCCGATAATCGTTTCTACCGGCACCTTGCCTCGCTCATCAGCATAAAGGTTGTGCCGCTCAATGAGCTTGAGCAGGTTAGAGCGCGTCATCACCTCTCGATTTATGATTTCAATACGCTGAGCAGCATAGCTGGTTACGGTGGACTGCACCAGTTCACGCGGAATATCCTGCTCCTCAATCAAAATCGTGGCCGTGGATCGATAAACAGGAGGAAGAACCAGGGCGATAATCACAGAGATCAAGAAAAGCAACCCGCCCACCAACAACATAGGCCACTTTCTTCGACGCAGTATATCCAGATAATCCTGCAGGCTTTTACTATCTTCTTCTTCGAATTCCACTTGAATCAGCTCATGTTGGTAATATGGTCAAATACAATATCTATATTCTATTATTATAATGGCATACAGGCCTTTATCCCCCAAAGGATAAGGCAAAAAATATCACTACGGGATCTGCTCAACGCCAGAGAAATTGGTGCTTCACTATCAAGAGCCCCCAAGTCAACTTCTACCTGACTCCGTGAGTTCAGGGCGGATGCAGAGTGCAAGATATTGATTTTACAGTGGAATCAAAAAATCTTAGCTTCACCCTTAGGTTAAGCGGACATTTTTTGAACCGCTGTGGAATCAAGAGCTTGTGCTATGCTCCGTCATGAACCCACGGATTCAGGCTCTAGGAGTCTGTCGGGTTTGGGTAATCGTAGCGAGCGGGTGCGAGAGCGAGTCAAAATGTTTCCGGTTTTGAGGCGAATAGTGGGACTATTCAACGAAAAACCGGGGACATATTGGCCGCTCTCCCATCAGCGCAGTAGATTATTCCCAAATCCGACAGACTCCTGGTCTAGGACTCCCTTCTCCGATCTCTTTCTTGTTGTCCTGCTAACCAGAATCATCGTTGTCTTTATATCATCCGCATGCACTTTCACAAGGCATTTTAATACTTGCTCAAGTACCAAAACTCTATCAGCAGACAACAACGAGATCAAGTTAAATCGGCACCTGGTACTCCAGCATAATCCAGCCACTGACTCCCACGCACCTCCTGTCAAAGATACGGTTTCCGCTACTGTTACAGCAAAGTATCATTCCCCATCTTTACTCTGTTTCTCTGCGGCTTGCTGCCCTCCTGCGGAACTGCTCACCACTTCCCTCTCAGAGGGCGCATTTTTCAGGCTCCCCTGTACCGACGGCTCTGTTGCCGCCGCAGGCAGAGTAGACCCACCAGCACTGGCCAACTGTTTTTCAACAACAGGCTTTGCTACCTTTTTTATGGCAGGAGCATCGTTTTGAACAGGCGCATTTTTGGAAATTCCGGATGCCGATTCTGCCTTCTTCGGTGGGAGTACAGGATCACCAACATCAAAACGAGTTCCATCACTGTTCTTTTCAGACCCAGTAGTCCCCGATTTTTGCCTTGCTTTACCAGCAACACTCCTCTTGCGGACTTGCTCCTTGCCCTGATCCTGCTTTGCCATTTGCCGTTTGGGCTTTGGTGGCTTGGCCGGTACAGCGACCTTGTCGGCAGGAACGCTTTCAGGTGAGTTTACTGCGGATTTATCCCCTTGGTCGGCAGCCACGGCCCCGCTTTTCTCCGATGACCCTTCGCTACCCATCTTGCCAGAACGTCCCTCTTTTTTTTCCGTTGGCTTCTCATCAGCAACTTTCCGCGATCCTGTTTTTCCGCCACCCTGAGAGGTCTTCGCCGGGCGCTGCTCTATACCATTTACTGTTGGTTCAATAGAGGGAGATTGTCCCTTTTTTTCAGTTAATGTATCTTTCTGGCGCTGATTATCGGTATTGGCGCTCTTGTCACCCCGATTCTCCTGGCTGGCCGGGCGGCGACGGCGACCGCCTCTGCCACGACCACCCCGGCTACCCGAAGGACGCGCAGGTTTCTGATCGGTATCTTTCGCTATATCGGAACGGCCCTCTTTTGCATCTCCTGAACCGGAAGGCTTGGCACCCTGCTTCTTTTTCTCCGTGGTTTTACGGCCGTTGGAAGAGGAATCCCGGCGACTGCGGGAGGCTCCCCCACGGCGCCTGGATTGCCCTCGACCACGCGCTCTGGCCCCCTCTCGATTGACAGGAGCAGAACCCTTTTCCTCTTTACTCTCGATGGTTTCTTCGGAAATAACACCGGTCAATAGCGAGAACAATCGTTTTATCGGACCCGGTCTGCTCTCATTGACTTGCTGTTCCGCTACGCTTTTACGTTGCTGTGGCGCTGGCGGAACGACAGCTTTTACCGCCGGCTGTTCAACAGTAGCGCTCCTGAACGAGGTGACGGTTTCAGAAAGGGCCGCCTTGCTATCGGACTTCTCAGCCAACTGATAGCTTGGTTTGTTTCCTGTTGCCTGCCGGGACTCTTCAACACGCATACGCGTTACTTCATAGTGAGGAATTACCAGCTGTTCATTAGGAATGAGGGTTACTGAAATACCCAAGCGCGCTTCGATGGCACTGATAATCTGCCGTTTTTCATTGAGCAAAAAAGTGGCCACATCCACGGGAAGCTGGGCAATAACCCGTGCAGTTTTATCCTTCATCGCCTCCTCTTCGAGAATGCGCAGGATGGAAAGCGATAGCGACTCGACACTGCGAATAGTCCCCTGCCCATTACATTGAGGACATACAATCTGGCTGGACTCTCCCAGTGAAGGGCGAAGCCGTTGCCGGGACATCTCCAGCAACCCAAACCGGGAGATACGCCCAACTTGGACACGAGCCCGATCCATTTTGAGGGCCTCTTTAAGCCGACCTTCCACTTCGCGCTGATTGCGGCTCGAATTCATATCGATAAAATCAATCACAACCAGACCGCCCAGATCACGCAGACGCAGTTGGCGGGCTATCTCTTCGGCCGCTTCCAGGTTGGTGTTGAGTGCGGTCTCCTCAATATCCCCTCCTTTCGTGGCCCGTGCGGAGTTAATATCAATGGAAACCAGCGCCTCAGTATGATCGATGACAATCGATCCACCGGAGGGAAGCCGGACATCGCGCTGAAAGGCCGATTCGATCTGGCTCTCTACCCGGTAACGACTGAACAGCGGCACCGGATCATCATAGAGTTTTACTTTTTGCAGGTTGTGTGGCATGACCTGCTGCATAAATTCGCGGGCCTGCTGATAGATGCCAGGCTCATCAATAAGAATTTCGCTGATATCCGGGCGCATATAATCCCGAATAGCGCGAATAATGACGTTACTTTCCTGGTAGATCAGGAAAGGAGCCGAACGTTCCGCCCCGGCTTTCTCAATAGAACGCCAGAGATTCACCAGATAGTCGAGATCCCACTGTAACTCTTCAACGCTTTTGCCCACGCCAGCGGTACGCACAATCAGACCCATATCGTCCGGAACTACAAGCTCGCTCAATACCTGTCGAATCTCATTACGCATCTCTCCTTCAATGCGCCGGGAAACCCCCCCCGCGCGGGGATTATTGGGCATAAGAACAAGATAACGTCCGGCCAGACTGATAAATGTCGTCAGTGCAGCACCCTTGTTACCCCGTTCCTCCTTGTCTACCTGAACGATTAACTCCTGACCTTCTTTGAGAACCTCCTTGATCTGTACACGTCCTCCCCCTTCGGGAGTGGTGGTGAAATAAGTGCGGGAGATTTCTTTCAGCGGAAGGAAACCATGACGCTCAGCGCCATAATCAACAAAAGCTGCCTCTAAACTGGGCTCGATACGAGTAATCTTGCCTTTGTAAATATTGGATTTTTTCTGTTCGCGAGTGGTAGTTTCGATATCCAGATCATACAAGCGCTGGCCATCCACCAACGCTACGCGCAACTCTTCTGGCTGAGTTGCGTTAAACAACATTCTCTTCATGTTTTTTGTTCTCTGCACACCCTCCGCTGTCTATACAACAACTACGGGAGCGCTGCACCAAGGCCTGTGCGACCCCGGGTTTCCCCGGTTCAAAAGCAGTACCAGAACCGGGGGAACACTCTAATATAAATTACAGGATAATCCGCCGCATCCTTCTGGTTTGCGGCTGTAATAACAGTTTAAGGTATTACTCTCCTGCCCTCTGTTTGAATGTACCCGGGTATTGACAGCAACCCTCACAAGGCGCTGCTGCCATACACTTTTAAATACCAATCTCTGATTTCAAACCCACATCAACTGAGGGTTCTTGTATTAAGCCCTGACCA
This sequence comes from Gammaproteobacteria bacterium, assembly GCA_024277575.1. Classification (GTDB taxonomy): domain Bacteria; phylum Pseudomonadota; class Gammaproteobacteria; order Thiohalospirales; family Thiohalospiraceae; genus DRMK01. Next base: position 261 of record JAJRUX010000092.1, on the reverse strand, counting down.
GCCCTGCTCAACCGAATCATCAATACGGGAGCGTGCACTGTCGGATCGCTCATAGATGGGCCGAGCGAAAAAAAGCCCTCCGGAGTTGCGCGTCAACAATTTGGACTGTTTACCCCCCAGCTCCGACCCCGGCTGCCGAAAAAATCTCTATCACAAAATCCCCAAACGTAAGAAAACCACGTCTGCAACTTTGCGAAAATATCGGTTCAACCCAATCCGGATCTGGATATATAACCACGTCCAGCCTGTTTCCAGGCAACT
>JAJRUX010000091.1 GCA_024277575.1 Gammaproteobacteria bacterium | reverse complement strand
TCAGCCTGTTAGGGGCTTCAGGCATGGGCCGGCACGGCGTTGCAACACTTGGCAAGGGAACAACCCTTGCCTGCGTGCTGCGCCTTGTTCCAGCCCATGCCTGAAGCCCTGAATGCGATCTATATTGTTGCCGGGTTAATAGTATATCCTATGAACCGGGTACTGCCAGCAATCGGGTTACCAGCAGCTCTTTTACATCCTCTAGCATCGGCTCGCTGGTGGGGTCAAAGCGCTCTTCGCCACTGAGCAGCTCCACCGGCAGTTTCTGGCGCAGCGCGGAGATCTGTTGCGCAAGTTCTGTGCTGTCTGCCTCGTTCAGCTCCATCTCCCGGATTGCCCGCAGCAGACCACCCAGGGCGTCCTCCCTTGCCTGAATCTGCGCAGCATCGGCGGGTGAGCAGGTCTGCAGGGAGAGCTTCTCCAGCCAGAGTCCAGCGCCACCCAGCCCGGTAGCCATGGCACGGAACTCCTGGTTCCAGTTCAGTGGATCGGCGTGCAGCCTGGCGTGCAGGGCGCTCTCGCCGTGGAGTTGCAGACGTGCGGCAACCGGCCGCCCTTCGGCATCGTCGAGTGCCTGCTGGAAGGCTGTCCGAACCCGCTCGCACACTGCATCGATATGGTCACAACCACCGATGTCCACGGCACAAAGTGACCAGCGCAGCACGTCGATATCATGCTGCTCCAGTTGCATGACTTCACCGTTCTCCACCCGCACCAGGGTACAGCCCCTGGCGCCGGTCTCGCGGATATGGCGCCCCTGGATATTACCGGGGAACAGAATCCACGGCTCCTCGCTGATCAGTTCGCGTTTGTGAACATGGCCCAGCGCCCAGTACTGGTAGCCTTTGGAGCGCAGCCCGTCGATAGTGCAGGGTGCGTAGGGTTCGTGACCCGGTTTGCCATCCAGCGAGGTGTGCAGCAAACCGATATTGAAACGGTGTAGATCCCCCTGGGGATAGTTCTGCAACAGGTCCTCGGTCACTTCACGGGTGGCAAAACCCTGCCCGTGAATGGCAACATTCAGCTCTTCGACAACGGCTGTTTCGGGGCTGTCGGTGGCAAACCGGGTAACGTTGTCCGGCAGCTGAAGCTGTCTGGTGATCTGGCTCGCCGCATCATGGTTCCCGGAGATCATGAATACCCGGATCCCGGCGTCCCGCAAGCGGGCCATGCGTGCCACAAAGTAGAGGCCGGTGTTGTAGTCCTTCCAGTCGCCATCGTAGAGATCACCCGCCAGCAGTACGAAATCCACCGCTTGGTCGATGGCGAGGGTGACCAGATTGTCGAAAGCCTGTCGGGTAGCGCTGCGGATCTCTTCGGCCGGGGCGCCTTCATAACGCTCCAGCCCCCGCAGCGGGCTGTCAAGATGGATGTCGGCGGCGTGAATGAAGCTGAACTTCACTCCGGCCGACCCCATTTGGCGCGCAGCTGTTCCCGGTTCATCGCCAGCCACTGCAGGGCGATAATCGGCGCCGCGGAGTTGATGCGCCCCTCCCGCAGCAGCTCCATGGCGCGGTCAAACGGAACCGGCGTCACCCGGATATCCTCATGCTCCTCCACCAGGCCATGAATGCCGCCGATACCACTGGCATCCACCTTGCCACAATAGAGGGTGATCTGCTCCGAGGTACCGCCGGGGCTGACCAGATACCGGGAAACAAACTCCAGCTCCATCAGTTCGCAGCCGGCCTCTTCCATCGCCTCCCGGTGGGCTACTTCCGGCACGCTCTCCCCCGGTTCGATCATACCGGCCACACACTCCAGTAGCCAGGGACCTCCCTTCGCCTCCAGGGCGCCGATACGGAACTGCTCCACCAACACCACATTGTCACTATCCGGATCGTAGGGAAGCACTGCCACCGCATGGCCGCGCTCGAACAGCTCGCGGGAGATCACCGGCGTCCAGCCACCGGAAAAAAGACGATGGCGCAGACTGTATCTATAGAGACGAAAGAAACCGTCGTAGCCAATTTTCCGCTCGATTATTTCGACTCCCTCCGGAGCAAAAACGCTCTCTTCATTGCCATTCATTTTCAGGGGCTTTACTGATGTACTGATTCACGCAAGCTGTAGACAAGCAGAAACAGGTAAAATTCTTTTACCGATATCCAGCTCAAATGCCGTTTTTTCACTACCCGGCAGCAACTCTGCGCCGATCTCTTCCCGGTTCGCCTTCGATGAGACAAAGATATGCACCTGCGGCCGTTCCATCATATCCGGCTCGATGGTACCGAGCCGCACCCGGACGTAGTGGGAAATGGCCCTGTCTTTATTGCGAATCGGTGAACCACAATGGCGGCAGAAATATTTCGTCCGGCCGAATGAGGACTCATATCCGGTCAATTCACCCTGGCCACAAACGAAGCGGAATTTTTCCACCTCCACATTACCATTGGTTGCAAATGCGCTACCCCGTGCCTTACGGCACTGCGAGCAGTGGCAATAGACGATGTCGCCTATCTCACCGGAAATCTCACAGGCAACCCTGCCGCACAAACAGCCTCCCTTGTACATGCCTATTCCGCCCCCTGTTCCAGCCTGTTTCTGTCTGCTTTGGTCAGTTTGCTGACCACAAGTTCATGGGAACGGCTGGCCAGATCTGTCAGCATCCCCTCCGGCAGCTCTCCATCGAGAGTGATTGTTATCCAGTGTTTTTTGTTCATGTAGTAGCCGGGGGTGACCGATTCATACTGACTGACCAGCAATTCCCCATCGGCCGGGGCACATTTCAGTGTTACTCTTGGCGGATCATCCTTCTGCGATACCAGAGCGAACATTTTATTAACCCGGCAACAATATATGTCTTGTTCAGAGCTTCAGGCAGGCGCTGGATCAAGGCGCAGCGCGCAGATAATGGTCATTCCATTGGCAAGCGCTGCAACACCGAGCCAGCGCCTGCCTGAAGCTCCTGACCGATTGAAATCGAATGACAGGCCGTCGCGTGCCGGCTCGCAGGCTGCGTTGGCAAAGTTTGCTGTAGAAGTGCTACAGCGGCACTTTGCCGCCTTGCTGC
>JAJRUX010000090.1 GCA_024277575.1 Gammaproteobacteria bacterium | reverse complement strand
ACGCCGCTGCGAAGCACCACAGGAGCGCCCGAAGGGTTGGCCTGTCAGCGTCCATGGCTGCGTTGCGCCTCTTGGCAAGGACTAAGGCCATTCCCTGTGAGGCGCGCCTTGCCCTGAACGCTGACAGACCAACTGAATCCTGATTTATTACCTTGAAAGAGTACTGGTGCTTGACATGCTCACTCCCGCGCGGCTATCTCTGTGCTGGAATCAAATTCTCTCAGCAGAATCTGGTAATAACTGCGGATATTTTCTACATATCGTACCGCCTCATCACCACGCGCGAACCCATACCTTGTTTTCTGGTACCATTTTTCATCCCGCAATCGTGGCAGTTTTTTCTTGACGTCCATCCATAGATTGGGATTCCCTCCTGTTTGGCGGGTAATGTTACGGGCATCCATCAGATGGCCATAACCAATATTGTATGCCGCCAGCGCCAACCAGTTGCGATCTGGCTCCGCAATCTCATCGGGAAGCCGGTCTTTCAGAAAACGAAGATAGCGGGAACCCCCTTGAATACTTTGTGCAGGATCGGTGCGCTTTTTGATTCCCATCTGTTTAGCGGTAATCCGGGTCAGCATCATGATTCCGCGAACCCCGGTAGGTGATATTGCCCGTGGATTCCAGTGTGACTCCTGATAAGCCATGGCAGCAAGCAAACGCCAATCAAAACCGTGGGTTTCTGCGGCGATTTCAAACAGTTCACGATAGTTTGGTAGCCGCTGCTGAATATGAAGCTTGAAGGCGGTCGTTGCCACATAGTCAAACTCGCCAATGTGTCCATAGTAACGCTCCAGAATCTGCTCCAAGACTCCGCTGTTGTATATATCTATAAAGAAATTGACCGCTTGCCGGTACAGAGTGTCATCAGTCTTGACTGAAAAAGCCCAGCCGACAGGCTGTTTTTCACTGAGTTCAAAAGCGACCCGCACGTGGGGATAAAAGCGGCGACTGAGAAGTAGCTCATTGGAGTCTACAACAGTATAAGCTATCTGCCTTGATTCCACTTTCTGCAGCAAATCATCGTTACTGAACTTGAGGCTCTCTTCCCATGTCAGTTCAGGATATTTCCGGCGCAACTCATGCAGCCGCTCAATATGACTGCTTCCGGCAACCACGACCAGCTTACCACCATTCAAGTCGGCGATATTTTTGGGACGCGGTGAGCCTTGACGGTAAATCAACTGTTGTACAACGTGCTGATATGGGGGGGTAAACCGCAGCAGTTTTGCACGGTCCTGGGTTTGAGTCAGCCCTGCTGCAGCAAAGTGAGCCTTGCCCTGTGCCAGAGTAGTGAATATTTGCTCCAGATCGGAAGCCACAATAAATTTCAGTTCTACGTTGAGCCGGTCAGCAAACATCTTCACCAAGTCAAACTCCAGCCCCGTTGGCCCGGATGGATCCTCATAATAGGTGCTGGAGGCGTTACGAGTTACCACTATCAGTCGATTGTTCTGCAATACATCTTCAAGTTGAGTTAACTTCCCAGTCGGTCGAACACAGAGGAGTCCAGTCAGCACAATCATACAGAAAAGAAAAATTTTCAGGAGCGTACGCATAATCCTGGATTCTTGCTGTTTAACGGTTATTGGCTGGCCGTTCGGCTGAAATCGATAATTGTGCACATCAAATATTTTTCTACATCCTCTATGGGGTCGATCGCTAAATCCGGAAAGCAGTTCCGGCCATTGGCAGGCAGTATGCCAATAGTCTGCTACAGAATGTTTCGGTTTTGAAGGATCGACTCCATAATTTGAGCAACATGCTTCTTTTTGTTTGACAAGATGAATCAATAATTTTCAATGTTTCTCGCGAATTGAGAGATATTCCTGACTTGTTGTCATATATATAAACGCGTATCCTATTTACCAACTGGAGAGGTACCGAAGCGGTCATACCGGCACCGACTCGAAATCGGTTGGGGGCTTTAACGCCCCACGCGGGTTCGAATCCCGCCCTCTCCGCCAATTGTTTAACTGAATCCTTCCCATCAAATTGAACAGCTTTTTTTCAAACAATTTTCTGTCAGAACCATACGAATTACGGCATACAGGATTAACGTATTCGTTATATTTCAGTGCATTATGGCACTTTTCCCGGGTATTTTATGTTTGGTTTTATCGCTGTTTTTCCTTCATGACGGGTTTATATACCCGCTATAATAAATTACCCGTGTAAACACACACGCTATAATCCCTTATTAAACGAATAATGAAGAAAATTTTTTTCTATCTGTTTGCAAGCTGTTTGCTGATTTCCCCCGTTTTTGCATTCGCAGTCGATGAATTGACGCTGGTTCAGCTGGTACAAAGAACGCTGGATAACTATCCTGACCTGGCTCTGGCGGATCTGGATATAGAACATGCCCGACAGGAGCTGCCGCAGGTAGAAAGCCAGACCGGTTTTGTGTTGGGTGGAAAGAGCGGTTACTCTCGTGACCTCTCTTTTATCGGCACCCCAAGCGATAGTTTTAGTGTTGCGGGGGAACTGAGCCGCACACTGAGAACAGGTGAACATATCGGGCTGTCTACTTCATACCGGCGCGAAGATAATTCCGGCGGCTCTTTTTTCCGCGGCTACCCTAATCCGGCCAACAATATCAATATCGATTTGAACTATCGAAAACCTTTTTGGCGGGGCAATGGAAATCCGGATTTTAACCAGGGTTTGATCATTGCGGGAACACAGGTGGATATAGCGAAAGCCAACCGCAAGGAGCAGCGGGATCAGCTCGCCGCCCAGGTAATTGAACTGTTTTACTCCACCCTGTTTACCCGCTACCGGATTGAGAACAGCCAACATGCGATTAATCGCGCCAAGCGGCTGAGGAGATATATTGATAAAAGAGCTGAACTGGGCCTGACGGAAGAGAAAGATCATCTTCAGGCCAACGCCCGGATCCGGGCTGAACAGGCCTCTTATCGCTCTCTTCAGTTAATTCAGAAGCAGCAGCGTGTGGCGCTTAACCGCCTTATTGGAGCATCTTGGGATAATGAAATCCGCCTGCTTCCTTTACTGGAGGAGTTCCCTGTCTCAACAACTGATATCGAATCTTTCCTTGCCGAGGCAGATGCCCACAGCCCTGCGCTCAACCGGGAACAGGGCCGTCTGGAGATCGCTCGTGCAGTAATCGAACGTCGCAGGAACGCACGCAAGGATACACTGGATCTGGTTGTTTCCGCCGGCATGCGTAATCTGGCGGGGGATACCGGCAGAAACTCCATGAATAAAACCGATTTGGCAGGTGGGGTCAATATTGAGTATCAGCGGGCCCTTGACCGCAGAGGATTTGATGCGGCGCTATACCAGGCGCAACTGGAGCGGTACAGAGTATTGCAGGAGATAAAAAATATACGCTATCAACTGCGCTACCGGATCTCCAGTCTGGTTGCGGAGATAGTGGAGAACCAAAAAACAGTGGATGGTTATCAACAACGCCTGGCCAGCGAAAAAGCCAAGTATCACGAATCGGAGCGCCTGTATCAGGATGCGCGGCTTGATACCAATACAGTAATACAGCATGAGGCAGAGCTGCAGGCAGCCGAACTGGCCCTGAAACAGCAGCGTGTAGAGCTGCTGAAACGATACGCAACACTGGCTCTGCTACGCGGAAAGCTCTATCCATGACAAATCTGATTCGGTTTTTTGTTGAGCGCGGCCTGCTGGTCAATCTGATCTCTATCGGAATCATGTTACTGGGACTGTTTGCCGCCTATGAAATAAACCGGGAAGCCTTTCCCAACGTCAATCTCGATCAAATTCAGATCGGCGTAACCTATCCCGGTGCCACACCGGAAGAGGTCGAACGGCTGGTGATCACTCCGATTGAGCAGGAGATAAAGGCATTAAACGGCATCGATAAAATGATCTCGGTCTCCTTTCCTGGTTCAGGGACTATTACGCTGGATCTGGATCCCGATGCAACCAACCGTGATCGCATCACCAATGATGTGCAACTGGCGGTGGATCGTGCCGAGCTACCGGATGATCTGCCAAGGCAGCCCTATGTCCTTGAGATTGATGGAACCGTTTTTCCCGTAATCCGTCTGGCCATCTATTCTCCGATCTCTCCGGTGGAACTCAAGCGGCTGGGAGATCAGATCGAGCAGGATCTGCTTAACCTGGATGGTGTGGCGATGGTGCAGATCCCGGGGGATCGGAAGGCTGAACTGCGAATTGTCGTTGACCCGGACAAAATGCACAGGCAGCATGTCTCGATTGCTGAAGTGAGCGAGCTGCTGCGCAGCTGGAATATCAATGCTCCCGTTGGTGATCTGGACACGAACAGCGGACAGAAAGCGCTGCGTATCGTAGGTGAGTTCAAAAGCAGTGAGGATGTGGCCAATCTGGTTTTGCGGGCCAATGATCGGGGAAATACCCTGCGCCTCGGTGATATCGCAACCGTCAATGAGACGCTGGCTGATGCGCATACGTTGTATAACGTAAGCGGAGAGCGTGCGCTCAGCATGATCATCCTGAAGAAAACAGATGCGGATATTATTGACGTTGTCGATACCCTGCGCGCCTATCTGGACAGGGTACCGGAAATCTATGGTGAACAGGTTCACATTGAGACCTTCGAGGATTTTTCCCGCTTTACCCGCATGCGTCTGGGAGTTCTTACCAACAACGGTGCGGCCGGTATTGTGTTGGTATTTCTCTCACTATTTCTGTTTTTACGCCCATCGGTTGCCATCACTACCACCTGGGGACTTCCGATTATCTTTTTCGGCGGTCTCTACATACTCTATCTGTCCGGGATTACGCTCAACCTGATCTCCATGCTGGGCTTTATCATGGTGCTGGGAATGATGGTGGATGATGCCATTATCATCGGCGAAAATATTACCTATCACATGGAGAAGGGGCTCAAACCGCTGGATGCTGCGGTAAAAGGGGCCATGGAGCTGATCGGTCCGGTAACCGCTACCGTAACCACCACCATCGTCGCTTTTCTGCCCATGCTGTTCATGAGCGGAATCATCGGAAAATTTATTGTCGCTATTCCGGTAGTGGTGATTCTGATGCTCTTCCTATCACTGCTGGAGTCCTTTTTTATTCTGCCCAGTCATGTTGCGCATATTGCACACCCACATAAACAACCCAAAGAGCGCGCCTGGATTGTTGCAATGGAAAACGGCTATGCAAAACTGCTGGAGATCGCGCTAAAACTGCGCTGGCTCACGGTGATTATTTCGATTGCGATGCTGGCCGGCAGTATCTGGCTTGCAAAAACGCATATGTCTTTTCAACTATTTCCTCCAGCAGGTGTGGATCAATACATCCTGCGCATTACTGCCCCTTCAGGAATCACCCTTGAGAAGATGCAGGAACAGTTGCTGAAAGTTGATCAAAAAGTCAGGGAGAGCATTGAACCTCAATACCTGGAAGCCACGATTATTACAACCGGACAGATTGCCCTCGATGCGGGCGATCCACTGACCCAGCGCGGCTCGCGATATGGACAGATCCGGGTTCTTTACACACCGGCGGTTTCCCGGCCTGAGCATGATGCCATGAAGGATATGCACCATCTGGCGAAAACGATCCCGCCACTGTTTCCCAATCTCACAATAGCCTTCACAGAAGTTAAGGGCGGCCCACCCACCGGACGTCCCCTGGAGGTGGAGATCAGCAGCAATGATAGTGCGGTGGGTGAATCTGCTGCGCAACGTCTTATCACATTTCTTGAGCAGGTTGAAGGGGTCACCTCTGTGGAAAGCGGTCTGCAACGAGGGGATGATGAGCTGCATCTTGTCCTGGACCGGACCCTGGCTGCCTATGCAGGCGTCAATCTGGCCACGGCAGCAAATCACCTTCGTGCAGCAGTGGACGGGCTGGTAGTCTCCACCCTGCGCCGGGGCACCGAGGAGATCGATGTCACTATTCATTTTCCGGATTACGGAAAAAAACAGCTGGAGCAGATCAACAAACTGGAGATCCCGAATCAACATGGCGGGCTGGTTCCGCTGGCCAAAATTGCCCGTTTTGAGGAGCATCCCGGTTACTCTACCATCCGCCACAAGGCAGGGATCCGGGTTGTGACCGTTACCGCAAATATCGATACGGATCGCCTCACCAGTGTGGAAATCAACCGGCTGGTAAAAGAGAAAGAGGCGCAATGGCTGGGCGATGCAAACGGCAAAGTGACAGTAAACTACGGCGGAGAGGAAGAGAAAAATCAGGAATCGGTGCGCGATCTGATGTTCTCATTTCTGTTTGCCATCGTCGGGATATTTTTCATTCTCGCCATTCAGTTCAACAGTCTGGGTTATCCGTTGATTGTCCTGCTGGCGATACCCTTTGGTACTATCGGCATCATCGTCAGTTTCTATCTCCATGACCTGTTCTGGAAGCCCATGCCACTATCCTTTTTTGCCCTGATGGGAATGGTGGCGCTCTCCGGCGTGGTGGTAAACAGCGCACTGGTGCTACTGGTATTTGTGCAAAGGGCGATTGAACAGGGGGTAGCCTGGCGCGAGGCAATTATTCAGGCTGGCAGGCGTCGGTTGCGGGCCGTCATACTGACTGCAGCTACTACAGTGCTGGGGCTGCTACCCACCGCCTATGGCTGGGGTGGAATGGATCCGTTTGTTTCTCCCATGGCACTCGCGCTCTCGTCCGGACTGGCATTTGCAACCGTTATAACGCTGCTTGCCATACCGGCTATTCTGGCGGTCTCTTTTGATCTGAGACATTTTTTTCGCATCCTGTTCGCCAAACGTTTAACAGACCAATGAATCTCTCACTGCACGGAATAAAAAGATACATATGGAATGATATGCAACAGCATGCCAGTCCGGTAAAAAAAATTACCATCCGATTGTTGCGGATATTTTATGTGCTGGCCCGGGATTTGATGCAGGGGCAGTTAACATTGCGGGCATCCAGTCTCTCCTATACTACACTGCTCTCACTGGTTCCCTTACTAGCGGTAAGTTTTTCCGTTCTGCAGGCCTTTGGTGTTTATAACCAGCTTGAACCTTTATTGCTTCAGTTTCTTGAACCGCTTGGTCCCAAAGGGGCGGAGATTGGTGACAAGATCGTCAGTTTTGTCAGCAATATGCGGGTTGGGGTTCTAGGATCAATCGGTCTTGCCATGCTTTTCTACACCGTTATCAGCCTGGTTAATAAAATAGAAAAATCATTCAACTACACTTGGCGAGTGGAGGAGAACCGCAGTTTCGGACGGCGATTCAGCGATTATTTAAGTGTAATTCTGATCGGCCCGGTACTGATGTTCTCTGCGGTCGGTCTAAGCGCTTCTCTGATGAGTACAACCCTGGTGCAGCAGCTCCTTACCATCGAGCCATTCGGAAGCGCCCTCTATTTTGCGGGAAAAACAGTTCCCAAACTGTTAATCATACTCGCATTTGCTTTTATCTATGTATTCATTCCAAACACCAAGGTTAAGCTGAGGGCTGCACTGGGAGGGGCAATACTTGCCAGTATTCTATGGCAGCTAGCAGGTTGGGGATTTGCCTCATTCGTCGCCTCATCAACAAAATATGCGGCGATCTATTCCAGTTTTGCCATCTTGATAACGTTCCTGATATGGCTCTATCTGAACTGGTTAATCGTGCTGATCGGGGCACAAACTGCTTATTACATCCAGAACCCCGGTTCTGTTCGGAAAGAGAGTGTGGCTGATGAGCTGAGCGAGGAGGCCAAGGGAAAAGTTACCTTGCTGATCATGTCGCTTATTGCCGAACATTTTTATTATGATAAGCCGCAGTGGACAATGGAAGGGCTCTCCGAGGCTCTGAATGTTCCCGAAAACCATGTTCAGGAACTGCTTGAGTTATTGGAAAAGCATCACTTAATCGTTTCCAGTAACGAAAATCCCCCTACATGGTTACCTCGAAGAGACATAGAGACAATTCAGCTTGACGAAATAATACGTATAGTACGTCAAACCGGAGATTCGGATCTGGAAATCCATGTACGGGGTCCCACTGTAGATAGGGTGGAAATTTCCGTTAGGGAACTGAATAAAGTATTGGCTAAACATCTGTCCAGACAAAATATTAAAGAGTTAGTGGTTTCCGGCCGTTATAAAGAAAACACTGATATTCGGTAAAAAACGGTTAATGTTGGCCTGTTTTGTTTTAAATACAAAAAATAGCGAAAAAAGTTACAAACTTCCCGCTTTATTGGGTAAATGTTTGCTATTTAATTGAAATAAAAAAAACGGCCGTTATAATCCACAATGTAGATATATTTGATTTTTTAGCAATATGGGTAACAAAACTAATGGCGAAGAAAAAGATAATTTCCAGAAAACGGGCGGATAACCTGGTTACCACCGTTAAAAAACTGCTGGAAAAAACACCTGTAAACAAGGATCAAGTTGCAGCAATCAGAAAACTTTCCAAGTCACTGACCGCCTTTGAGCGCTCAGAGGCTGCTGTAACGAAGGCACAAGAGAAAACGGATGCTGCCAAAGAGAAAGTCAAAATGGCAGCCGAAAATTACAGGGCAAAGAAAACCCTGGCTGCCAAACGTGCTGTTGAGCGGACACGTACAGCGGCAGCTACTGCTACCGCTGCACTAGCGGCGGTAAAGCTCAAGGCTCGTGAAAAGGCCGCTGAAGTTAAAGAGGATATGGCAGCCGTTATCCAGGCGGAAAAGAAAGAGATTGCCAAAAACAAGGCGATTGCAACCTTTGCTGCACAATGGGAAAAACGATATGATCGCTTGCTTGCCCGCAAGGCCAGGAAAAAAGCTGCCCGCAAAAAGGCCAGCCTGCGCAAGAAGCGGAGCGCAAAAGCCGCAAAAGCCGTGTCGGCAGCTCCGGTAAAGACCACACGGAAAGCGTCAGCAAAAAACCCAAAGGCAGAAAAGACAAAAGCCAGCAAAACCGCCAAGGCCAAGGCTCCACGGGTGACAAAAGCCAAAACCCCACGGGCTGCCGCGAAATCTGCTACTTCACGAACTGCAAAGCGCCGGGTAAAAACCACAAAATAGGCGGTTTTCATAACGTCAATGAAACCGTTTGTTGCTTGCAACAGACGGTTTTTTTGTTTCGGGAGGGGAAAAATCTTGCAAATAGAGATAAAAATATATGATGATCGGCAAAGCCTTAGTGCTTCCGCGGCAGAACGATGGCTCAGTTTGTACAGGGAATCCATTGCAAAACATGGTGTTTTTCATGTGGCTCTCGCCGGCGGATCGACGCCTCGACAGCTTTATCAACTTCTGACCCGACCTGATATTTCACAACAGGTAGAGTGGCAGCGGGTTCATATCTATTTTGGTGATGAGCGGGCTGTTCCACCTGACCATCCGGATAGCAATTTCAGGATGGCAAAGGAGGCACTGCTGGATCATGTTCCGATTCCCCGTGCCAACATCTACAGGATAGAAACAGAAAGGGGAGATATGCGGGAAGCGGCTCTCCACTATGAGCAGCTGCTAGTCAATAATCTTCCTGAAACAGAAGAGGGAGTTCCTCAGTTTGATCTTGTTCTGCTGGGAATTGGCCCGGATGGTCACACTGCTTCACTGTTTCCCGATACAGATATACTGCAACAGCAGGAACGCTACGTGGATGCAGTCTATGTCAAACAGAAATCCACCTGGAGAGTCAGTATCACGTTTCCGGTTATCAATCATGCACGTCATGTCCTGTTCCTGGTTGCAGGAGCTGACAAACAAGCCGTAGTCCAACAAATTCTTTCCGACTCTCAGTACTCTCCACGCCTTCCGGTACAGATGTTGAAACCGGCCGGTCAGGTTGAGATGTATCTGGATTCTGATGCGGCGGGCCAGGTTGCTTCTCCAGGCGGGTACACGTAGACTATGTACTGCGCCGATTTGATTCAGCTTGCGGGCGCATAACAAATTCAGCTAAAGAGAGGCATAACCTGCTTTAGCCCAAGCTGAGCGGGTTTTTTTATGTCTGTCATTTATTATTGGCGGTATTACCGAGCACCTTCAACACAGGATTAGAAAAATGGATCACGAACCCGGATTTGATACCCTGGCGGTACGGACCGGCCAGCAACGAACCAATGAAAGAGAGCAGGGGGAACCGATTTTTACCACCTCCAGTTATGTGTTTCGAAACGCTGCAGAAGCTGCCGCGGTATTTTCGGGAGAGCAGCCTGGAAACATCTATTCACGCTTTACCAATCCCACGGTGCGCACTTTCGAACAACGCCTGGCCGCACTGGAAGGAGGAGAACGCTGTGTCGCCACAGCTTCCGGAATGGCAGCCATCCTGAGTTGCTGCATGGCCCTGCTCGACGCCGGTGAACACATCGTGTCATCTCGGGCCATTTTCGGCTCCATCACAGTGCTGTTTAACGATCATTTGAGCCGGTTCGGCATCGAGACCAGCTATGTTACACCTGCTGATCTGGATGCCTGGGAACAGGCGATCCAACCCAATACCCGGCTGCTGTTTGTGGAAACACCCTCCAATCCGATGGCGGAAATTGCGGATATTGGCGCACTTGCAGAGCTGGCGCATGCTCACAACTGCCTGCTTGTGGTGGATAACTGTTTTTGTACACCAGCCCTTCAGCAACCATTGGCGATGGGGGCGGATATCGTGATTCACTCAGCCACAAAATATATAGATGGTCAGGGGCGCGCTATTGGCGGAGCTGTAATTGGCCGTACAGAGCAGATGGAGAAGGTATTCGGATTTTTGCGTACAGCCGGACCCAGCATGAGTCCATTCAACGCCTGGATCTTTCTGAAGGGGCTGGAAACCTTGCGCCTGAGGATGGAGGCACACAGCGCCAATGCACTAAATCTGGCTCACTGGCTGGAACAGCAAGCGCAGGTTAAACGTGTCTACTACTCGGGACTCACCTCCCATCCCCAACATGAACTGGCCAAACGGCAACAGCACGCATTTGGCGGGGTACTTGCGTTTGAGCTTAAAGGGGGGAAAGAGGCGGCCTGGCATCTTATCGATAGCACAAAAATGATATCCATTACCGCAAATCTGGGTGATACCAAGACGACCATTACCCATCCGGCAACAACCACGCACGGACGCCTGACGCCTGAGGCTCGCGCCAGCGCCGGCATCGGCGATGGATTGATACGTATTTCTGTTGGTCTCGAAGCCATCTCTGATATAAAGACAGATATTGAACGAGGAATGCGTAACTGACGTTCCAGGAGTCTGTCGGGTTTGGGTAATCATAGCGAGCTGGTGGGAGAGCGAGTAAAGATGTTTCCGGTTTTGAGGCGAATAGGCCTATTTAACGAAAAACCGGGGACATTCTGGCCGCTCTCCCATCAGTGCAGCAGGTTATTCCCAAACCCGACAGACTCCTGGAATTATTTATACGTTACACCACACCAAGTGCCAATCAACCACTACCGGGGCTGTGGTATTATAGATCCTACTATGGTGAGACAAGGGGCCTCTTGAATGGGGATCACTGAAGCTGTCGCGCTTTCCATGGGGGCTGCTTGGGCCAGTGGTATCAATCTTTATGCAGCCGTTTTTGTTCTCGGTTTTATGGGCTCAACCGGGCACATGGATTTGCCGCCGGAATTGCAGTTTTTAACCAATCCGCTGGTAATGGGCGCCGCAGGGATCATGTACTGTGTTGAGTTTTTTACCGACAAGATCCCCGGAGTAGATAGCGGCTGGGATGCCATTCATACCTTTATCCGTATTCCGGCGGGCGCCATGCTGGCGGCCGGGGGGATGGCCGAAATCAGTCCGGCAGCAGAGGCGGCGGGGCTGCTGCTTGGCGGTAGTCTCACTGCCGCCACACATGCCACCAAAGCCGGCAGCCGGGTTATTATCAACAGCTCACCTGAACCTGTCAGCAACTGGATGGCATCAGTAAGTGAAGATGTCGCTGTATTTGCCGGCTTGTGGAGCGCACTGACCTATCCGTGGGCATTCCTGATCCTGTTGCTGTTTTTTATCGTATTCATGGTCTGGTTGTTGCCCCGTATTTACCAGGGAATACGCTGGATGTTATACAGAATGGCACGACTGTTTGGACAAACGGTGGAAGAACCGCGGTTGGTGCCCGGCAAACCGCCACGAGACAAACCGGGTTGACGTGGCAGGTCGGCCAAAAAGTGCCTCAGGGGAATTATTATTGAACTTTTTTGTCTGTTCTGGAGTAACCATACCGGGCACAATTGAAATTATTGTTCAAATCAGAAAGAAACTGGAGAGAATATGGGAAGTAATACAGGATTTATTTCGCGGCTTTTTATTGTTGGTACCTGCTCCGTTGCCTTACTCGTTTCATTGAGTGGTTGCTGAAAGGAACAGGCCACTCCCACTCCAAAGGAGAGCATAGCAGTTGCAACTGCAAATGACCCCTATCAACCAGGTGCTCCATTGCCGCCAAATCATCCTCCCCTTGACCCCATTGCAGAAAATGGAGTGCCGGCTGATCACGCCCAGATGGCAGCAGAAACAGAAATGATGGGCCATCCTCCACAGGTGTTATCCGAAACCAAAGAGGTTGAAGTGGTTATCCCTGAAAACATCAAGGGAAAATGGACAGCGGTTCAACTGGGCATTAGCGGAAAGGATAGTGACAAAAGCGAGTATACAGTTGCTATTGGTGGAAAAACGGACGTATCAGACGGAATAGTGGTTGTTGTAGATGAGTTCCTGCCGGATTATACCAGCGATTTTGAAAAAGCCACCTCTGCCTCAGATACCTTGAACAATCCAGCTGCACTGGTACATTTGACGAAGGGAGATAAGGTGTTGGCAAAAGGGTGGGTATTCAAAAACTATCCGGAGTTTAATACCTTCAACAGCAGCGAGCTGCAAATTGAGTTGTTGGATGCAAAACCGGCAAAAAAGGCCAACTAGGAGGTACACATGAAGCCAGTTTCAGTTTTTGCCGTAACCGCGGCTCTATGGGTGGGGGTGTCATCTTTATCACACGCGGTTTTTGGCGATCCGGAAAGGGGACAGCTGGTTTACTCCCAGCGATGCGCTATGTGTCATGGGGTGAATGGTGATGGTAATAATGGAATGGCCGCCAACTTTCAGCAGGAGTGGCACCGTTTCACCAAATCCGATGAAGAGCTGGCGGAGAGTATTCGCAACGGTTTTCAAACCCCCGGAAAACACTATACGGCAGGTGCGATGCCGCCCCAGTTTCTGACAGATCGGGAAATTGATGATGTTATTGCCTATCTGCGTGAAACATTTGCCAATGACCCCAAGTTTCCGAACTAGGGGAGGGGCGTTCCTGACCGGCTGAGCAAGTGTAATTCCGAGATTTTTTCCTGGCGAGATGCGGTGAGAAGTAATGATTATTCTATTTGCAACGAACCGCAACGCCGCCAGCATAACCACTCCTTGAAGGATCATCGGAAAATAACCCGTGGCGCTATTTCCAAACAATAAAGCAGTTATAAAACTGCTATCCCAGGAAATACATCCATTCCATATCGCTGTTCGCCATGGTGACAAACCAGTTTTTCGGGTTGGCAAGCAGTGCGCGAGAAGGACCCTTGGTCGAGTCTGCGAAAGCCATAAAGTAAGAGCGCTGTGGGAGTGGGAGAAAACCAACCATCTTCATGTCAGCCGCAGTGATATGAGGTGACAGCACCGCACAATGGAGATCGTTGGCTCCGGCGATTCGGCTGGCTGTTATACAGAGTGCAAAAAGCGCTTTCTGCAAGTTCGGCAGACACAGAAAATCCGTCAACACAGCCGCTGCCCGATCTCCCCTTTTTCCAAAACAGATAACCGCATATCCACTCAGTTGGTATCCCTGATAGAGGTAATATTTGCGGTAGCGCTCCGGTTCGGGAGCTGCATCAAATCTCCAGCGCAAACTTTTCAGATCGCGCCGTGCCAGCAGCGGATAGTCTCTTCTGAGACTCTCCCAGACAGCATCAACCCGTTCATCAAATCTCTTGATTGGTTCCAGGCGAATACCTCTGAGGCGAAGATAGGACAGCCAGCCACTTTCCAATAGCCGCAAAAATGGCCAGGTAAACGGGGCCACAAGTTTTCCCTTTAGATGACTTGAGGAAAAACCGGCTCGAATACCTTCCATGCTAAGCGGTCGGGCATAGAGGGGAATAGTACCTAAATCGAACCATCCGGCACGACAATGGCTCTTTCGTGCCGCCTCAGTGATACCAATAGCGGTGGTAACCTCATTGGTCTGCATATAATCGTTATTGAGAACGGCACCTATACCACGGGCGCGATACTCGGGTGACAGCATCAGATCAATCCCCCATGATGCGCGCCATGAATCGTTGCCCGTCTGCAGAATATAGGGAATCCCCGCTTGCTGACCCTGGATAACGCCATTGTCATCCCGATAGATCCAGAATTGCGGCAGATCTCTGTCGTTATATGGGTTATGGTCGAATAACCACTGATGATGCTCTTCCTTTACCTGGATAGCGTCCGGACCACCAAACAGCTCACACTGAAATTTACGCAACTCTGGAATATCCGCGGGCAATAGCCTGCGGATGTGTTGTCTAATTCTGTCTTTATAGCTGCTCACCAGATAGGTCTGGACATAATCACTGATTCAGACGGGAAAGTCTGAACGCTACCCGTTCTCTATCAGCTGTCTGGTTGAATCTCCGATACGGGCTCTACCAGGCTTGGTCTGGCATGCATGTATTTGGTGGTATTGCGTTTTGCCTCAATATCAGCGTAAACCAGCTTCGCCTGCTCCAATTCGATATCAAGGGCTTGCGCCAATTCCTCTGCTGAAATCCCATGATTATGAGCCCACAATGCCAGATCCATTTTGTCGTAGGGCAGGGCGTAATAAAATTCATCCTGCCCCTGGGGCAGACTGTAGGTATCTGTAGTGGGGGTGGTTGTGCAGATCGCCTCCGGAAGGTTCATATGCCGAGCCAAGGCATAAACCTGGGTCTTGTAGAGATGTGCAATTGGCTTGATATCGGCTGAACCATCACCGTTTTTTACAAAGAATCCCTGGTCATACTCAACCCGGTTAGGTGTTCCAATAACGCTGTAATTAAGGCGGTCGGCATGAAAATATTCAATCGTCTTGCGGATCCGCTGTTTGAAGTTGGTAGCAGCTACAATCTGCAGATAGGCCTTGTGAGGAAGACGTTTCTCGAGCAATTCGCCGTCCGGAGTTTGAACTATCAACCGGAAATAGTGAAAGCCCCCTTTGGCTCCACCTGAAATTACAATTTTGCTTTTCCAGTCTTGCTGATAATCGGGAAACAGGGTACGAATGGCTTCATCCCGCCACTGGTAGCAACCGATGGCCTCCAGCGTGGGAGAAAGATCCGTTGCGATATACTCCAATCCAAGATGTTTGGCCAACATGCCTCCCAAACTCGAGCTGCTCTGGGAAGAGTCCTGTTCCGGAAGCAACAGAGCCTGTACCCTTCCAGGTCCAAAAGCCTTGGTGCATAGGGCCGCACAGACGGAGCTATCTATACCGCCGGACATGGCAATAACTGCACCACGGCGGCGATACTTTCTGTTGTAGTCCTGAAGAGCGCTACAGATTTTTTCGATTTCCCGCTCGCAATCGAGTTCGAGAACCTGCTTGCCCAAGGATGATGAAGTCATGAGTTCCCCCCAATTCCTAAACTATGCTGATTTTCTCTCTACATAACTGGAAATCTTGTTCAGCGAGTCAAGATTTTCCGGCGTAATTTCATCATCTTCTACCTGAATTTTGAACTCTTCTTCAAGGAAAGAGACCAGTTCAATAACTCCAGTGGAGTCCAGAAGGCCTAGCTCCAGAAAAGAGGTTTCATCCTCCAGGTTTATATCGTTTTGACCCATCAGAAAGTTTTCTGAAATATACGCTTTAACGGCTGTTTTGGCCTCTGCCATTGTCGCCTCTCTCCGTATTTGGTTAATGAAAAATAAAAAACGCGCTCCCCCTCTTTTTATCACTTGGGCAAGGCGGGGATATGATAATTTGCTAATGATATTGCAATAAAGATCCGATGTGAAGCCTTAACAAGACATACTGTCACTCATGGTTGATGACGACCGGATATACATGTCATCAAGTAACATGGTAGAGAGGATTCCAACAAACGCCATGTTGTCGGCAAACCCGATGGCTCGTCCTTTACAACATTTATTTACCAGTCGGGTAACGGCCTGCGCATCAAAATAGCCTGTCTGGTTTATTCTTTGCTTGCTCAGAAGCTGTTCTACATACTCCACCGGTTTACCTTTTATAAAGAAAGACTGGCTATCAGGAGCCCGGTAGGGTTGTTTGGTGCGATTGCGGATATTCTCGGGAATAATCCCTTTCATTGCTTTTTTAAGCAGATATTTTTCGTTAAGTCCCATAATTTTATAGCGCAGCGGCAACTGGTTGGCAAACTCGATCACCCGATGATCGAGGAATGGGAAACGCCCCTCAATGGAACTGGCCATCGCAACCCGATCCCCTTGCGAGCTAAGCAGATAACCGGACATCAGGGTATGTGCCTCAATATACTGATCCCGGTTAAGCGGCTTCCATTGATTAATCTCAGCCGGCAGTATCTTTTCCAGTGCTTCATAAGAGTGATGCTCCTGCAGTTCTGCCTTTACGTCAGGGCTGAAGAACTGCCAGCTGCGACGGGTAGTCATCCATCGGGGAGTATGTCCGAAATAGGGTTTGTCAAACTGTTCCATACCTTGCTTGAAAAAATGCTGGGCATAAGCGCGGCTGGCCATGGGGGAGTTTTTTAGATAGGGATAAAGTCTGTCCAGAATCATCGGGCGCATCTTTGAGTCAGGGAAACGCCCCCAGAAGCGTCTGATCTTTGCCTCCTTGAAAATATCATAACCACCCAGAACCTCATCAGCCCCTTCACCTGTCAGTACCACCTTGTATCCCTCGGAACGCACCTTTGCTGAAAGGATCATCAAGGGTGTTGGAGCAGTACGTAAAATGGGCGATTCAGTATGCCAGATTACCTTGGGGAACAGATCACGGATATCACTTTTTTTGCACAGCACATGGCTGTGATCAGTATGGAGATAGTCAACCAGCTGCTTCTGGTAATCGCTTTCATCAAATTCATCATCTTCAAACGAGACAGAAAAGGTGCGTAGCGGCACATCGGTATAGTGTTTGATTAATGACGTGGTAACCGATGAGTCCAGCCCCCCGCTAAGGTAGGCCCCGACCGGAACATCAGAGCGCAATCTCAACCGGACTGAATCGATTAACAACTCTTTGAGTTCAGCCGCCAGATCGTCTGCAGAGCGCTGATCAGGAATATCGGTAGGGAACTCCCAATCCCAATACTGCCTGATATCGAGTTTCCCTTTTTCCACTATCATTATATGGCCTGGTGGGAGGGTTGAGATCCCTTCAAATATGCTATGGGACGGCAATGGTGCCCAATAAGTAAATATCTCCCCCATGGCTTTGAGATCCAAACGCCGTTTGACAGCAGGATGTGCGAATAACGCCTTCACTTCAGAGGCAAAAAACAACCGGCCATCAGTAACAGAGTAAAACAGGGGGCGAATCCCGGTGCGATCACGAGCCAGAATCAGGCGTTGAAGCTTTTTGTCCCACAGGGCGATGGCAAACTGGCCGTTAAGGTGAGTGACAAATTCATCTCCGTACTGCTCGTAGAGATGCACAATCACCTCCGTGTCTGAACGGGTGTAGAAGCGATGCCCTTGGTGTCCTAGCATCTTGCGGAGTTCGATATAGTTGAATATTTCCCCGTTGAAGACAACCTGAATAGTGTTATCCTCATTATGTATAGGTTGATCGCCACCCTGCAGATCGATAATGCTGAGTCGTGAATGGGCCAGACCAACCCGGTTATCCACGTAAAAACCAAAGCCATCGGGACCGCGGTGGGCCAGCCGGGTAATCATCGGTTGCAACTCTTCCCGTGAGGGGAAGGGCAGGTCTCGCAGGTTAAGTATTCCGGTTATTCCGCACATAGCTCACTATTATTCATACAGGCCAGAAACAGGCTTGCAACCAAATTTATCAGCGGGGGGTAGCTTATTGTTTTTGTTTTGGGGCGCAATCTTATGCTGGCTATGCTATATGAACTGTGGGTGATTCGCAAACAGGATTGGCCGGATTCATGAGTCTAACCTTAAGACGAACTTGCTGAATTTTCGCCAAAATATTGGCGGCATGGGTTTTGGCATTTTTTCTTTTAAAAAAATGTGATGAACCCCGGTTTAAATAGCCACGACTTGTAGTATCGTGCTTTTCATGTTCAAGAATCTTTAATATGTGGAGAGTAGTAATGAATAAAGCAGGGCGGGGAAGTTGGAAAACCTTAATCATTATTTCTCTGTTGGCCATGGGATTTTTTCTTTCCGGATGTGAGAGTGGTTCGTCCGATCCACAACAGATTTCGGAGGGCAGCGATAATTCCCCATTGACATCCGGTGCCCTTATTGAGCGCTATACATACGTTGCCAGTAATGAAATTTTCCCCAATCCGGAGCGGGGCTTTTATGGCGGCTCCAGGCTTCTTCAGGATCGTTTTGAAAAAGGGGATTATGAAAGTGATGTCAGACATGGCCGAACACTGGTAGCCGCTACCGTTCGTCTCGATGATTATAGACAATCAGAGCTTCCGGCATCACTGCTGAACAATCTGGAAGAGGGGTTAGCCTCACTTCGCAATAGCCCGGGAATTAAAGTTCTCCTGCGTTTTGCGTACAACGGCTGTTTCGATTGCCCCGATGCAAACAAGAACACAATACTCAAGCATATTAGCCAGTTAAAACCAATATTTAATAAGTATTCAGATGTTATTGCTTATATTCCGGCAGGTTTTATCGGCTCATGGGGTGAATGGCATCACTCCACAAATAGATTGATGGATGACCCACAGGACAGCAAGGAGATCATCGAAGCACTACTCGATGCGCTGCCTGAATCACGAATGGTCCAGATTCGATATCCATTCAGGAAGAAACAACTCTATGACAGAGAGGTGGACAGACAGTTGGCCTACAGTGGGGAATACGCCGCCCGAATTGGACATCATAATGACTGCTTTCTGGCAATAGCAACCGAGGATGAAGGTTATCTGCCGAACAGCGACGCCTCGCAGGATGATATCAACAAGATGAAAGCGTATATTCGTCGAGAGGCACTCTATACTCCTGTAGGAGGCGAGTCCTGCATAATGGGGCGTGAAAACGAGGCCCTGCAAGAGATGGAATATCTGCGGTGGACCTACATCAATGTTTACTATCATCCCGATATGATCAGCTATTGGCGGACAACGGGTGATTATGAGGTGATGCAACGGAAGCTGGGTTACCGGTTCCTGTTACACAGCGCCCGTATTTCAGCTGAAGTTAAACCAGGCAACACCGTTAGTCTGCAACTTGCCTTGCGTAACGATGGTTGGGCAAATCTGTATAATCCGCGGCCGGTTTATGTGGTATTTGATAACGGGACAGAACGTTTTGATCTCCTGCTGGAGGAGGTAGATCCCCGCTGGTGGAGTCCCGGAGAAGAGATATCGCTCAATGCAACAGTACAACTTCCAGCGGAAATACCAAACGGGAGATATAAGCTCGCTCTTTGGTTACCTGATGAATCAGAACATCTACGGGACAAACCCGGGTTTTCCATCCGCTTTGCCAATGAAGAGATTTGGAGTGCGGAGCACGGATATAACGTGCTGGGGGAGATAGATATCGATTCTGATGCTTCATCGTAACATCGGAGCAACTGCAGTAAAGAGCCGAGTTTTCGCCACCTCCAGTCTTACGAAAAGCGGATGGTTATTGTGTTGACAAGGCTATAAATCCAGTTAAACTTAGCCAAAATAGGTGGGGGGGAGCTGGTTTGGTTTTTCAGCAGACTGCTTATTCTTGATAACTGTTCGCAAGAGACGTTGCTTTGCCAGTGAACGCGGCCGTTCTCGCTATCAAGCGCCCATTCCCCGCAACAAGCAGAAACGGATTTCAGCTTTCTCTGTAAGGCAGCTGGGAGTGCTGCATCATCAAATAATGGCAGAAAAATGCCAGGATGCAGGAAATGAAATATCTGGACAGGATTAAACGCAATATCACGCGGCTAACACCCGAAGCTCAATCAGCACTGGTAGCATTCCAGAGAGACATTCAGGATCCGGATTTACCCCTTTTTGATGAACTTCATTATCAGTGGATCCATGAAAAAAACCCCCATAAACGGGCGGGCGGACCACAGTTCTGGATCTATCGCAAAGAAGACGGCACTGTCCACGGACAGCAGGCAGGCATTCCATTCTCACTGCTGGTGGAGGGAAAACCCTATACAGCCTCCTGGGCGGTTGATCTTATGGTTAGGCCTGAATTTCGTATGCGTGGCATTGGCAATATCCTGAGTGAAGCGCACCGGCAGGATAGTGATATCACCGTCGGGATTGGTATAACAGACGATGCGTATCACTCCTACCTGCGCGCTGGCTGGATCAATCTGGGGAAGATGCCGGTTTTTATACGACCACTTGATGCCATACGGATGTTGCCGTTATTTAACCGTTCTCCAGACAACCTGGTACATTGGACAGCTGCAACGCTTTGCAATGCGTTCCTTTCTGCAATGGATGTGGGTAGTGATCTGGTGGCCCGTTTTTCAGGAGTCAAACTGGAACGAATAGAGCAATTTGATCAGCGTGCAGATCAAGTATGGGCGGTTTCAAGCAAATTCTATCCGGTTATAGCAAAACGCGATTTTGAAAGTTTACGATGGAGGTTTGACACTATAGCAGAGTCTCAACACTATCAGCGCTTTTATCTATATAAAGGTGGTGATATTTGCGGCTATATTGTAGCAAGAAATTCAGTGCGTGACGGGGTAGCAATTACGACCATTGTAGACTTTCTCTGTCCACCTTCCCTGATTGCTCCACTCATGGCCGTTTGTTTGAAAATACTGCGCCGTAGCGGTATAGCTGCTGTCTATTGTAGAGCTGCCTTCCCCGAAGCGGGTAAACGCCTGTACCCTCTTGGTTTCTGTAAACGTCCCTCATTTACACGAATTATGGCCAACATAAACAGTAACTCCGGGCTAACCCGCGAACTGATGTCAGATCAATCAGCTTGGTATATCACCACAGCAGATAGTGATGGTGATTACCGAGAAGCAGGTAGCACACACAGTCAGCTACCGGTGGCAAATGAAAAAAGTGGAATATTGGCTTCACGCTCGCATACTAAAGCCGGAAAGGCATCAGCGCTATAACGGAACCATTAGCCCGGCCCCACACAAAAAAAATAATCGATCTATTTGACCTTTGCCGCTTGCCAGCACCGGAACTGATATTTCCTTGTGTGAATCGCTCTGGTGAACAACAGAATAAGAAACCTGAATCCGTGGGTTCAGGGCGGATGCAGAGCGCAAGATATTGATTCCACAGTGGAATCAAGAGTTTGTGCTATGCGCCGTCATGAACCCACGGATTCAGGTAAGAAAGATATCGTGGATCCCGTTGGGGATCCACGATTGCTCAGATGGCTTTAACGAGCTGTTACATATTTGGTGCGAACAATCTGGTAGGCCCGGCTAAGGTAGGTCAGCGGAACACTCCAGATATGAACAAGACGCGTGAAGGGGAATATTAGAAATACTGTCATCCCCAGCAGCATATGAAACTTATAGATTGGATTCACATCTACCAGTAAACTTGGATCTGCCTGCAAGGTGGCCACACTCTGCACATAACTGGTCAAGGCAATCATCGTTGACGCATCGCCATGCGATACATGATTCATGGAAACCAGCGTGGTAAGAAGCCCCACAATAACGGTCGCTAACAGCCAGCCGATAACCAGCAAATCCCGCTTGCGGCTTGTTGCCACGATACGTGGTTCCTTCATGCGCCGCATAATCAGCATGGTTGCACCAATCAGACACATGCCACCGAATATTATTCCGGCAACAATGGCGATTTTCTGATGGGCAAGATCAGATATTCCAAAGGCCAGAAATACACTGTGTGGCGTAAGCATACCAAAAAAATGGCCAAAAAATACGGCGATAATTCCTATATGGAACAGATTGCTCGCCAGGCGCATTTTGTCATTATTAAGGAACTGGCTGGAGTCAGCTTTCCATGTGTATTGTTCACGGTCGAACCTGATCCAGCTACCTAGTAAAAAAATGGTACCCGCAATATAGGGATAGACACCAAATATAAAGTCATTCATGAGCTTTCTCCTCAGGCTGCCTGGGCCAGGTGGCCCCGGCTTTCGATGATTCGAATCAGTCGGCTGTACGGGCTGCCGGCTTTTTCCAGATTTTCTGCCAGGACAGTCAACACCTTCAGCGCATCTCCCAGGAAAACCCGGGCCTGCATATCATCCAGAGTAGATATATACTCAAGAATAAGCGGCAGGTAGTCAGGCAGCTCCCCTTCTTCAACCTCCAGCCCGGCCGCCTTGTAGTGTTCACCAAGATCCACCAAGGCCGGTCCACGTCCCCGATCATCCCCAAACAGATGATGAGTCAAGTGAAGGTCGTGTTCCGGAGTCATATCAAAAGTCTGCACGTAGGTCTCCTGCAGCCCGGTGATATTGTGCATGCGCATCCAAGCGAGAATATCCTTAATAGTTTTGCGCTCGTGCTCCGTAATGTCCAAATTACTGTCCAGCAGCTCTTCAAACACCGGCAGATGCTCCAGCAGTTCCGCTTGAGGGTAGTCAAGCAGACGCGCAATCAGTCGGTACAATTGCATGGATTGTGTCTCCATAAATAGTCTCTCTCTATTCAATCAGGGGTATCTCTGTCGATTCCAGTTAGCCTTTTGGCCGACCACCGTCGAGTTCATCCTGCCATTTCTGCAAGGCATCCCAGTCTCCCTTGGCGGCAAGGGCAGCCTGATCGGGCCAGGTGCTGGGATCCGCGCGGTTATACTGGGGTCCTGCTTCAACAAGAATATCCTTAATCGCATCAGGCGCCATTGCAGCCAGCTCAGCAAAAGTGGAAATACCGTTATTATTCAGTATTTCAGATATTTTGGGACCAATTCCCTCAATTTTTTTAAGATCATCACCTTCACCACTAACAGCAGTAGCCGGTTTGGGGGCAACCTCTGCGACCGGAACTGTTTCCTCAACTTCAACTGGTGCTGGTTCGGCAAGTGCGGTATTCCCCGCAACAGCGGTAGCAGCACTTGACGCTACCGCCACAGGTGCCGAGGTCTTTTTCGGCCTTGGCATATACTGCATCGGAGTTACCGAGCTTGTGCGCCTGGTTGGGAACAGTGAAAACTCCTTGCTATTACCTTGGGAGCTGGTATTGCCGATTGAAAAACCATTCTGGCCCTGGAATGCGTAAGGATCTTCCTGCTTCATCTCTTCATGGGCCGTTGGGATAACAAAGCGATCTTCATAATTGGCAATTCCAAGGTAACGATACATCTCGTCCGACTGCGCCTCAGTGAGGCCCACCGTCTCAAGTACCGCACTGTTTGGTTTGCCGTCTACAGCTTTGGAGCGCTGATTGCTCCGCATCGCCATCATGCGGTTCAACGCATTGATGATTGGTGCCTCTTCGCCCGCCGTCAGCAGATTGGCAAGGTAGCGGGCAGGGAAGCGCAGCGCTTCCGCCTTGGGAATGACTCCGTCTGCCTCGGTTGGCAGATTACCCTGATCAAGTTGACTCTGTACCGGTGACAGGGGAGGGACATACCACATCATCGGCAGGGTGCGGAACTCGGGATGAATCGGAAATGCGATCTTCCACTCCATTGCCATTTTCCATACCGGAGAGTTTTGCGCAGAGGTAACCCATGCATCCGGAATACCATCTTCACGAGCCTGACGGATAACCTCCGGATCGTTGGGATCAAGGAAGATTTCCATTTGTGAATTATAGAGATCTTTCTCCCTGCCGGTTTCCGCTGCACCAAGGATGCGATCTGCATCGTAGAGCATTACACCGACATAGCGAATCCGGCCCACGCAGGATTCGGCACAGGCCATTGGCATACCGGATTCCACACGTGGATAACAGAGGATGCATTTTTCGGATTTTCCTGACTCCCAGTTGAAATAGATCTTTTTGTAGGGGCAGGCGCTGACGCACATCCGCCAACCACGACACCGATCCTGATCGATCAGCACTATCCCGTCTTCTTCGCGCTTGTAGATAGCGCCGGAAGGGCAGGAGGCAACACAGGCCGGGTTAAGGCAGTGATTGCACAGGCGCGGCAGGTACATGTGGAAGGTTTTTTCAAACTCCGAATACATCTGCTTCTGGATGCCATCAAAGTTCTTGTCCTTGGCGCGTTTTTCAAACTCACCGGCCAGGTCATCTTCCCAGTTGGGACCCCAATGGATTTTCTCCATATGTTCGCCGGTAATCTGGGATACCGGACGGGCGGTAGGGGCAGCCTCGGAAAGCGGCTTGTTCTGCAGCTTCTGATAATCGTAATCAAAGGGCTCATAGTAATCATCAATCTCCGGCATATCCGGATTGTTGAAGATGTTGAGCAGCTTGCTCAGGCGGCCACCGGATTTCAGTTCCAGTTTCCCACCTTTTTTCTCCCATCCACCTTTCCATTTGTCCTGGTTTTCCCACTCTTTGGGAAATCCAACGCCAGGTTTGCTTTCAACGTTGTTGAACTAGGCATATTCGACCCCCTTGCGGTTGGTCCACAGGTTTTTGCAGGTCACTGAACAGGTATGGCAACCGATGCACTTGTCCAGATTCAATACCATCGCAATTTGTGCGCGAATCTTCATGCTGTTGTTCTCCTCAGTTCTTGATCCCGACCGGATTGAGTTGTACTTCGCGCTCCGGCGTCAACGGCCGTTCCAGCCAATCGATATCTTTGTCCTCGATTTTGTGAACGATAACGTGTTCATCACGCTGACACCCTACCGTACCGTAATAGTTGAAGGCGTATGAGAGTTGCGCATACCCGCCGATCATATTGGTAGGCTTGATAATGACTTTGGTGACACTGTTCAGGATTCCGCCCCGTTTTCCGGTTGTATTGGAGCCGGGAACGTTGACGTTCTTCTCCTGAGCGTGATACATAAGCGCCATCCCGCGCGGGACACGCTGACTTACAACAACCCGGGCTACCGTTGCGCCGTTGGAGTTGACCGCTTCCACCCAGTCGTTGTCTTTCAGGCCGATGGACTTGGCATCTTCCTCGGCCACCCAGAAGTACGGGCCGCCGCGGAACAATGTCAACATCCGCAGGTTATCCTGATAGGTGGAGTGGATGCCCCATTTGGAGTGTGGGGTAATCCAGTTGAGGGTCAGGGTCTTCTTGCCCTGCAATTTTCCTGCAAGCTCCTTGGGCAGATTGGTGTGTGCCTTCAGATCATGCGGTGGACGGAAGCAGCAAAGACCTTCACCGAAGTCCAGCATCCACTCGTGGTCAAGATAGAAGTGGGCGCGTCCGGTCAGCGTACGGAACGGAATATGCTCATGGATGTTGGTATATCCCGCGTTGTAACTGACCTTCTCCGACTCGATACCCGACCAGGTTGGTGCGGTAATGATTTTGCGGGGTTGGGCGATGATATCGGCATAGGTGATTTTCTCCTCATGCCGCCCTTCATAGAGATGGCTGTGATCGATGCCTGTCTTCTTGGAGAGAGCACTCCAGGATTTATGAGCCACCTCGCCACAGGTCTCTGGAGCCATCCGCAACACAGTGTCACATACTGCAATATCCTCTTCAAGAGAGGGTCTTCCTTTGGAAACACCTTCTTCCTTGATTACCCCGTTCAATTCAGCGAGCTGTTAAATTTCAAGATCAGTATTCCAGTCAAGACCCTTGATATTGTTGCCCAGCTTGTTCATCAATGGGCCAAGTGAGGAGTACTTTTTGTAGGTGTTGGGATAGTCCCGCTCAACAACTTTGAGCAGTGGCAGCGTCTTGCCCGGAACAGGTTCACACTCACCTCTTTTCCAATCCTTGACTTGCCCTAACGGTTGAGCCAGAGCCATGGGGCTGTCATGCTGCATCGGCAAAGCAACCACATCCTTGCGTGTTCCCAAATGAGTTTCCGCCAGCTCGGAGAAACGCTTCGCGATGCTGCGGAAAATCTGCCAGTCAGATTTGGACTCCCAGGCCGGATCTACAGCCTTGCCCAGCGGATGAATGAACGGATGCATATCTGTGGTATTGAGGTCCGCCTTTTCATACCAGGTTGCTGTGGGCAAGATGATATCCGAATAGGCGCCCGTCGAGTTGAGGCGGAAGTTGATATCCACCATCAGATCCAGCTTTCCGACAGGTGATTTTTCACGCCACTTGATCTCTTTGGAGTTCTTTCCTTCAATCCCTTCCTGCATTACACCGTTCTGGGCGCCTACCAGATGCTTGAGGAAATACTCATGCCCTTTCGCAGAACAACCCAACAGATTGGCACGCCACACAAACAGGTTGCGGGGATGGTTTTCCGGGGCATCAATATCTTCAGCAGCAAAGGCCAGATCGCCACTCTTCAGCTGGTCAACCATATAGCTGGCTACACCCGCTTCATCTGTGGCACCAGACTTTTCAGCATCTGCAACAATGTCCATCGGGTTCTTGTTGAAATGGGGAGCAGAAGGTAACCAGCCAAGACGTTGTGAAACCACATTGTAGTCACACAGCTGATAACCCTTGTATTTTGCCTTGGCGGTAGAGGCCAGCACACCATCAGCCTCAACCTTCTCGTAGCGCCACTGATCCGTATGGAAATACCAGTAAGTCGTACTGTTCATGTGGCGAGGTGGACGATGCCAGTCAAGCGCGAATGCAATTGGAGCCCAGCCAGCCTGGGGTCGAAGTTTCTCCTGGCCCACATAATGCGCCCAGCCACCACCGGACTGACCAACACAGCCGCAGATGTGCAGCATGTTCATGATGCTGCGGTAGCCCATGTCATTGTGGTACCAATGGTTAATGGCTGCACCCATTATGACCATGGATTTACCTCTGGTCTTGGAGGCGTTATCAGCAAACTCCCGGCCGGTGCGTTCCAGATCAGCGGCCTTGACCCCGGTAATTTTCTCACCCCAGGCAGGGGTATAGGGAACAGAGGCATCATCGTAACTGGTGGCGAGATTGTCGCCCAGTCCCCGGTCGATACCATACTGTGCGATCATCATGTCAAATACGGAGGTGACAAGCACCTCTTTTCCATTGATGTTCAGTTTGCGCACAGGAATATTGCGGATCAAGGTGTCATCTTCATCAGGAGTGAAGTGGGGGAATGCTACCGGCACCACATCATCCCGGTTTTCGATGCAGGAGAGTTCAGCCTCAATTTCGGATTGATCCGCCGAGTTTTTTGGCAGAAGATTCCACTTTCCTTCTTCGCCCCAACGAAAACCAACAGAGCCATTAGGACAGACAAAGCTCCCGGTTTTTGCGTCATAAACAATGGTTTTCCACTCCGGGTTATTTTTTTCACCCAGACTGTTATCAAAATCGGAGGCACGCAGGAAGCGATCTGAAATATAACGATCACCATCTTTGCGCAACATCACCTGCATGGGCATATCGGTATATGTCCGCGCATATTCGGTGAAATAGGGGTCCTGTTTATCAATATGGAATTCTCTCAGTGCAACATGAGCCATGCACATAAAGGCAGCCGAGTCAGTCCCCTGACGGACCGGCATCCAGAGATCTGCGAACTTCACATACTCCGCATAATCAGGAGCCATGGATACGACTTTGGTGCCGTTATAGCGAGACTCAATCGCGAAATGGGCATCGGGGGTACGGGTCATGGGCAGGTTGGCGCCACAAATTATAAGGTACTTGGAGTTGTACCAATCTGCGGATTCCGGCACGTCAGTCTGCTCACCCCATACTTGTGGGGAGGCAGCAGGCAGATCGCAGTACCAGTCATAGAATGAACCGCATGCACCACCAATCAATGATAGATAACGTGATCCGGCCGCGTAACTGATCATGGACATGGCCGGGATGGGGGAGAAGCCGTAGATACGATCCGGACCCCATTTTTTAATGGTATAAACATTTGCAGCAGCAATAACCTCTGTTACCTCTTCCCAGTCGCTGCGGACAAATCCGCCCAGGCCGCGAACAGCGGTATAGCGCTTACGTTTTTCCGGATCGGATTGAATAGCCTCCCAAGCCTCTACAGGATCTTTACCTTCTGCACGTTCTGCGCGATACAGATCCATCAGGCGACCGCGCATAAGCGGATACTTGATGCGATGGGGGCTGTAAAGATACCAGGAGAAACTGGCTCCGCGCTGACAACCACGGGGCTCGTGGTTGGGCAGATCCTCCCGGGTGCGGGGATAGTCGGTCTGCTGCATCTCATAGGCCACCAGACCATTCTTGACGAAGATTTTCCAGGAACAGCCACCGGTACAATTTACGCCGTGGGTAGAACGCACCACTTTGTCAAAACGCCAGCGATTACGATAGGCATCTTCCCATTGGCGATCATCATCAGTGGTAATGCCATGCCCATCGGAAAAAGTTTCCTGGACTTTTTTGAAGTATCTCAATCGGTCGAGAAAGTGACTCATTTTGTTGATTCTCCTGATTAACCGAACTGTTTTGTGTCAAATGTTGCTAGAAAAGGAAGAGCAGAACCATTCCCGGATAACCGAAAACAGATCTGCTCAGCGACATCAGGGATTGTCATATTCCCTCTTTGGTCCAAGGTAGTACCACCAGTTCAGGACCAAACAGACAAAGTAGAAGATGGCAAAACCGTAAAGTGCATCTTCGGGTGTGGTTGCCTTGATCTGCTCACCAAATACTTTGGGTATGATGAATGCACCATAGGCAGCTACCGCCGAGGTCCAACCAAGCACCGGTCCGGCCTGCTCCTTATCAAATACCATGGCGATGGTACGGAAGGTGGATCCGTTGCCGATGCCGGTTGCGGCAAATAGAATCAGGAACAGAACGAAGAAGGGCACGAAGTATTCTTCCGGCGCTTCCGACTGGTAGGCGGCCTTCAGAAAATAGGCGACGCCGAGGGCACATGCGATCATAATGATGGCAACATACTGGGTTACTTTAGCGCCCCCTACTTTGTCTGACATCCAGCCGCCAAGAGGGCGAATCAGAGCACCGATAAATGGCCCCATCCAGGCATACATCAGTGCGGAAGGACCGTTGGGATTGGCGATATCATGAGTCATCACTCCATCCACCATAACGTGCTGGAAACCAAATACCACCTTGATAGCCAGGGCAAAGCCTGCGGAATAGCCAATAAAGCTGCCGAAGGTCATAGTGTAGATGATGCTCATGATCCAGGTGTGTTTATGGTTGAAGATAGAGTAGCTGCGTTGCAGGATGGGTTTGATATCACCCGGGATCATCTTGAGCAAGAAAACCGTTGCAGCAATTATTGCAGCAATTACCGGCCACTTGGCCCAGCCCGGTGCCCCCAGCCCCACAGGTGCGGGCAGGATGATGTACAGGCCGATAGCAGCGGTGAGGAAGCCCACCAGCAACATGCCGGTGATCTTGCCCGCACTGTTAAAGAAACCACCGATATGGGGGGACACATGCTCGGTACGAATATTATTCATTCCGAACCAGCCGATGATAACGAGCGGAATCAGCGCCAACAACCAGACAAAACCAGCATTTTGAATCCAGGTTTCAGAACCGGCCGGAATCTTGCCGATCAGGGTACCGGAGGTGTTCTCAAGAATCATTGGAACACCACCAAAAATACCGACAGTCATCACCAGCGGTATTACAATCTGCATGGTGGTCACGCCAGCATTACCCAAGCCCGCATTCAGCCCCAATGACAATCCCTGCATCCGTTTTGGAAAGAAGAAGCTTATATTGGACATGGATGAGGCAAAGTTACCGCCGCCGATTCCTGACAGAAAGGCGAGAATCTGGAAAACCCACAGCGGGGTATCCTTGCTTTGCAGCGCCAAACCGGCACCGAGAGCTGGAATAATCAACAGCGCAGTAGTAAATACGATAGTGTTACGACCGCCGGCGATACGGATGAAGAAGCTGTTGGGGATACGCAGGGTCGCACCCGTCAGACCTGCTATAGCGGCCAGAGTAAATAACTCCGGCTTGGTAAACGGAAACCCCAGATTAATCATCTGTACCGTGATAATTCCCCAGTACAGCCATACGGCAAACGCGCACAGCAGGCTAGGAATCGATATCCACAGATTGCGATACGCGATCTTCTTGCCCTCTTTCTCCCAAAACTCGGTGTCTTCAGGATCCCATTTAGTTAGATCTGACATGGTTTGTTTCCTCTCTTCACCTACATTATTAAAAAAACCGAGAAGCTCCCGGTCTTCATAGCCGTTGTAGTGTGTAAAGAACCATGAACGGCCTTTTAATACAATGGGGGGAAAAGGAGCAAGGCCACCAAATTTACCCACAAATGGGTAGAGGCGGTAATTTTGATAACACCATGATAATAAGTATTTTTTTCGGTGATCAATAACTATTTCACACAATAAACACCGGTGTTTGGTTTTTTGTGGGTACCCCGAACTAACTGCCCTGAAATGACATAACAATGCAGGCTTGGCACGCCAATGCTATAGTCTTCGCAAGAAAGCGCTCTTGGGAAAAGAGATCATCATTAACGCATTAACTTAGAGAAACAGTATGAGTATATTGGGAAAGGCGGCAGATTTTTTCAGAAAAAGTTTTCCAAAAAATGTTGGGAAATCCGAGCGGAATATCCGCCTGATAGTTGGTCTTGCTCTGGTAGGACTCTCATTTTCAGATTCCGTCACTCCTTCTCAGGAGTTCTGGCTTGTTGCCCTGGGGTGGTTGGGTATCATGTCCGGACTCATTGGTCACTGCCCCATTTACGGGCTGTTGGGGAAGAACACAGCAAAAGACGAAGAAGGTTAGCTGATTACCAGCTGAATCGGCGGGACGCACCAGCAATCCGCCCGTCCACACAGAATTCAATATTCGAGCACCCCACCACAGCGATAAATATGGATATCACTAGGACGATGGAAGGGAGGTTGAATAGTTATAAGCTATTCAAAAAATCACCGACCAGATTCAATAATGGTACTGAATAATCCGAAAGCAGATACAAGCTCACAACCAACCCCGTGAAACCAAGCACTGCCACCACCGGTATAAACTTTTCAATGTTCATAATAGAAGTTAAAAAACCTGTTCACGAAACTAATGGGTTATCATCACGGGGCAGGGCGCCTCTTTAACAAGCCTGCGTATGCTGACACGATGCATGCCAATTTTTTCACCAACCCCCATCACAACAAGATCAACACCGATCTTGTTTGCGACAGAGACAATCTCCTCTTCTACATAGCCCACTTTCACTTCAAGCGAAACATTTACTCCTTTCGCTTTTGCCGTAGACTCAAATTCATCAAGAATATCTCTGCCTTTTTGTTCAAGATCCTCGATAATTGTAGCCCAAAGCCGATCTGAGGGAGCTACTAATTCGCCTTCAAACGCTATAACCTTCAGGCCGACAAGTTCCGCTCCCTGATCAGCGGCAATTGCTATCGCTTTCTCCGCGGCGCTGTTGCTGACTTGCGAACCATCATAAGGAACCAAAATCTTTTTGAATACCGCCATTGTCTTTGACCTCTTAACAACATTAACAGTTAGTAAAAGAGCAGCCCTGTATCGCTGTTTATAGATATCAGTGCCAGCTACTCTTTACTTCGCTGGTACCGTGATGGTGCTGTGATCCTGCTGTTCTTTTGCCGGTGCCTCCGCTTCAACTGCCGCCTGGGGCTTATCAAACGTCACCTTCTTCTTGAACTGCACGGCCTGCCCGGAGAATGCCATCGACAGAGCGTATATACTGACCCCTATTGCAATAGCTGCTTCAAAGAAGAGAAATCCAACACCGTACTTATACCACGGCTCATATTCATATGCCTTGTCAGGTTTAGAAACTCCGCCCATAACATGTACCTCCAACAATCATTTTAAAGGTGCTGCGGCAATGACTGCCGCAGCATTTATCTCTGGCCTATGATGCTTGTTTACCCAGCCATTTCTCTTTGCTGCCAAAACCATGGTCTTCAGGATGAACATCCCAATGCATTGCCCAGATAAAGTATAGGATAAAGGGGATAAACATAAATACTGCGACCAGCGCATAACCCCAGTGGATACCACCCACTTCAAACCAGCCAGCTGCCTCGCCATAAATGAGCGGATAGATGATGCCACCGGCACAGGACACGCCCCCGATGAAGCCGGTTGCCGTTCCCGGACGCTCCCGGAACATCAGAGGAACAATAGCGAAGGTTCCCCCGGTCCCAAAGCTCACCGTTATTCCAAACACTGCCAGGATGAGAACTGAAAGCACAAGGTTGTTCTGCAACCCGGCTACAGTCAGCAGAATCATTGTTGTGGTAATTGCTACCAGCGCAAACATCAGCCAGTGAATTCTTGGAGCGTATTCCAGCTTCTTGGAGATCAGAGGGAATGGTGTCCATCTGTTGCGTTGCCAGATATCTGATATCCAGCCGGAGAAGGGACGGAACAGTGAGGCATTGAACGATTGCACTGCTGCAAAAGAGCCAGCCGCAATTTGAACATCCTTGAGGGTTTCAAAACCAAGCTGCCGTATTGCCTCCTCAAAACCCATTTTATAGTACCCGGGCAACCACGCATTCATACCAATTTAGAGTCCAAAGCACATGGCGTATGCAAACATCAGCGCGATTGCTGCATGGCGGGTCCAGACGAAGGCGGTATCACGAAACGTAGCGGTTTTCTTGGCCATGGCCGCCTGTTCCACACTTTTGGCAGAGACGCCACGAATAAGAATCCAGGCTGCAATGACAAAAGCAACAATACCGAGATGAGTGAACGCAGTTTGATAATCGAGCCCATAAATTCTGGGTAACAACAGCGCACCAACCCCGGCACCGACGTTACCGGTGCCTGCATAGAGTCCTTGGGCTGTACCCATCTCTTCAGACTCAAACCATTGCGCGACATGTTGAATGCCAACCACAAATGAAATGCCGGCAGTAGCCACAATCACCCGGGTCCAGAACAGAAACTGATACTCTGATACCCCTATTGCAGGCCCCAAGGTAGCAGCATGAGCTGACAGTATGCTGAAACCTCCGCATGTCACCAGGATCAGCACAAAAGCCCTTGGCGCACCAAATTTATCCGCGGCCCATCCGGCCAGCGGTCTCGCGATCGGTGCTGTCCATATCGCAGAGCTCGCCAACAGTGCAACCCCTTTCACACTGAGGTCGAACTGCGACGCTATGGTGGGGACGAACGCTGCGCTGGAAAACCACAGCAGAAAGCACCAGAAAAATGCCACTGCCGCCATGATAAGCTGTTCTACTTTGTGTGTTTTGATAGCCATATTTTTTTACCCTTTGGTAGTGGTGGTGTACCGAATCGGGTGTCGCCTAAACCTCAAGACTTAACGTTACGACGGAAATAAATCATTTGACACTAAGGCAGCAGAATAAACAGTTGATTGTATCAAGGAACATTCCGGCCCCGGATAGAGTTAGGGTGCGTATGTACGGCACCTTAAGTTCATCTTCACCTGCTATGTTGCCAGCTACTTAAATAACGAAGCTACGTGCCTATCTCCGCTCTAGAATGGATTTAACGACAGGGAAACGGATGTTGCAAGGGATACCCATTTAACCCAATAAGCATGAATACCACTTTGGCGGTATGGGTGGTACCACTCATATCTTGCTGATTAACATGCCAAACATGAAAAAAAAACCATATTGTATGAAGGGCTATTTGGTGATTCGGTATTTTTGGTGGTATCTCCTCAGAGTCGGGATATCATATATTTTTATCGTTGCATTCAAGGCTATAATTTTGGCATGTATCAACTAACCCAAAAATCACTGT
>JAJRUX010000089.1 GCA_024277575.1 Gammaproteobacteria bacterium | reverse complement strand
ATTGAGCGGCATCAGGCGGTAATCAATCTTGGCGGCGACACAGCCGTTTCCGACATCGGTATGAACGGCGTAGGCATAATCCACCGCAGTCGCGCCACGGGGCAGCACCAGAATCTCCCCCTTGGGAGAGAATACATAGACCTCATCCGGGAACAGATCCACTTTGACATGCTCCAGGAATTCGATGGAGTTACCGGCATTCTGTTGCAGCTCCAGCAGCTCTCGAAGCCACTCCCGGGCATGGTGCTGGGCCGGGGAGCCGTCGCTGCCAGTCTTGTACAGCCAGTGGGATGCAACCCCCGCCTCGGCAACCTTGTGCATGTCTTTCGTGCGGATCTGTATCTCGATGGGCACGCCGTAGGGGCTGAACAGCACGGTGTGCAGTGACTGATAGCCATTGGCCTTCGGGATGGCGATATAGTCCTTGAAACGCCCCGGCACCGGCTTGTACAGGCTGTGCACGATACCCAGCATGCGATAGCAGGCATCCACCGTATCCACAACAATCCGGAAGGCATAAACATCAAACACTTCACGAAACGGCAGCCGCTTCTGCTGCATCTTCTGGTAGATGCTGTAGAGATGTTTTTCCCGGCCCATCACCTCCCCTTCCACGCCCTCCTGACGAATCCGCTCGGCAATGGTGGATTCGATTTTTTTCACGATCTCCTTGCGGTTGCCACGGGCGCGGCGCATTTCGCGGGACAGCACCCGGTAGCGGTTGGGATGCATGGCGGCGAAGCCGTGATCCTGCAGCTCCACGCGCATGGAGTTCATTCCCAGCCGATTGGCGATGGGTGCATAGATCTCCAGGGTTTCGCGGGCAATGCGGCGGCGCTTGTCAGGACGCAGTGCGCCAAGGGTACGCATGTTGTGCAGACGATCAGCAAGCTTGATCAGGATGACCCGGATATCCCGCACCATGGCGAGCATCATCTTGCGGAAATTTTCGGCCTGGGCTTCGGCCTTGCTTTCAAACTGAACCTGGGTCAACTTGCTGACGCCGTCCACCAGCTCTGCAATCTCTCCTCCAAACTCATCAACCAGCTGCTGTTTTGCAGTGGGGGTGTCTTCGATAACATCATGCAGGATGGCCGCGACGATGCTCTGGTAGTCCAGCCGCATTCCGGCCAGTATTTTCG
The DNA here is from genome assembly GCA_024277575.1 of Gammaproteobacteria bacterium. Lineage (GTDB taxonomy): Bacteria > Pseudomonadota > Gammaproteobacteria > Thiohalospirales > Thiohalospiraceae > DRMK01. The sequence goes on along the minus strand of JAJRUX010000089.1, from coordinate 6,184 downwards.
CTACCGCAAGGGGGTGGTGGATATAGGGTTCGCCAGACAGCCGCTGCTGCCCGGTGTGCGCCGCAGCGGCGAATTCATAGGCCCGGTAGACCTCTTCTATCTGTTCAGGTTCCAGATAGTTCTGGAGCAGACGAAGCAGTTTGGCAACATCCGATTCCGGGCCGTTCTTTCGCCCGGCAAGTTTCAGCAGGGTGAGAGTGGCCCGGTTACTCGGCCGGGACCGGAGCCGGGGCCGACTGTTCTTCGGTAGCAGGCTGCTCCACAGCTTTTTCATCAAGTACCTCGTTGGTGGTCAGGCCCGCAGCAATCTCCCGCAATGCCACTACAGTAGGTTTATCGTTTTCCCAAGGCACTTTGGGTTCCTGACCCAACGCAATCTGCCGTGCCCGCTTGGCCGCCACCAGCACCAGTTGAAAACGATTATCGACATGTTCAAGGCAATCTTCTACAGTTACACGCGCCATAGCTGGGAAACTCCACTTATTCAGTCAAACAGCAAGCAATTCTACTGGAACGACGGACTCCGTTCCAGCTAATTTATTTTCTTGACGGCCTGTTCAGGAGACAAGACGTGCCAGCAGCCCATTCAGTTTTACCCGCTGCGCCTCCATCCGCAACCGTCTGGCCAGAATGATGGCACGCAGCTCTGCCAACGCCGTTTCAAACCCGTCATTTACAACCAGATAATCAAATTCGTCATAGTGGGATATCTCGTTGACTGCATCACGCATGCGGCGTTCGATTATTTCCTGGCTGTCCTGCCCACGGCTGCGCAACCGCTGTTCCAGTGTCTCCCGTGATGGCGGTATGATGAAAATACCTACCGCCTCCGGCAAGGCCTGCCGGACTTGGCGTGCGCCCTGCCAGTCAATCTCCAGAATCACATCAATGCCCTGCTGTAACCGCTCGATAATATTGGTTTTTGCCGTTCCGTAGCGGTTTCCAAATACTTCGGCGTGCTCCAGAAATTCACCACCGGCGGCCATGTGCTGGAAGGTATGCAAATCGACAAAATGGTAGTTGACACCATCCTGCTCACCCTGCCGGCATGGACGGGTGGTGTAGGATACCGATACCTCGATGCCATCCGTGCTCTCCAGCAGAGCCTTTACCAGGCTGGTTTTCCCCGCTCCCGATGGCGCGGCAATAATATAGAGTGTACCGATCATTCTATGTTCTGTATCTGTTCGCGCATCTGCTCTATCAGTACTTTCAGCTCAACGGCAGCCCGCGTGGTCTCCGCATCCGCCGACTTGGAAGCAAGGGTATTTGCCTCCCGGTTCAGCTCCTGCATCAGAAAATCCAGCCGTCTGCCCACCGGCTTGTCCTGCCCCAGCACATGCCTTACCTCTTTCACATGCGCGTTCAGCCGATCCAGTTCTTCGGATACATCAATTTTCTGGGCAAACAGGACGATCTCCTGCTCAAGCCGATCCGGATCCAGCTCTTCCCTGATGCCGGCCAGCCGCTCCTGTAATCGCTCTCGCCAGTGTGCTGTCACTTCGGGCAGATGCTGCTGCAGTTTGGCTACCATTTTTTCTATCGCCCCGCAGCGCTGCTCGATAAGGGTTGCAAGCTGCTCACCCTCCCGGCCGCGCATTGCAGTAAACTCATCCAGAATCTGCTCCAGCAGCGCCAGCACCTGCTTTTTTAACGGTTCTGTTTCCAGTTTGGGTGGTTGGAGCACATCGGGCCAACGAAGTATATCCATGGAGTTGACCGCTGAGGGGTTGTATAGCATGGCGTCAATGGCGCGGCTGGCTTGGGCCACTCGTCGCGCCAGCTCCTCATTGATAACCAGTTCGGCCTGCGCCGCAGAGGGGCGCCAGTTCAGCCGGCACTCGATCTTGCCCCGTCCCAGCCGCGCTCCGATCTGTTCCCGAATGGCCATTTCCAGAAAGCGCAGCTCGTCCGGAAGACGAATGCTCATCTCCAGATAGCGGTGGTTTACTGAGCGCAGCTCCATATCCAGTGAACCCGGTTCACCTTGCCACTCTGCCCGGGCAAAGGCTGTCATGCTTCGAATCATTGAAATACGGCAAATACCCTGTTGCTATCTGTATGAGCGAAATAGTCTAACCGATTCAATCCAATTGCGGCTATAATTATCCGCCATTTACAACAGCAGGATATCAGACATGCGCGCAGATGGACGCAGCCCGGAGCAGATACGTCCGGTTACAATCGCCACAGATTACACCAAACACGCAGAGGGGTCGGTGCTGATTGAGTTTGGCGACACCAGGGTTATCTGCACCGCCAGTGTGGATGAACAGATACCGCGGTTTCGCAAGGGAACCGGACGCGGATGGGTCACGGCAGAGTACGGTATGCTACCGCGCTCCACCGGCAGCCGGATGCGCCGTGAAGCGGCCCAGGGACGCCAGGGGGGGCGCACCATGGAGATCCAGCGTCTCATCGGCCGCTCCCTGCGTGCCGTGGTGGATCTTGCCGCTCTTGGCGAGCGAACCATTACTGTTGATTGCGATGTTATCCAGGCGGATGGCGGCACCCGTACGGCATCCATTACCGGTGCCTATGTCGCCCTGGTGGCGGCAACCCGGCATCTCCTTGATAAAAAGATCATCAAAAAGAACCCCATTCATGGCCACGTCGCTTCCATTTCGGTCGGTATTGTAGACGGGCAGGCTGTGGCAGATCTGGATTATGCGGAAGACTCGACCGCCGAGACGGATATGAATGTGGTCATGAATGATGCCGGTGCATTTATCGAGATTCAGGGAACAGCCGAAGGCCATGCCTTTCGCCGGGATGAGCTGGATGCAATGCTGGATCTGGCCCAACCGGCAATCACACAACTGATCCAGAAACAGTGTGAGGCGCTGGATAAGTAGTATGCAACGTATCGTGCTGGCCAGCGGCAACCCGGGCAAGGTTCGTGAACTGAGACAACTGCTGAAAGAGCTTGAACTGGAGATTCTGCCACAGACCGGGCTGGCGGTGCCGGAGATTGAAGAGACCGGCCTCAGTTTCGTGGAAAACGCCCTGCTGAAGGCGCGCAGCGCAGCCCTGCATACCGGCCTTCCCGCTATCGCTGATGATTCCGGGCTGGAGGTCGATGCGCTGCAGGGCGCCCCGGGAATCTACTCCTCCCGCTACGCGGGTCCGAAGACCAGTGATCAGGAGAATATCCGGAAACTGTTGCACACACTGCGGGATATTCCTGATCAGCAACGCACGGCGCGCTTTCGCTGTCTGCTGGTCTATCTGCGGCATGCCGCTGATCCCTGCCCCGTGATCTGTCAGGGAACCTGGGAGGGATATATACTGCATGAGCCACAGGGCGAAAACGGATTTGGATATGATCCGGTATTCTACATCCCTGCTCTTGAATGCAGCAGCGCACAACTGGAGCCGGAAGTAAAAAACCGTATCAGCCATCGCGGCAAGGCCCTGCTGAAGCTGAAAGAGGAGTTATCCCTGATTACCCCATGCTGAAACCACTGTTGTCAGGGCATCAGCCCCGTTTCAACACCCCGCTCCCGCTGAGCCTGTATATCCACATTCCCTGGTGTATCCGGAAGTGCCCCTACTGTGATTTCAACTCCCATGAGAGCGGTGATACTCCGCCGCCGGAGTCTGCTTATGTGGATGCCCTGGTTACTGATCTGGAAAATGATCTGCCCCTGATCTGGGGGCGCACCATCAATACCCTGTTTATCGGCGGAGGTACACCCAGCCTGTTTTCAGCGCGAAGCATTGAAAATCTTCTGTCACAACTGCGGGCCAGACTCCGCTTCGGTACCGATACCGAGATTACGCTGGAGGCCAACCCCGGCGCCGTTGACGCAGAGCGGTTCAGGGAGTTTCGCGCTGCCGGAATCAATCGTCTTTCCATCGGCATTCAGAGTTTCGATGATGGTTCACTCCGGAAACTGGGACGCATCCACACCGGCCAGCAGGCGCGCCATGCTGTTGAACTGGCGCAGGCAGCCGGATTTGAAAATATCAATCTGGATCTGATGTTTGCCCTCCCCGAACAGACACCAGAAATGGCCAGGCGCGATCTGCAAACAGCCATTGAACTGCAGCCAGAACATATCTCATACTATCAACTCACCATCGAACCCAATACACCGTTTTATCATCAACCGCCTCCTTCCTGTGATGATGATCTGATATGGAAAATGCAGGAAGAGGCCAAACAGCTGCTGGCCGGCTACAGTTACACACAATATGAGGTTTCAGCCTATGCCAGGCAACAACGCTGCCGGCACAACCTCAACTATTGGCAATTTGGTGATTATCTGGGGATAGGCGCCGGAGCCCACAGCAAACTGACTGATCCCCATACGCAGTCCATCACCCGGCTGACAAAAGTCCGCCACCCCCGACAGTACCTTGCCCACGCAGGCTCTCCCCGCTGTATCCGGACCCGCAACTCCCTGACGGCCAAAGAGATCGCCCTGGAGTTCATGATGAACGCACTGCGCCTTGTGGATGGATTTGATACCCGCCTGTTCACCGCCCATACCGGGCTGCCGCCGGCTTTTCTGAAAATGGAACTGGAAACGGCGGTGGAAAAAGGATTGATCATTAAAGACGCGCTCCACATCCGGCCCACCAGTCTGGGTAAACGCTATCTGAATAATCTGCTGGAACTGTTCCTGCCCATATAGAAAAAGCCGCTGTAAGCGGCTTTTTCCAGAGGTAAAAACAGGTCATACTTCCATTACTTGCTCATCAACCGGCCGGTTATGAGATTTGACACTACCACGTTGTTTTTGTGAGATATTATGCAGCTGTCGCCGCGCTGCATCAAATGCATCACGAATTGCCACATACAAATCCTCATGCGGTTCCCGTTTAACCACAACCTCAGAGCCTGGTACAGTAATATCAATGCATGCATTGTACATCACACCTTTATGCTGGTGACGGTGAGGCGCTTCCACGACCACACGACAACTCATTATTCCATCGTAAAATCGTTCCAGCTTTAGTGCCTTTTCTCTCACTGCAGCCTCAATAGCTTCAGTAAGCTCAATATTTCTGGCGGTAATTTGCAATGGTAACTTCATCTGTATAGAACCCCCTTGATGTGTTGTTCCAGTTGACTAATGATAAAAATACGACCTTTCTACTACCCCCATTTTTTCCAAACCCGGATCTAATGATAGACCATTACTCAGATTGTTAAAGTTTTATTAACTACCAATACAATCACTCATCAATTATCGATGTGCACCGCCAGTACGTCACAGGGAGCTGCATGAAGCACTGCATTTGCAGTGGAACCCAGCAGTCGCTCCAGCCCATGGCGGCCATGACTGCCAATAATAATCAGATCAACGTCTTGCTCCCTGGCGTGCTCGATGATAGTCCACTTTACCGAGCCAACCTCTACCGACCAGCTCGCACCCTCTATGCCCTCCTTGTCAACCAACTGCTTGAGTGAATCCTGAGCGGATTTCAGCATCTGTTGTTCAAAATCAACCGGCAGAGATGGCATGCCTTCATAGGGTGGCGCCATAATCACCGGTTCAATTACATGAATCACACTCAGCCGGGCTCCAGTACATTTCCCAAGCTCCCGGGCTCGCCCGCAAACTTGTTCCACTCCAGGCATAAAGTCAACTGCAAGCAGGATATGTTGGTAGGCGCCCATCTTCAGATTACTCCAATACGTCAAACAAGAGATAACAGTAACAATACGAATAAAACGACAAGACCAATAGGAATCAGTAGGCTCTTCCAGTCACCGGCTGTCGCCTTCGGGGCATTTTTGAGGGTACGCTTCAATCCCGGAAAGAACCAGACCAGAATGACTACCACCAGCAGTCCCAACAGCACCTGTTCCCACCCAGCCATCGTCTCCATACACCTACCTTATTCCGTTATTAAAACAATCTCAACCTTTAACAGGCTGTTGAAAAAGCCTCATGCGGCACGATCCAGTGTTGAAATCCGGCTCAAAATGCTCATTTACTCCATGTAAACTGCGCTTTTTCCCCGAATTTCGCCTTGTCTCGCACTCGCCTGAGGCCTTTTCAACAGCCTTGTATATCCAAAAAGCGTTATGTCGAGGCTCGGGGGAGGTAGATCGACACAGCCTTGGTGACCACACCGTTAGCAGCACGGATCGCCTCCCCCTCATCTGACCACAACCCGAACAGTTGCCTGGGCCAAGAGCCCGTATCCTCGCAAGAATGGGAGATCAGAT
>JAJRUX010000088.1 GCA_024277575.1 Gammaproteobacteria bacterium | reverse complement strand
TGAGGCCATCACAGCGGCAGTGGATTTTATGCCTGATCTAATCCTGTTGGATGTGATGATGCCGGGAATGGACGGTCCGACAACGCTCAGGGCACTACGTCAACTACCGGAGCTCGCCTCCACACCCGTCATATTCATGACCGCAAAAAACAATCCCCAAGAAATAGCTGATCTCAAGGCGCAAGGCGCCATTGCCGTCTTCGCCAAGCCATTCGATCCCTTGACACTCTGTGACGAAATCAAAAACGTCTGGCATATTCAGTCCACAAAGTAAGTTATCACACCAGCCAATTTTCATGCCGGTGCTATAAAGTGCCGATAGTGCTACTGTTCTCTATTGGAATAGCCCGGCATGAAATCAGAAACAGGAAAATTGCAACTACGCTTGCAGGCGCTGCAACGCCAATACGCTCAGGAACTCCCAGACAAAATTCGGCAACTGGAGAAAACGTGGCAACGTTTTGTTGAACAGGGGGATCAGCAAGCCCTTGACTCTCTCCTGCATGACACTCACAACCTGACCGGTTCAGGCGCTATATACGGCTACCACCAGATCAGCAGTGTAGCTCGCGAACTGGAACAACTTCTTGCCAACATTCAGGAGTCGCAGAGACCTCCCAACAAAGGCGACCAGCAGCATATCGAACACTGCATCCGGGCCTTGCACCTTACGGCCCAAAGCCCGGCACAACCCGCTACTCCACGGTAACTGACTTGGCCAGATTGCGGGGCTGGTCGACGTCGGTGCCTTTTATAAGAGCAACATGATAGGAGAGCAGCTGCAGGGGAATGGTAAAGATAATCGGGGAAATCTCATCGTCGGTCGGAGATATGTCGAGGATCTGGATTCCATCCCCGCTATCCATCTCTGCCCGCGCATCAGCAAAGACAATCAACTCGCCGCCTCGTGCCCGCACCTCCTGAAGGTTGGATTTCAGTTTTTCCAGCAACTCATTGTTGGGCGCGACCACAATCACCGGCATATCCGCATCTACCAGTGCTAGCGGGCCGTGCTTCAACTCCCCCGCCGGATAGGCCTCGGCGTGAATATAGGAGATTTCCTTCAGTTTGAGCGCCCCTTCCATGGCTACCGGATACTGCGCCCCCCTTCCCAGAAAAAGAGCATGATTCTTGTCGGCAAACCGCTCGGCCAAGGCCTCAATGGTAGAATCAAGGCGCAGTACCTCCTCAATACGCCGAGGCAGACTTTCCAGCTGCTCTACCAACCTGGCCTCATCCTGCTCTGTCATGCCGTGACGACGCCCCAGCACAATCACCAACAGCATCAGAGCCGCAAGCTGGGTGGTAAAGGCCTTGGTAGAAGCCACACCGATCTCGGGACCCGCCCGGGTCATCAGAGAGAGATCCGACTCCCGCACCAGAGAGCTCTCCGGCACATTACAGATGGTCAGCGCCTTGCCGAAATTTAATCGCTTGGCCTCTTTCAACCCCGCCAGGGTATCCGCTGTTTCACCGGACTGGGAGATGGTCACCACCAGCGAATTACGCCGTACCACCTGTTTCCGGTAACGGAACTCACTAGCCACCTCAACGCTGCAGGGCACGCCTGCCAAGGATTCCAGCCAGTAGCGGCCTATCTGGCCGGCATGATAGCTGGTCCCACAGGCAATAATATGCACCCCTTGAACAGCGTCAAAAATCTCTCCGGCTCCAGGGCCAAAAGCCTGTTCCAGAACCCGTTTCCCGCTGGTTCTCCCTTCCAGGGTATTGGCTATGGCCTGGGCCTGCTCAAAGATCTCCTTCTGCATGTAGTGACGATAGTTTCCACGCTCTGCCGCATCCGCCGTCAGCTCACTTTCCCGCACCGGACGCTCGACCTGCTTGCCACGTGCATCATAGATGGTCAACTCATCTCGGCGTATATCAGCGATATCTCCCTCTTTAAGAAAAATAAAGCGCTGGGTTACAGGCAGCAACGCAGCCACATCCGAGGCGATAAAATATTCTCCGATACCAACACCGATAACCAGCGGGCTGCCCAGCCGGGCGGCAATCAACCGCTCTGGTTCAGCTGTACAGACAACGCCCAATGCGTAGGCACCTTCCAGATCAGCAACAGTTGCCCGTACCGCATCCAGTAGATCCTTGCCTTGTTCCAGATAGTGATGTACCTGATGAACAACGGTCTCGGTATCCGTCTCGGAGGTAAACCGGTAACCCGCTGTTTTCTGCTGCTGGCGCAGATTTTCATGATTTTCAATGATGCCGTTGTGTACCACCGCCACACTTTCGCTGCAGATGTGAGGGTGAGCATTCGACTCTGTGGGCTTGCCATGCGTTGCCCAGCGCGTGTGGGCGATGCCGACATGGCCCTGCAAGGGATGCTGCTCCATACCGGACTCCAGCATGCTGACCTTGCCGACAGCGCGCTGACGTTCCAGTTTCCCATTGGCATTCAGTACGGCAACACCGGCTGAATCGTAGCCACGATATTCCAGGCGCTTCAGGCCCTCCAAAAGGATCGGTGTAACATCCCGCTCGGCAACTGCGCCAACAATACCACACATAAATATCTGCTCCCCTAATCTGTTTTTTTTGTCGGCCGATGCCAACCGTTAATGGTTTTTTGCCTGGTTCGGCTTAAAGTAAGCTCTCCCGCCGGGGTATCATGCGTTATGGTCGAACCCGCACCGATGGTAGCCCCGGCACCCACCTGAACCGGTGCCACCAGCTGGGTATCCGAACCGATAAAGGCGTTGTCGCCAATAACGGTACGATGTTTATTTGCACCATCATAATTACAGGTGATGACACCGGCGCCAACGTTGACACCGCTGCCAATGACACTGTCACCCACGTAGCTGAGATGATTGATTTTGGAACCGGTTGCTACCCGGCTCTTTTTTATTTCTACAAAATTCCCTATGTGAACTTTATCGGCCAACCGGGTTTCCGGGCGAACACGCGCAAACGGTCCGATACGGCAATCCGCGCCGATATCAGCCTGCTCCAGCACGCTGTGGCTGTTGATACGGGTGCCCGCTGCTACGGTAACATCACGCAGGTAGCAGTTTGGCCCGATAAAAACTCCATCGCCCAGTGAAATATCCCCTTCCATGATGACATTTACATCAATAATAACATCCTGCCCGACTGCCAGATTACCGCGCAGATCGAAACGTTCCGGATCCCGCAGTGTCACTCCGGACATCATCAGCTCCTCACACTGGCGCCGCTGGTAGTCCCGCTCCAGTTCGGCCAGTTGAACCCGGTTGTTGACGCCCATCACCTCAGCAACAGCCCCGGGATTCACTGTCCGGACAGAGATCCCTTCACTTACCGCACTGGCAATGATATCCGTCAGATAGTACTCCCCCTGGGCATTGTTGTTGTCCAGCGCATCCAGCCAGCGCCGAAGGTTTGCTGCGCTGACCGCAAGCATCCCGGTATTTACCTCCTGGATGGTACGCTGCTGCTCCGAGGCATCTTTTTCTTCAACAATGGCCAGCACATTCCCCTCTTCATCACGGACGATACGGCCATAACCCCCGGGTTCGGGAAGATGTGTGGTAAGCAGACCCAAGCCATCTGTTGCCGCAACCGCCAGCTGCTTCAGTGTCCCATCCGTAATAAGCGGCACATCGCCATACAGCACCATCACCGTGTGATGCTCCGGTATACCGGGCATTGCCTGGTTGACGGCATGACCGGTGCCCAGCTGCTCCACCTGTTCGACCCATTGAACTGGCTGAGAGGCCAGGCTGGAACGTACTGTATCTCCACCATGACCATACACTACATAGATGGCGCTGGCAGAGAGCTTCTCCGCCGCATCTATTACGTGCTGAAGCATTGGCTTCCCCGCCACTTCATGCAGCACCTTTGGTAACCTTGAACGCATGCGCGTCCCCTGACCTGCTGCGAGAATAACAACGCTGAGATCTGACATAACCTGATTATTTATCCATTTTATTCTGTATAAGTGTTAGCAAGTTAGCATACTAACACTGATAGGCGTTTGCAATTAGCGGTAAAAAGTGAACCATCCTGCCGATTCTTGTCTATAGTTAGTATTGGTACCGAGACAAAGCATTCCCCCTTGCCAACATGCATTGTACACCTCAGCGGAGTACTGGCAGAATGAGAACCTTCATCCGACAACCCTCCAACATACCTGTTGAGATTTCCAGCAGAAGAGCCCCGGCAGGCAAAAGCCAACTGCTCAAGAACATCAGCTTTGGCGGCCTCTGTTGCAAAACAGATGAACCTATCGAAACAGGCACCGAGGTGTATGTCCGGCTGCCATCTCTCGGCCCGGACGTTGAGACACGAGGACGAGTATCGTGGTGCCGACATAAAAACAGTGATGTTGAAATAGGAGTTCAATTTCTGGGCAAAGACAGTGTGAGCCGATTACATATGGTTGAAGAGGTATGTAATATTGAACGCTGTCGGAAACGGAAAGGTCACGCTCTAAACAGCAAGAAGGCTGGCGGGGCGTTACAAAAACAGCTCCATTAGCCCGGTGCTATTACCGCTGCAGAAACACCGTATCAGGCACAGTAAGTTCCATGGATATCGGGAGATGGTCAGAATATGCATGTTTTAAAACCCGTGCTTGACGAACCTCCAGCTCCGGCGTCACCAGAATATGATCGATATTGCGGTTTGGCTGCCAGCTGGGAAATGTGTGAAACTTCTCCAGAGGCTCGCGCAGTCGGGTTCTGTGAAACAGATAACACAGCTCGGGACTATCCGGCTGGCAATTCATATCCCCCATCAATATGACATGCGGATACTGATTGATCAAATCAGCAAGATAACTGATCTGCTCAAGCCGGACACGTCTACTCAACGCCAGATGAATATTGAACACAACCAGCGACTCTTCCCCGTGGCCGTACAACGCCGCCGTAAACCCCCGACCGGGAATCAATCCAGGCAGACGCTGTTCAGCAACTTTGGCCGGACGAATCCGGCTGAGCAATCCCGTGGCGTGCTGCGCAAACTTGCCCAGGCGCCGGTTGACCCGATGATGCCAGAAGGGAAATCCCGCCTTGTCTGCCAAATACTCGGTCAAATTGATAAAGTTGCTACGCAGACTTCCCGCATCCACCTCCTGCAAGCCGACAATATCGTAATCATGCAGCAGATGGGCTATATGGTCCAAATTACTGAATCGTTCCGAATGAGGAAGAATGTGGCGCCAGCTTTTGGTTAGATAGTGGCGTGGCCGCTGGGTCGCAATACCCACCTGAATATTGTAACTGAGCAACTTTAGACGGGTTCCTGGTGCAGACTGAGGCACTACTCTTTTCTTCGCGGGTACCGTATTCAGCTCACTTAGATAGGACATACCATCTCTCCCATCTGCTTGGTAAGCTTCAGGTTTTCGCTATAGTCCACGGGACAGTCAATGACTGTAACACCATTGTGCAACAGCGCTTCCCGCAAAACCGAGAGCAACTCTTCAGTTTGCTCAATACGAACCCCCCGCGCACCAAAAGACTCGGCATACATAACAAAATCGGGGTTGCTGAAATCGACATTTGATTTGCGTCCGAAACGGTTCATCTGCTTCCACTCAATAAGCCCATAGCCACCATCATTCCAGATTAGAACCACCAAGGGTATTTTGAGTCGCACGGCAGTTTCGATCTCCTGTGAATTCATTAGAAAACCGGCATCACCGGTAACTGCCACAACTCGCCGATCCGGCATGGCAAGCGTAGCAGCAATGGCGCCGGGTAACGCGATACCCATGCTGGCAAACCCATTGGAGATAATACAGGTATTGGGCCGCTCACAGCGGAACATCCGCGACATCCACATTTTGTGCGCCCCGACATCACATACTGCAATATCTGGCAAATCCATTGCAGTACGCAGATCCCAGATCAGCTTCTGGGGCTTGACCGGAAAACTGAAATCATCACGATGCTGGTTCATATCCTCCACCAGAATATCCCGCAGCGCTCGCATGGCGTGCCCGGTATGGGGAGTCGCCAGCTCTGCAATGCGCAGCAGACTGTGCTTCAGATCACCCACTACCCCAACAGTAACAGGATAGTAAGCATCGACTTCAGCGGGCGACATATCGATATGAACAATGGCGCGATCCTTGGTTGGGTGCCATAAATAAGGGTGATACTCCACCAGATCATAGCCAATACAGATAATGACATCCGCCCGGTCGAAACCACAGGTGACATAATCCTTTGACTGCAATCCGGCACTGCCCAGTGCCAGCGGATTTTTGGCAAAGGGAACCACACCCTTGGCCATAAAGGTATTGGTCACCGGGATATTGAGCCGGGCAGAAAAATCAGCCAGTTGCTGCCATGCTCGCCCCCGGATTACACCATTACCCGCAAGAATGATCGGGTTTTGCGCCTCGGAAATCACCTTTGCCGCATACTCCACCCGTTCCCGCGGTGGCTCCGGAATAGTGGCATGTTTGACAGGGAGTGGCTCATCATCAATGGGCATCTCGGCAATGTTTTCCGGAAACTCGATAAAACAGGCGCCGGATTTTTCCGTTTGCGCCACCTTGAAAGCCTTGCGCACAACCTCGCTGATGATATTGGGTGTCAACAGGCGGGATGAGTATTTGGTAACCGGGTGAAAAATACGCTCCAGGTCCAGAACCTGATGGGACTCCTTGTGCAAACGGTTGGTAGCCGCCTGACCCGCTATCGCTACCATGGGCGCATGATCCATATTGGCATCGGCTACACCGGTAATAAGGTTGGTTGCACCAGGCCCAAGGGTAGCCAGGCAAACACCGGCCTTCCCGGTCAACCGGCCATGGACGTCCGCCATGAAAGCAGCTCCCTGCTCATGACGCACCGTAACAAATCGGATAGAGGAGTCGAGCAAAGCATCCATAAACTCCAGGTTTTCCTCACCTGGAATGCCATATATACACTCGACACCCTCATTCTCAAGACATCTAATGAATAGTTCTGCGGCCTTCATTCCCCCTCCATCGCTGTCGATTCTTATATCGGCCAGCCATCCAACTCTTTCACAGGAAATAACATCGATAAGGCAAGATAACCATTATGTTAATATTCTTTTAAAGAAAGAAACAAAAAAACTGGAGTGACAAGCTAGTACTCTTTCAAGGTAATAAATTAGGATTCAGTTGGTCTGTCAGCGTTCAGGGCAAGGCGCGCCTCACAGGGAATGGCCTTAGTCCTTGCCAAGAGGCGCAACGCGGCCATGGACGCTGACAGGCCAACCC
>JAJRUX010000087.1 GCA_024277575.1 Gammaproteobacteria bacterium | reverse complement strand
CGGTCGGCGCGGTCGATGATGATGGTGTTGGCGCTGGGCACGTCGATGCCGGTCTCGATGATGGTGGTGCAGACCAGCACGTTGAAGCGCTGGTGGTAGAAGTCGGCCATCACCCGCTCCAGCTCCCGCTCTCCCATCTGGCCGTGGGCCACCTGAACCCGTGCTTCGGGCACCAGCTCTCGCACCGTGGCAGCGGTTTTCTCGATGGTCTCCACCTTGTTGTGCAGGAAATAGACCTGCCCGCCGCGCTTGATCTCGCGCAGGATGGCCTCGGCGAGCAGGGTGTCGCTCCACTCGCTGACGAAGGTCTTCACCGGCAGCCGCCGCGCCGGGGCGGTGGCGATCACCGAGAACTCGCGCAGCCCGGAGAAGGCCATGTTGAGGGTGCGCGGGATGGGGGTGGCGGTGAGGGTGAGGATGTCCACCTCGGAGCGCAGCGCCTTGAAGCGCTCCTTCTGGCGCACGCCGAAACGGTGCTCCTCGTCGATGATCACCAGCCCCAGCTGCTTGTATTTCACCCCCGCCTGCAGCAGTTTGTGGGTGCCGATGATGATGTCTATGGTACCGTTCTCCAGTCCGGCCAGCACCTGCTGCTGCTCCTTGCGGGAGCGGAAGCGGGAGATGGATTCGATGTTCACCGGCCAGTCGGCGAAACGGTCCCGGAAGCTCTGGAAGTGCTGCTGGGCGAGCAGGGTGGTGGGCACCAGCATCGCCACCTGCCTGCCCCCCTGCACGGCGACGAAGGCGGCGCGCATCGCCACTTCGGTCTTGCCGAAACCCACATCGCCGCATACCAGCCGGTCCATCGGTTTGTCCGAGGCCATGTCCTGCAACACGGCGTGGATCGACTCCAGCTGATCGGCGGTCTCCTCGAATGGAAAGCTGGCGGCAAAGGCGGCGTACTGATCATCGACCGGATAGGCGTGCCCCTGCCGTGCCTCGCGCCGGGCGTAGATATCCAGCAGCTCGGCGGCCACATCGCGCACCTTTTCACTGGCCTTGCGTTTGGCGCGCTCCCACTGGCCGCTGCCCAGCTTGTGCAGCGGGGCGTTCTCCGGCGCCGCGCCGCTGTAGCGGCTGATCAGATGCAGGGAGGCCACCGGCACATAGAGCTTGTCGCCACCGGCATACTCCAGGGCCAGAAACTCCGCCTCGGTGTCGCCCACGGTCAGTTTCTGCAGGCCGAGAAAGCGGCCGATGCCGTGATCTTCGTGCACCACCGGGGCGCCGGCCTGCAGCTCGGCCAGATCGCGGATGATGGCGTCCGCCTCGCGCTGGCGGGTGCGCCGCCGGCTGCGCTGGATGGCATGGGCGCCGAACAGCTGCGATTCGGTAACCACGGCCACCGCAGGCTGCTCCAGCACCAGCCCCTGCTCCAGCGGGGCGACGGTGATCCCCACCGGCGCCTCTCCCTGCAGGAATGCCTGCCAGCTCCCGTACCGGGTGGGGTGGATCTCATCGGCCTTGAGCAGCTCCAGCAGCGCCTCCCGGCGGCCGGTGCTTTCGGCGGCGAGCAGCACCCGGCCGGGGAACTCCTGCAGCCAGTGGCGCAGGGCCTCGCTGCCACGCGCGGCGGGGCTGTTCAGGTTGAGATCGGCAGGCGCCGCGGTGGCGTAGTTGATTCCCTTGCCGATCTGCTTGAAGTGGTGCAGGCGCACCTGGCTGAACCGCCCCACGGCGGCAAACAGCTCGTTGCTGCGCAGGAACAGTTTCTCCGGCGGCAGCAGCGGGCGTTCGACATCATGACGGCGGCTCTCGTAGCGCTGTTGTGCCTCCGACCAGAACCGTTCGGCTGCCTCCTGAACCCCCTCGGTGACAAATATCAGCCCCTCCTGCGGCAGATAGTCGAACAGGGTGGCGGTCCGCTCGAAGAACAGCGGCAGGTAGTACTCGATGCCCGGCGGCGCCAGGCCATCGCTGACGCTCTGGTAGATGAGGCTGCGGGTGAGTTCACCCTCGATCTGATCCCGGTAGGCCTGGCGGAACTGCCTGATCGCCTCGGGGGTGAGGGGGAATTCGCGCGCCGGCAGCAGGTGGGCCTTCTCCACCTTTTCCAGGGTGCGCTGGGTCTCGGGATCGAAGGTGCGGATGCTCTCGATCTCGTCGTCGAACAGGTCGATACGGTAGGGCCGGTCGCTGCCCATGGGGAACAGGTCGATCAGGCTGCCGCGTACGGCAAACTCGCCGTGCTCCATCACCTGGGAGACGCAGTTGTAACCGCTGTTCTCCAGCCGCCGGCGCAGTTTTTCCGGATCCAGCCGCTGGCCGGTGTCCAGCATCAGGGCATGGGCATCCAGATAGTGGCGCGGGGGGAGCTGCTGCATCAGGGTGGAGACCGGCACGATCAGAACCCCGTTTTTCAGCTCCGGCAAACGGTAGAGCGTGGCCAGGCGCTGGGAGATGATCTCCTGATGCGGGGAGAAAATGTCATAGGGCAGCGTCTCCCAGTCGGGGAAGCTGAGCACCGGAACGGGTTGCGGCGTGCCGCTGCTGAAAAATTGCAACTCCTGTTCCAGCCGCAGTGCTGTTGCCGTGTCCGGAGTAGTCACCATGACTGGTGCATTGTGCCGGGTGGCTGCGGCATGGATGGCCAGACCGAAACTGCTGCCGTATAGCCGCCCCCAGTCCAGGCGGGAGCCGGGTTTTGATGGTAACTCAGGTTGCAGCGGGGAGGTGAGCTGTGTCTGTTCCATTGTCGTTAATGCAAAAGGCGCTATTCTAACCCAATTGTTCTTTACCTATTTACCTTCCTGCATGACGGAGCGATGAAGAGTGTTTCTGTGTCCTCGTTGAATCTGTTGCGGCATGTTATCGAACTGGTTGCTGGATAGACATCGGTATTGTCCGGGGTTTCAGCAGAGGGCTGCCTGCTCTTTCACGGTGCGTGTAGTATCGCACGGGTACGATCCATTGGGCGCTACCATTGTGGAGGAGCGGCTTTTTTTCACGCAGGGCAGGTTCTCCGCTCCAAAATAGTGCGCCAGAAGATATGGCTGCACTGTTTTGGGCCATCTTCGGCCGCCTCGTTCTTGGTGTGCTATTTAATCTGTTGATATGCGTGTATATTTTGTCGTGGCTTGAGTTTTGCTATCTCTTTCGATTGTTGCCGTGGAAAGAGTTGGCTTCCAGCGGGCCGCCGGAACGCTTGTGAGCAATGTTTGCAGACAGCGTTCGAATCACAAGGGAACGCGTCATCGAGGGGTGGCGCGAAGTTATGAAAACCAAATTATTGAGGAATTATAGATATGCGTAAGAGTATTCTCGCTGCGACCATCGCTACACTCACCATGCCGGCCGCTTTCGCCGGCACCATTGCCTCTACGGCTGATATCAAACTGGCCGGGGGGATGACCGCCGGTTACTTCTATACCAGTAATACCGGCAGTGATAACAATGACAACTATCAGGTTTCCGATTTCGTTGTCGAGCTGTCCGGGGATGCCACTGAGGGCGTTGGTTTCGTTGGTGCCTTCGGCACTCTGGCCGCTATCACGATATTGGATGGAGGGGTAGGCAATAGTCCTTATAGCTATGGCCTGCAGTATGGCTGGCTCACTGTTGCTCCGGTCGAGGGTCTGAGCATCGAGGCTGGCAAGCTTGCTACTAAAGTTGGCTATGAAGTTGCTCCTTCCTACGGTAATCAGTACGCTACTATCGCGGCCTTGTGGGGTGGCCAACCGGTCTATTATCCTGGCCTGCGTGTCAATTTTGATGCGGGCGGCATGGGATTTTATGCTGAGGCAAATGATGACGCTCTGGGTAGCGCTGATTCTGCCTGGGCGGTTGGCACCAACGGTTCTGTTGGTCCCATGGATTACGCTGTCAGCTATTACACTTATGACGGTTACAAAAGTCTGGTCGATGTCATAGTTTCTGGCAAAATTGGTAACATCCCGGTAGCGGCTAATTTTGACTACCATATGCTCGATGAGGCACCGGTTGCTGGTGGGGATGATACCGCCTTTGGCATTGCACTTTATGCGACGCCGAGCTTGAGTGACAGGATAACTGTACCGGTGCGCGTGGAGTTCCTGAGTGATGGAGACAGCGGTGTTTTCGGTGTGGATAGCGCGACCACATTGACCATTACGCCTACCTATAATTTCTCGGGCAACACCTTCGTACGTGCGGAGTTATCCTATGTTAGTAGCGACAACAGGATTTTCGCTGATGAGAACGGTGCTTCGGAAGATACCAAAACATCTTTTGCCCTGCAGGCAGGTTATACCTTATAAATCGGGATTTGCATGGCACACCATATCGGACCGGCGGGAGTTCTGTTCCGCCGGTTTTTTTGGATGGGGTGTGCTGATGAAGAGTTATCGGTTGGCGCGGTTTTTATCTGTCATTCTCCCGTTGGGTTTTGTTTGATGGCTCTGCCATGCGGGAGAGAATATCCTCAATATCTTTTTCCCAGCGATTGAATATTTCAGCGGGTTCTTCCGTGGACAGAAATTCACGGTAGGTTGATGGATTGATGGTCACCAGCAGAGTGCTGTCTCCTTCAGCAAATATTGCAATGCGCAGAGGTAGATAGGGCGTGAGCTGCGGGTATTTGCGGGAGAGTTCTTCTATCTCACCGGCCTTGCCGAAAAAAACGGCGCGGTATTTGTTGCTGGTATAGCCCATTCCGAGCAGGCCGATATTAACCATATCCACCCGGGCTACAGTGTACCCCTGTTTTTGAATTGTCTGTTTCAAACTGTCCAGTGCTGCAGGGAGTGGCTGGTGGGCGCGAACCATAATCAGGTGATCTGCCTGCAGTGGCAGGGATGCCAGCATCAGCAGGATGAAAAAAAGGATGCCACGCAGAGGATGTTCTGTTTTCATTCCGAAACCTCTTTAAGAATAGCCGAATAGATTTTGTGCAGCTCTCTGGATGTGTGCTCCAGATTGGCATTGTTGAACAGAGTGCCAAAGCGCAGCGGGTTGACAGCAGTAACCATGACCTTGCCATCATCCTGTTCCAGGATGGTGAGGCGGTTGGGAAGGAACAGCCCCATTCGTGGATCAATTGTCAGCAAGGTATTTATCTGCTGGATGTTGCCAAAGTGAATGACCAGCTGCTTTTTATTCTCCTCCCCCTGGGCGACCAGCCCATCGTCAAGATAGTGTTGTCGGATGATGCGCAGCCGCTTTTCAGAAATAGCCCGTCTGATCTTCTCTGCCGTTTCATCAAACGAGTCTGTTGATGTGGCAAAAAGTGTGGATTTAACGGGGCCTGTTGCCGTGTCGGCTGAGCTCTGAAGTTCTTTTTCAAAGCTGCGGATGTAGCTGACCACATCATCCACATCCTCAGACGTGAGCCCCATTTTTGCAGCGGGCAGCATGGGTGTTCCGCGTCGCCCCTTGAGCAGGGTTGTTCGGATGATTTCGTC
Source organism: Gammaproteobacteria bacterium (assembly GCA_024277575.1). Lineage (GTDB taxonomy): Bacteria > Pseudomonadota > Gammaproteobacteria > Thiohalospirales > Thiohalospiraceae > DRMK01. The sequence goes on along the minus strand of JAJRUX010000087.1, from coordinate 4,407 downwards.
CGAGGCGGCAGCAAGGTAGCCCGAATTGTTCAGTCCCGGCGCAACGATGGGGAGGTGATGCAGCCGGGTGAAGTTTATTCCGGTACCTGCTCCTCCCTTTCCCAGTGGGCCATGACAGCGAGCACAGTTTCTGGCGAAAATATCCCTCCCTTTTTCAGGGTTTCCTGTCGCGCCCTGAGAAATAATTTTTACCTCTTTGGGTACCCAGCTGCGAATATGTTTGACGATGGCATGGGTCTGTTCATCGCTGAGATGCTGGAAAGCCGGCATGATTCGTCCCGGCCGGCCATGACGAATTGTCTTGAAAAGATAATCATCCGTTACGCTGGTAAGGAAATCCGGCAGTGCCAGGGGAATGCCAATGCCGCCATCACCGTTGTCGCCGTGACAGGCGGCGCAGTTTATTGCGAACAGCTTGCTTCCGTCTGTTTCAGCGTTCGCGCTGTTTTCCAGAACAATAAAAATTAAAAATATAGCAATGAATAAATGCAATGGATTGTGACTGATTTGCATATAGATCCCTTTTTGTGAAATTTATTCAGGGTTATATATAACTGTAGTACAAAATAGCAGATTTTCGGCTTGTTGAATGGAAAAGGGCGATAAAACGTGTATTTAGAGTTCTATAGCTTATGTATAATGGGGACGGCGCGAAGAGGTTTTTTGTCGTGAAGGGAGTGACGGATGAATTTTAGCGGGCGTTTGAGTATCCGATCCAAACTGGTCATTCTGCTGTTGCTTGCTAGTTTTGTCAGCATTGCGGTGGTTGGTTACCAAGGATTCCGTTCCGCCAGGGATGCGTTAAATGAGGCGGTATATAATGAATTGACAACACTGCGGGCAGCCAAGACCCAGCAGGTGCAGGCCTATTTTTCAGATATCCATGATCAGGTACTGGCGTTTGCGGAAAACCGCACCATTATCGAGGCACTCAATGAGTTTCGCACCGCTTATCATCTGGCTGAACGTGAATCTATTTCCGGGCCACAAAAGCAGCAGCTTGCCGAATATTATCGTAACGAATTTGTTCCCCGTCTGAAAGATCGCATGGGTGGTGAACCGGAGGTGAAACACTATCTTCCGGATGACGCAGCCGCCGCCTGGCTTCAGTACCACTATATTGCCGCCAATCCAAATGAGGTGGGTGAAAAAGATGCGTTGATACGTGCGCCAGGTGACGAGGGTTATTATGCCCAGGTGCATGAGCGTTACCATGAAAGTTTGCGCAGTTTAATCAAGAAATTTGGCTACTACGATCTGTTTCTGATCGATCCCGAGAGCGGCGATATTATCTATTCAGTATTCAAGGAGACCGATTTCGCCACCAGCCTGCTGCATGGTCCCTATGCTTCCAGTAATTTCGCCCAGCTTGTCAAAGAGGTAATGCGCACCAGGGAGCGCGGTCGTGTCAGGTTTCAGGATTACGATGTCTATACCCCCTCCTATGGGGCCCCAGCGGCTTTTGTTGCGGTGACGGTGTTCGATGGGAGGGAAATTGCAGGCATTCTTGCCTTGCAGGTTCCCAGTGATGAGCTGAATAACGTTATGACCAGCAACCGGGAGTGGAAGAGCAGCGGTATGGGCGAGACGGGTGAGGTGTATCTGGTGGGCCGTAATCATCTGATGCGTTCCGATTCCCGTTTTCTGATTCAGGATCGGGACCATTATCTTCAGATGCTGCGAGAGATAGGAATGCCTGCCGATGAGATCCAGCGCATTGAAAAAAATAACACTACGATCCTGTTTCAGCCGGTGCATGGTGAGACGGTGGATCTTGCCTTGAGTGGAAAAACAGGAACGCAAGAGGTGGTGGACTATCGAGGCGTTCCGGTGATGAGTGCGTATGCCCCACTGCGGGTGCATGGTATGGATTGGGTTATTTTGTCCGAGATGGATATCGCCGAGATCCGCCAGCCCATCGATCGCTTCCGGCGTCATGTCATGGTTTCGGCGACTATTCTGGGTGTGGTTATCACCCTGCTGGCACTGCTGCTGGCAAGCTATATCACCCGGCCGATTCACGCGCTGGTGGCCGGGATGCGTCGGGTAGGAGCGGGTGAGTCGGATGTTCGGGTGAATATTGACAGTCGGGATGAGTTTGGTGAGCTGGCCAACTCGTTCAACACCATGGTTGATGGCGTCCGGAAGCAGAAACAGATTATCGAAGACAAGGAGCAGGAGAATGCCCTGCTGCTGCATAGTATTTTACCGGAGTCTATAGCGGAGCGCATGAAGGCGGGAGAGGAGCAGATTGTTGATCGTATTCCCAATGTCTCCGTGATCGTTACCACGCTGACGGGGCTCAGCAGCCATGGTGAAGATGAAAATCCCGAACACTCCATTGCCAGATTAAATCACCTGATTGCTGAGCTGGATGAGTCTGCTGCGGGTCATGGTGTGGACAAGATCAAGACTATAGGTGACGATTACATTGCCGCTTGTGGCCTGCTGACTCCCCGGCTGGATCATGATAAACGCGCGCTTGAATTTGCCCGGGAGATGATGACGATTGTGCAGCGGATTGGCCGGGAGTATGACCTGAAATTGGAGCTGCGCATCGGTATTCATTCCGGAACGGTGCTGGCGGGTGTCGTTGGCCGACACCGTTTTACCTATGACATCTGGGGCAGCACGGTGGACTTGGCCAGCGAGGTCTGTTTTGCTGCCGTGTCAGGCTCTATCTGCATCACCGAGCAGATGTATGCTCAGCTGCATGACAAAGAGGGATTCACCGATGGGGGACAGATCAGGGTAGATGGTGGAGAGAATGTGCAGATATGGTGCATGACGCCGGCCGCGCCGGAGCCTTCCCGTGCTTGACTGGCTGTTGCAGGAGACCTGGCTTGCTTGGGGTGTTGGCCTGCTGATCGGGTTTCCACTGCTGACTATTCTGTTTGGGGAGATGCTCTACCGTATTGAGAGCAATAGCGGTGAGTCGCGCACTTCCCTGGGAAATGCCCTCTATTTCGTGTTGCCCAGTCTGGTGGTCTGGCTGTTGCTGACCAATGTGCTGGAGCTTTCTGACAGCAATGCCTGGGTGCGGTTTGCCGCCACCATATTCTGGATCAGTCTTATTTACCTCAGTCTTTCAGCGTTCAATCTGTTCTGGTCTGCCCACAGCACAGAGGATGGCTGGCAGAGCCGGATTCCCTCCCTGGTGCTGAACATTGCCCGGCTGTTTTTCATTCTGCTCGGTGTTGCCTTCGTCATGTCATCGGTGTGGGGAATCGATCTGGGAAAAATGCTGGCGGCACTGGGGGTTGGTTCCATCGTGCTGGGCCTTGCGCTGCAGGATACCCTGGGCGGGCTGTTTGCCGGTATCACCTTGATCTCGGCGCGGCAGTTCAAGGTGGGTGACTGGCTGAAGACCGGTGATGTGACCGGGCAGGTAGTCACGGTCAATTGGTACTCCGTAACTTTGAAGACCCTGGAGAATGATCTGCTGGTAATTCCCAACTCGGTGCTGGCGCGGGATACCTTCCGCAACTACAGCCAGCCTTCGCCGGTACACATGGAACGCGTTATTATCCGGTTCTGGGAGGAGCATCCGCCCAACCTGGTCAGAAAGGCGCTGCTGGAGGCTGCCCACGCTACTCCGGGAGTGCTGGAGGAGCCTGCTCCCCAGGTGATACTGCGCGAACTGGCTGATGATGCTGGTGCCTATGAGGCATTGCTATACTTCAATGACTACGGCAGGATTGATCAGGTTCGCGATGCTTTCCTGACCCATGCCTGGTACGCAGCCAAGCGTTACAACATCGTATTCCCCTATGAGGATTATCAGCTCTATCACTTTGCCGGTTCAGAGATGAATCTGGGTAGCGATGATTTGGTTACTCCGGAAAAACTGCTCGGCAGGTTGAAGGAGCTGGAGGTGTTTGAACTGTCAGCAGAAGAGATGGAAAATCTTGTTCGTGGTGCGGTGATTCAGCGCTTCGGCTCCGGGGAGCAAATTGTTCGCGCCGGGGTGGAGTATGGGAAATTTTTTGTTGTCCTGCGTGGTAGTGCGCGCAAATATGTTGTGGATCATGAGGGACGTGAGCAGAGTATGGGAACCGCGGAACCGGGTGATCTGATTGGAGTGGTGGCTGCACTGCGGAACTGCAAAAACATGATCACAGTCTATGCCAGCAGCGATGTTCAGGTTGTAGCGCTGTCACTGGAATCTGTTGAACAGGTACTGAAATCGAATCCGCAATTTGCCCAGGATCTTGAGCAGGATATCGAAGCCCGTCTTGAAACCATTGACTCGATCTTGCAGCGCAGCGATCGGGCGGGTCGGGGGGAGAGCGGTATTCATCCTGCAAATCTCCGGCAGCTATTGAGTAGAAACAGGAGGTCGGCAGGTCACTCCGAGTCTAAATAGGCACTTGTTTGACAGAATCAATCGGCCGGTGGCAGGGCAGT
>JAJRUX010000086.1 GCA_024277575.1 Gammaproteobacteria bacterium | reverse complement strand
GGCGGTGCATAGCCATTCAGCGTGGCCATAATGCAGACCTTGATACAGCTCAGAAATTTTGATTCTTCCTCAGCAATTACGCCAGCGGCAGTACCCATTGGTCCAACAAAACCGTATGAGAGTAGAATGCCGAGAAATGTCCCCACCAGGGCCGCGCCAACATGAGCACCCAGTACAGCTGGATCTCCTCCAATAGAGCCCATGGTAATTATTACCCCGAGTACCGCCGCGACAATACCGAAGCCGGGCAGGCCATCACCGATAGCCGTCAATGCATCACTGGTTTTCAATGAATCGGCATGGTGGGTTTCCAGCTCAATGTCCATCAGGTTTTCCAGTTCGAAGGCGTTCATGTTTCCACCGACGATCAACCGCAGATAATCTGTCAAAAACTCCATTGCATGGTGATCAGCAGAGACTTTGGGATATTTGCTGAATATATCGCTGCTGCCGGGGTCATCGATATGTGATTCCAGTGCCATCACCCCCTCCTTGCGCGCTTTGCTGAACAGCTCGTACATCAGCGCCAGCAGCTCCATATACATCGCCTTGTTATAGGGAGATCCTTTTACCAAAACCAGGAAGCTCATCATGGTTTTCTTGATGACCCCACCGGGGTTGGCAATGACAAATGCTCCAAATGCTGCGCCACAAATGGTTACATACTCTGCCGGTTGCCACAGGATTCCCAGCTTCCCGTGTGCCATCAGGTAGCCCCCCACCACGCTACCCGCAACAATCAGAATGCCGATGATTACTTTCATAAAAAATGATTCCTTTATCTCAACCGCTGTCCGGTGCTTCTAAACCATTATCTTGTTTTGCCGATAACCTGTATGAACAGATTTTTTCCAGGTTGATTCTGTTGAATAGATTATCGAACGGTGGGCCGGTTCTCTGAAGAGTAAAGAGCAAATTTATGAGCGAAAATCCAAAAAACTGGATTAAACAGTGGCTTAGAGGTGAAAATCTGCCTGCGCTGCACAAAACGGTAACCGATCTTGATGCCCTGTATCGCAAGGATGACCCTTTTGAATATCTGTCAGATGTTATTCACCGTGATCCGGGGGTTACCTGCGGCGTGTTTACCCGCGCCAATAGCGTGCAACACCAACATTTCGGCATGCCTGTAACGACCATAGAGCATGCTGCCATGATGCTTGGCCTGGACCGGATGAAATCGATACCGGAAAAACTCCCCGTTATCGATCCGGCGATTGCTAAAGATGACAAAAAGGGGCTGCTGGCTGTTTACAGCCGCTCATATCATGCGGCGATCCAGGCTTCTGCATGGGCCAGACTACGTGCTGATATGGTTCCCTGGGAGGTTTTTTCTGCTGCACTGTTACATGATTTGGGGGAGATGGTGATATGGGCCTTTCAGCCGGACAAGGCTGAAGAGATTGAAGATCTTACCCACGGAACGGGGCATCAGTCCCGGGAGACAGCACAACTCCATGTCCTTGGTTTCACCTGTCATGCGCTCTCCGTCGAGTTGGCTCAACTCTGGAAGTTGCCACTGCTTGTACACGATGTGCTCAACCATGAAAACGCAGATAAACCGCGTATAAAGAGCATTTTACTGGCTAACAGAATTGCCCGGGCTGCCGAACAGGATTGGTACTCCGAGAAAATGGTCTCCTATATTGAGGAGATAGCGGAACTGCTGCATCTCTCCTATTCGGAGATGGTGGATGTCGTTCATCAAACAGCGCTGGTAGCGGCTAATGCATATCAAATATTTGGAATTACCCCTGCGGCTGCTTACCTCGTAACGACTCCTCCTCCATGCGTAAATATCAAAAGTGGTGGCTCAATACCTGGAAAAAAAACAGTGGCAGTGGAAAGTGCCACGTCGGCAGAACATCAGGAAATCCATATAGAACCTCAGCCCCAAGTGCTTGAGCAAACAATTCGCTGGTTTAGCGAGAAGCATGACAAACCACTTACACTTCCCGCCATAATGAAGCAAGCCGTTCAGGGGATGCACAAAGGGATCGGTTTATACCGGGTGGTGTTCGCTGCTTGTACGCCCGATCAAACCGGTTTGAGGGCTAGAGTTGTCTGCAGCACAGAGAAGAGTGCTGAGTTCAGCCATTTTTATATGGAACTCCAACCTCCTCATCTGTTTACCCGACTAATGGAAAAACCCACCAGCATATGGGTCAACGATGAAAACAGGGATAAATTTGGAAAACTTTTGCCATCTGAAATTCTGAAGGTATTGGATGCAGATAGTTTTTTTGCCAGTTCAATATTCCTGAAAGATCGGCCAATTGGGATGTTCTACTGTGACTGCCATCAGGATTCTGACTGCCTGGATGAGGTGCGTTACAAGGAGTTTCAGCATGTTTGTGATTTTGTTACCGCGGCAATGGAACAGTTCAGTAACCGGGTTGATGTCCAAATAAAAAAATAAATAAAGTTTACACGCCAGTCAACGATAACAACACTATATACATCAGAGAATAAAATGATCTCATGACCATATCAAAATCCACCCTGGACTCCGCCCACGAATTGCTGGAACAGTCTGTTCTGCACCATGGATCTGATCCAGTAGGAACACTGGCTGCACTGGATCCCGCCTTGGTGGCACCAAACTATGCGGAGTGTTTTGTGCGCGATTTTGTCCCTTCCGCACTGGTATTTTTGATGGAGGGAAAGCCGGAAATCATAGAAAATTTTTTGCGCATGGTGCTTGATTTGAGAGCGCAGCAGCCCATTATTCTTGGTCATGAACGGGCTCCCGGCCTGATGCCGGCAAGCTTTCGGGTGCCCAATGATGGTGATGAGGATGACATGCCCTCTGCCGACTTTGGTGACAGGGCCATAGGCCGGGTCGCTCCGGTGGATTCTGCGCTGTGGTGGACACTGTTGTTACGGGCATACGTTATTACCACCGGCAATATCGACCTGGCTCACAGCCCGGCATTCCAGGAAGGATTGCGCTTGAATCTGCAGCTCTATTTAAAGGAAAATTTTGAAACCTCCCCTTCCCTGCTGGTTCCGGATGCCTCTTTCATGATTGAT
>JAJRUX010000085.1 GCA_024277575.1 Gammaproteobacteria bacterium | reverse complement strand
CTGGAGCAGAGCGCACCGGAGGTTGTATTTCACCTCGCCAGCTACGTCACCGGAAAACGCGACCTGGAGATAGTACTACCCGCCCTGCACAGCAACCTGACCAGCACCGTCAACCTGCTCGCCCACTGCCAGCAGCGGGGGTGCCGGCGCATCATCCTGACCGGCTCGCTGGAGGAGCCGGAGGGCGAGTCGCCCGTCCCCTCCTCCCCCTACGCCGCCGCCAAGTGGGCAGGCAGCGGCTATGCCCGCATGTTCCACGCACTCTACGGGACACCGGTGGTCACGGCGAGACTGTTCATGGTCTACGGCCCCGATCAGAAAGATGTCAACAAGCTCATCCCCTACGTAATCCGCTCCTTTCTCGCCGGGGAGACGCCCCGCCTCTCCAGCGGCGTGCGCGAGGTGGACTGGATCTACGTGGACGATGTGGTAGATGGCTACCTGGCGCTGGCAACAGCGCCCAAAGCGGTGGAAGGGCAGAGCCTGGACATCGGCTCCGGCAAACTGGTGACCATTCGCGGCGTGGTCGAGGAGATAAGGGAGCTGATGCAGCCCGGCATCGAGCTGAACTGGGGTTCGATCCAGGATCGGCCCATGGAGCGGATCTGCATTGCCGATGTTGCCACGACCTCAAAACTCCTTGACTGGCAACCCCGCACTTCACTGCGCGACGGACTGAAACAGACAATCGAATGGTACAGCAGACATGGCTGACAGCTACAGAGGCAAAAACCTGATCTTCATCGTCTCCCAGCCCCGCTCGGGCTCCACCCTGCTGCAGCGGGTTCTCGCCGGCCACCCCGACATCCAGACCTCGGCGGAGACCTGGCTGATGCTGCACCCGATCTATGGCCTGCGCGGTACAGGAATCGAGGCCGAGTACGGCGCCGCCTTTGCCGCGGAGGGGGTGCGCGAGTTCATCCAGAACTACGCCACCGACAGCAATATCCACGACGAGGCGATCCGCAACTGGGCGCAAACCATCTATGAAGACGCCCTGACCAAGCATGGCAAGACCCTCTTTCTGGACAAGACGCCGCGCTACTTCTTCATCATCCCGGAGCTGTACCGCCTCTTTCCCGAGGCAAAATTCATCTTCCTGATCCGCAACCCGATGGCGGTACTGGCCTCGGAGCTGACCACCTACGTAAAAGGGGACTGGCCGGTGCTGGGAATCTTCCAGCCGGACCTGCTGCTGGCCCCCCGCCTGATTCTGGAAGGAATCGAACAGCTCGGGGAGGACGCCATCACCATCCATTACGAACAGTTCGTATCGGAGCCGGAGAAAAATATCTCCGCACTCTGCGAGCGGCTCGGCATCGCCTTCCACGACACCATGCTCGACTACAGCCGCACCCCGGCGCCCAAGGGGAAGATGAACGACCCGGTGGGGATTCACCAACACACCCGCCCCAGCAGATCAAGCATCGATAAATGGAAGAAAATGGCCGACGACACCCAGTCCCGCCACTTTGCGCTCTCCTATCTCGAAAACCTGGGATCAGAAATCATGGAAAGACTGGGGTACGGCTACGAACAGATCCGCCGGGATCTCGAAAAACCTGCTGCCACCACAGAGGGACAGGAACCCCTTTTCCCCTGGAGCATCGCCATCCGCCCCCGGCAGGAGTGGACCGCAAGGGAGCGCTGGTTTGCAGAGAGATATTTCGCCATGCAGAAAAAGGGGCCTATCAGGGGGACACTCTCCGCCGGCAAGCGAAACATCAAGCGCCTGTTGTGCGATCTGAAAAAACAGCTCTCCCTTCCGGCGCCACCGGACTACCGCTGAGCGCATGAACAACGCCCCTTCCACAATGTTTTCGGACTCCATCCTGGTGGTCGCCCACCCCGATGACGAGATCCTCTGGTTCAGCTCCATCGTGGACAAGGTGGACGAGATCCTGTTCTGTTTTCAGGACTATCCTCCACTACCCACCCTGGGAGCCGGGCGGAAAAAAGTACTGCAGGAATATCCACTGAACAACATCTCCAGCCTGGAAATTGAAGAGAGCGGCTCCTTCAGCGGCGCCGACTGGAACGATCCGGCCGAATCACCCTGCGGCATGGCGATAACCCACGGCAGGGAGATTCGGCAGCGCTACCGGCGCAACTACCATCTTCTCGAAACACGGCTGGCGGAAAAACTGCACGGATACCGCAACGTGTTCACCCACAACCCCTGGGGCGAATACGGCCATGAGGATCATGTCCAGGTCTATCGCGCCATCGAAACAGTGCAGCAACGGCACCCCTTCACTCTCTGGTTCTCCAACTACGCCGGCAACCGCTCGGCAAAAATGATGTTCAACCATATTTCCGGCTTCGATACCGAATACATCCCCCTGCCCACACACCCGACACTGGCACAGAAGATAGCCGCCCTCTATAAAAAACATGGTTGCTGGACCTGGTACAGTGACTATCGCTGGTTTGATGAAGAGTGTTTTATCCAGGATGGTCGCACCGGCGAAACAGAAAAGAGCTATGGGCACATCTTCCCCATCAACATGCTGAAAACGGATTTCCCAACCAAACCGGAAAAAAAACCGGGAAGGCTCTCCCTGGCCGGAGAAAAAATCCAGCGCAAATTCAAGCGAAAATTCTGCAAGAAAAATTCTGGATAATGCTGCCACATAAACTGAAACAGAAAATCTGCCGCAAACTCTGCCGGAAAAAACGGGACATCCATTCGAAAGTCGTGTCGCTGAAACCCGATGGCAAAGTACGCGGCAGCATGTTGCTGTCATTCATCATCGATCCTTTTTTGCGCAAACCCGGGGAACCCATATCCCACGATCATACTCATGACTGGGAGTCATTCCAGATGGCACAAACCTTTCTGGACAAGGGTTTTTCCGTCGATGTCATCAGCTTCCAGAACTACCGCTTCAGGCCAGAAAAAAAATATGATTTTTTCATCTCGGCACGAACCAACCTGGAACACATTGCCGACAAACTGAACAATGACTGTATCAAGGTCGCACACCTGGATACAGCCCACTGGCTGTTCAACAATCAAGCCGCCTATACGCGTTTGCTGGAGTTGCAACAACGCAGGGGAACAGCACTGACAAACGCCAAAATGGTAGAACCAAACAAAGCCATCGAACAGGCAGATCTGGCCACCATTCTGGGCAACCGGTTCACCATGGAAACCTACCGCTTTGCCGGAAAGGAAATCCACCGTATCCCTATTTCAGTACCTGTGCTCTATCCCTGGGACAGCGAGAAAAACTTTGAGCAGTGCCGTAACAACTACCTGTGGTTCGGCAGTTCAGGATTTGTTCACAAGGGGCTGGATCGAGTGCTGGAGGCATTTGCCGCCATACCGGACTACCGGCTGACAGTATGCGGCCCACTTGAACAGGAGAAGGAATTTACCCGTGTTTACCACCGGGAACTGTATGAAACCCCCAATATCGAAACTGTGGGCTGGATCGATGTAAACGGCCCTCGTTTCAGAGAGATTGCCCGCAACACCCTGGGGCTGATCTACCCCACCTGCGCCGAAGGCGGCGGCGGCAGCGCCATCACCTGCATGCACGCCGGCATCATCCCGGTTCTCTCCCATGAGGCCAGCGTGGACATCGGCGAATCCGGTATCATCCTGGATGACAGCTCCATAACCACTATCCAGTCCGCCATCCAGCAGTTGTCCAACCGATCGGCTTCCCAACTGGAACAACAGGCCCGGCTGGCATGGGAGACGGCACGCAGCAACCACACCCGGGATATCTATGCCGCCCGGTACGATGATTTTGTGGCCCGAGTGTTGCTGGGCGGTCGGCAGCAGTAATCCGCCGGTCGATTTCCCGCTTCTGTGAAGCCTATCACGCTCAGGGCTTGACTTCATATCCCATTTTGGGGAATATGATTTACTGCTAATTAATTAAACTGGCTAGAAAAATAATTTTTGCCCGTACCTATAAAGATTTTAAGTTTCTGTCCGATAGTTAGAATTTGATTGTGATATGGGGAAGTCCCCGCATTTCTGTTCACCAGGAGGTAAATTATGATGCGATTGTTTAGCAGCAAACTATTGCTGCTCGGGACGGCAGCGGTTCTGCTGGGAGGCTGCGGAGGCGGCGGCAGTGGAGGCGGCGGTGAGAACAAGGCACCGGTAGCCAATGATGACGGCCCCGAGACCGTAGCCACCATGGGGAGCATTACCATAGATGTTCTGGCCAATGACACCGATGAAAATGGTAACGATACCATTGACAGCACAACACTTGAGATTACCAAAGATCCGACTCTTGGTTCTGTCGCACTACAAAATGGCAAGGTTGTGTATACCGCAAGCAGCACAGCCGGGGATGACAACTTTGAATATACGGTAAAAGATGATCAGGGGGCTGTATCCAATGAGGCTACGGTAACGATTGTCGTATCCAGCACGGCACCCAGCTTTACCAGCTCCGCACCGGTAACAGCGACCCAGGGGGCAACCTATACCTATAATGTTACTGCCCAAGATCCCACGCCAAATGATACGCTGACTATCACCGCACCTACCAAGCCAGGCTGGCTGACCCTGACCGACAACGGTGACGGCATCGCCACCCTGTCCGGAATACCAACGAATGCAGATGTTGGTACCCACGACGTGGTGTTACGCGTTACCGACAGCATCGGCCAGTCTGTCGATCAGAGCTTCACCATCACAGTTGGCAACACCAATGATGCCCCCAGCTTTACCAGCAATCCGGTCACAACGGCTACCGAGGGACAGAGTTACAGCTACAGCGTAACGGCCACTGATCCAGACAGCGGGGATACATTGACCATCACGGCTCCGACCAAGCCGGACTGGCTGATCCTGACCGACAACAGTGACGGTACTGCTACCCTGTCAGGAACGCCGGATAACGGAAATGACGCTGACGTTGTGCTTCAAGTCAGTGATGGTACGGCATCTGCAGAGCAGCCCTTTACTATTGTTGTGACTGCAACGGCATCCGGAAGCAACTGGGACGAGGCCGAGTGGGACAAGGGGAAATGGGCACAGTAAATCTGAATCTGGTAATACGACAAACTGGAATTTGACTTTCAAGAACGAGGTAAGCGAAACATGAAAAAGATTGCATATTTTGCGGGTGGTATCGCGGTGGCGGCATCGATGGCAACTATCGCGGGGAGCTTCACAGCACCAAATAGCTTTACTGGCGGCACAACCATTTCAGCCACAGAGATGAATGCCAACTTTGATGCCGTTAAAACAGCGGTAGATGACAATGATGCTCGTATCACCACTCTGGAATCTGGTAGCACATGTCCTTCCGACATGGTTCCCGTCGGCCCTATTTGTGTAGACATCTATGAAGCCAGTGTGTGGAATTCCACCGACGGAACCGGTACCCAGTACGGTGTTGGTTCTGACGATTACGCCTCTGCCGGAGAGAGCAGCGCTGGAGCCAATGACGGCTGCCAGAACAACGGCGATAAATGCAACACCATCTTCGCAGTCAGCAAGAGTGGCGTCATCCCATCGACCGACATCACCTGGTTCCAGGCCCAGCAGGCCTGTGCCAATGTGGGCAAACGGCTGCTGACCAATGCCGAGTGGCAGATGGCCGCGGCGGGGACCGATGAAACGAAATGCTCCACCACCTTGGCAGGGCCTACAGGGGCTCAGGTTGACTGCCAGTCCGTTCATGGGGTACACGATATGGCGAGGAATGTCCACGAGTGGGTCGCCGGCTGGGTAACGAATCCACAAGACTCAACAACACCGGCTCAAGTCCTCGTTGACAACACCCAATCATTGGTTCGCGCAGTGTACCGGGGTGGTGGTGCGGGAGGTGGCATCTTCACCTACAATGCTAACGAAGGCGTCCATTTCTCCGGGAACAATGTCGGCTTCCGTTGCGCCAAATAACCTCCTGAACTCATAGCCTGTTCAGATAAACAGGTCGAAAATTCAGGAATTTATTACATTTTCATGGGGCTCCGGTTTGCCGGAGCCTTATTTTTTTTATACTATTTGATAGACTGGAGAGCGGACTTTGTGCTCCATGCCAGGGAACATTCTGGCTGACAAAGCTGTCGAACACCAAAATAATGATGCGACTGAAGCGCCTTGGCTTCCTTGATTGCATTCCTGACAACCCAAAAGTACAACAAATTTCATGTCCCGCAAGAAAAGCCTGACTGCTGATTCTCTATTGCCCTCTGCGCTATGTATGATAGCGTTGCTGTTGACAGGCTGCGCTCCCGGAGGAGAAAACAACAAGGCTCCGCAGCCTGCGGATGACCGTTTCTCGATCGAGAATGGCGGGATCCGCGACTTTCAGCCAGATAATCTGCTTGGCAATGACAGCGATCCGGATGGCGATACCCTGAAACTGGTCAGTGTTACCTCACCGGCGCACGGGACCCTCACCGCTCTCCCCGATGGTGGCTACCGTTACCAGAACGACTACAGCAACAGCACCAGCGACAGTTTCGATTATCAGGTCGAGGACAGCAACGGCAGCCGCGCCTCGGCAACAGTAACTCTTGAAATTGCCCCGGGTCCAACAGCCAACGATGACAGCGGAGAGACCAGCGAAGATACTCCGGTCATCATCGATGTGGCCGCTAATGACACCACCGTCAACAACGGTTCTGTCACCATAAGCAGCAGTGACGGCAGCGGCATTACCATAACCTCCGGACCGGCCAACGGAATAGCCGGGATCCTCTCCGGTCAAGTGCAATACACACCCGCTGCCGACTTTAACGGCAACGACAGTTTCACCTACACCATCACGGACAGCAGCGGGATACCCTCCAATCCCGCCACAGTGAACATTACTATCAATCCGGTCAATGATGCACCACAGGCAAATGATGACAACCAAAGCACGCCTGAAGATACACCCATTACCATCGACGTCCTCGCCAATGACACAGATAGCGATGGCAACGACGACATCGATGCAACAAGCATCACTATCGTCGCCCCGCCGTCCAATGGAAGTGCAGCGACCAGCAACGGCAAGGTGGTTTACACGCCAGCCTCCAACTATTCGGGCACGGACAGTTTCAGATACACCGTAAGGGATCAGAGCGACAGCCCCTCCAACAGTGCCACGGTGACCGTGACCGTCTCAGCCACCAGTGATGGAGCACCTGTTGCAGTCGGCGATACGGCCAGTACCGAAAAAAACGTACCCATCAACATCGATATCCTGGCCAACGACAGCGATCCGGACGGAAACGGCACCATCACCGAGGTAATCATTACAGGCCCTCCCCCTGCCGCGTATGGCACAGCCAGCGTCAACGCCGACAAAACCATACGTTTCGAGCCCAGCCAAGGGCATACGGGAACGGTGAGCCTGACCTACCGGCTGAAAGATGACTTCGGCTTACTGTCGAACGCCGCTGGTGTAACCATAGAGATAACCAACACCCCGCCTGTCGCTACCGGTAGTTGCTCAACCACCCGGCAGGAGAACACCCTGACCGGCACGCTTGGCGCCAGTGATCCCGATGCCGGTGAAACATTGACCTTCGCCCTTGGCCTGAACGGCTCCTCCGGCGACGGCCCGATGACCACCGCAAACGGCGGTAGTGTCGAAATCACCAACAACACAACCGGCGCCTATACTTACACACCCAAGCCGAACAAGGGAGGACGAGGCACGGACAGCTTCGCCTACCAGGTCACTGACAGCAGCGGCGCCACCAGCAGCGCCACTGAAACAGTCATCGTCGATCTGAAGATCATGCCCCTTGGTGACTCCATCACCTCTGGCGAAACCGATATTGGCAACGGTGGTGTACCCTCGATCCCCCAGCGCGAAGGATACCGCAAACCACTCCAGGATAGCCTGGCAAGTTGGGGCTACCACTTCGATTTCGTTGGCAGCATCGATCACGGGTGCAATATCGGCTATGATTCCGATGCCGAAGGCTGGCCGGGCTACACCGCGGCTCAGATCGCAGGTACAGATACGGCTACACCCATCAATACCTGCACTGGCCAGGCCAGCTATTTCGGTATTCAGGATGAACTGAATAACCACCCAGCAGACATCATTCTGCTGCACATCGGTACCAATGATATTGCAACCACCAATGCCGATGACATCGCGGCAATCCTGGACGATATCGATACTTGGGCAAAAAGCCAAAATGGCAACCCGGTAACGGTAGTGCTCGCCCGAATCATCGACCAGTGGCACTGGAAAAACGGGACAGGAGGCGACACCGATTCCAATGGCCCGAACAGTGCCGTAACCCAATTAAACAGCGAGATCGATACGATGGTGGCAAACCGTATCAACGACACCATCAACATCATCCTGGTAGATATGCAAAATGCATTGAGCTATCCGGACGACCTGGGTGATCGAAGCAGAAACGGGGCCAGCGACTGGCACTACTGGCTGCACCCAAACACCAGCGGATACGAGAAGATGGCTGATGTATGGCTCTACCCGCTCATCGGTCAGGGAACCCCTGCGATCACTCAGGGGGGGAGCGGTCCACTGCTAGACAAATGTCCCTGAGTACGAAATCGGCTATTGCGGTAAAGATTTGCCCGTCAGGCAAAGCACTGTATTCTTCTATCAACGGTCAGAACTGGTAACCGAGCAACGCCATCTCTTTGGCAAATACCTCTTCTACCTTTTTTCTTTGTTCCTCCGAGAACACCTCCTGATACGGCCTTCTATCAGTTCTGTACCCCGATTTGGCCCGTACGCCCAATTCTCCACTGAATGGAATATTCAGTTTTTCAAAAAGTTGGGCCAGCTCTTCGTTCAGAGACTCATATTTGATGACCCTATCGACGATCAATTCCCCCTCGGAATCAGCATAGAGAGGATAATTGAGAGCAAAGACTCCCTTGGCGAGATAGTCATCGAGCGACAGCCTCCCTTTTGCCCACTTGTTCAGCATGTGATAGTGAGAAAGGGTCTTGTCCCAGGGGTTTCTATCAACACAGAATTTGAAATAGCTGTTCCAGATATGACTCGATACCCTGGCCCTGATAATTCTTGCAGGTATATGGTTATAGAACCGGTTTCTGCCGAAAAGATCACGCCAGGTTTCGTTGAGGCCATGGCCTCTTTTTTCAATTATCTCCGGAACTGGATTCCAGAACCCTTTGTGGTTTCTTTCCCTGTGTGGCTTAACGTGCGGCTGGATGGGAGTCACAATGTCTTCATCACCACAGCACTGAGACAGAAAAACCTCCAGACTGGTTCCCCCGGTTTTCAGCGTCTTAATAAAGATGAACTTGTACTTATGACTGATTATCATTGTATTTCGCCCCCACGATCCAAAATATGTATAGCAAAAATCAGCTTGCAACAACTGTTGATCGGCTATTCGTGTAATTCACTATCTGCTGCACCGTCACCTGATGCATATCTTTTCCCTGCAGCCAGGCCCGGTTCCATTCAACAATCCATTCCAGCGCCATGGGCAAATCGAGTTTTGGGGCAATACCAAGGATGTCTCTGGACTTTGCACAATCCAGTTTCAGGTAGGGAGCCTCATGGGGATGCTCCCCTCCATCCACTCCCCAGCTGGCATCGCTTCCCCACAACCGGGTCAGGTAATCGACAATCCAGGAAACCGGTCGCGCACTGGATTCTTCCGGGCCAAAATTCCAGGCTTCGGCAAATGGCGCTCCCTCGGTGTACAGACGTTCCGCCAGCGTCAGATAACCACCCAATGGCTCCAGTACATGCTGCCAGGGGCGTATTGCATCTGGATTACGAATCAACACCGGCTGTCCCGCAACGATAGCTCGCATGATATCGGGAATGAGGCGATCCTCGGCCCAATCCCCTCCTCCGATCACATTTCCGGCACGGGCACTCGCCAGCGCAGTAGTGTGGTGTTCATGCCCTGCCGCCGGAAAGTAGGAATCCCGGAAGGCAGAGGTGACAAGCTCGGCGCAGGCCTTGCTGTTGGAGTAGGGATCATGTCCGCCGAGGCGCTCGTTTTCCCGATAACCCCACACCCACTCCTTGTTCTGGTAGCACTTGTCACTGGTCACATTGACCACCGCCTTGACCCCGCCGGACTGGCGCACCGCTTCCAGCAGATTGACGGTACCCATCACATTGCTGCTGTAAGTTTCAATGGGATCCCTGTAGGAGTGGCGCACCAGCGCTTGTGCTGCCAGATGAAAGACAATCTCCGGCTGGTGTTGTGCAATCACCTCGCGGAGTGCGGAATAATCACGGATATCGCCGATGATGGAGACCATCCCGTCGGCAACATTCGCCACCTTGAACAGGCTGGGTTCCGTGGGAGGCTCCAGCGAGTACCCCACCACCTCGGCTCCCAGCTTCTGCAGCCACAGGGAGAGCCAGCCCCCCTTGAATCCGGTATGGCCGGTTACCAGAACCTTTTTTCCGGCCCAGAATGTGTTCTCCCCCCTCACGACATCAATCACTTGCCGGTTGCAGCAGCTATCTGCTCGCAGACATATTTAGCCAGCGGCATGCTGCAGGTAAACACCGGCGAGACGGTATTCAGCACATGCATGGATTTGGCGTCTCCCTCGATGATGAAGTCTGAAACCATCCTGTGGGTCTCGGTATTCACCAGTTGCGGCTGAATTTCAGGGCGGACCCAGTCACGATAGTCGCTCAACCTGATTCCCTCTACAAGCCGATTACCGGCCGTAATCAGGCGGGACTGGGCGCTACCGGTAAAGCGCTGCAGACAAGCCTTGCAGATCTCCCTCCCCCCCTGAAACATCTGACCAATACCTGTGGTGACGACGCTGGACATTTCGAATGGATGGAAACCATCGGCCCCGTGATACTGTTCCCGCCACAGTGCCGGCTTCACCGCCGGTCCCAGTTTGGCCTTGCCATCCACACCCAGAACGATATGCACACCGGGATAGGAGCCGGACAGATCGGCAGCCGCCGTGATATGAGTGCGAAAGGCACCCGGTACTTCACTGGATTCCAGGTAGTTGTGCTTGAGGGGAAGCAGGCGATAACCCTCTGCAAAACCGAACTCCTGCGCAATCTGGTCAGCATAGAGACCGGCACAATTGACCACATAATCCGCCTGTACTGTTCCCAACGTGGTTACAAACTCATCCCCGGCCTTGCGCAGAAAGCTGGTTTCATAATAGAACTTTACTCCGGCATCGCGGGCATCCTGCTCCATTCGCTGCATCACGGTAACCGGATCCACCGATGCAGTAGTGGGGGAGAACAGTGCATGCTCGTGGACCTTGGCTCGCGGCTCAATCTCTGTTGCCTGCCGGGCGGTAACCTGTTCAAGCTTCACCCCGTTGCCATCCGCGCGCCGCTGCAGCTCATCCAGAGCCGACAGCTCATCGCCATCTCTGGCAATCACCAGCTCGCCGCACTTGTTAACGGGAATTTTTTTGCTCTCGCAATAGCGGGTTAACTGTTGATTACCCTCCTTGCAAAAGCGGGCTTTCAGGCTATCGGCCGACCAGGAAAATCCGGCATCCAGCACGCCGTTGTTACGGCCGCTGGAGTGCCGGGCACAACCGTTTTCCTTGTCGATTAGGGCCACTGCGGCATCAGGAAAGCGCTGTTTCAGCTCGCGAGCGACATTTATGCCGGTAATGCTTGCACCGATAACCAGAAAGTCTGTTTTCATTATTCAATACCCCTGAGTGTGTTGTTTTTCCAGGAACTGTATCCGTCCTTCACCGAAACAATATATGTTGCATTCAGAGTACACGGGTTTTGTACGCGATGGACGCCAGCTTCTGTTTGCAGGAAACATCTACATTCTGCAAACGCGAAATGCCAGCAGAAAGCTGGCATTCCGACTATACGAAAATACCCTTATTTACCCTTTTTCTTTTTTTCAATCAAATCATGAATAACGGGCGTCAACACCACCTCCATCGCAAAACCCATCTTGCCTCCAGGCACCACAAGGGTGTTCGGACGCGACATGAAAGAGCCGTCGATCATGTTCAGCAGATAGGGGAAATCCACCCCTTTGGGATACCGGAAACGAATCACCACAAAACTCTCGTCCGGAGTAGGGATGTCCCGCGCAATAAACGGATTGGATGTGTCAACCGTCGGCACCCGCTGGAAGTTGATATGGGTGCGGGAGAACTGCGGCGTAATGTAGTTCACATAGTCGGGCATGCGGCGCAGGATGGTTTCCACGATAACCTCCGGCGCATAACCGCGCTGACCATGATCCCGGAAGATCTTCTGAATCCACTCCAGATTGACGATAGGCACTACGCCCACCAGCAGATCCACATGCTTGCTGACATCCACGTCACCAGCAACCACGCCGCCATGAAGACCTTCATAAAACAGCAGGTCGGATGTGCCGGGCTGAATCTCCTCCCAGGGAGTAAACTCACCAGGCTTCTGCCCGTAGGGTTCCGCCTCTTCGTCACTGTGCAGATAAAAACGGCGCTTGCAGCCTCCGGTCTCGCCGTAGGTCTTGAAGGTATCCTCCAGTTTGTCGAACAGATTGGCCTCCGGGCCGAAATGGCTGATGGTCTTGCCTTTTTCAGCATACTCCTTGATCGCACGCTTCATCTCGGCGCGGTCATATTTATGAAAGCTGTCGCCCTCCATCACCAGCGGACTGATACCCTCACGGTGGAAAATGTGTTCAAAGGCATTTTTGACGGTGGTGGTGCCGGCGCCGGAGGAACCGGTCACGGCGATAACTGGATGTTCTACGGACATAATAAAGACTCTCCCGGTTAGTTTTTATCCATACCCAAATCCGTGGCTTCGGGTACAACCCAATGCTTGACTGATATATTCTATAGAAACGGGCGTTATAAGTCGCGAAAAAAAGAGATGCGCCGTCATATCGTCAACATGGGTGGTGGCATCTGCAGAAAAAAACCCTGGCTGGCCAGCGCCGCCACCACTTCGTCACGTTCTGCTCTTGCCAGGGTTCGCTCCGGCGTCAGCTCCAGATCCATGACATGCTCCTGTCTGCCCAGTGAGGCCAGCAGCGCCTCCGGTACCCGTGAAAAATCAGCCTCTCCATTCCGGATGGCCACATACAGATAGGTTTCCGCCTTTTTGCTGCAACGATAAATAGCACAATGCATAATATTATGAAATTACTGATTTTTTCCGCCAGCCTTATTTTCTCACCAGAATTTCCGCCTTGTTGGCAAGTTCCGTAATACTGTCCAGCACCGCCCGCTGCACTGCCGGGTACCTGTCCAGCGTTGTCTGGCTGACGGCGCGGCTGTCCCGCTTGTCGGCCACCCCTTGCTGCACCCATGCCTCGAAGGCCACCACGGCCGTGTTGAGGCGTTTTACCTCCGCACGCAGTTCCGGCACGAACAGGCGGGCTATCATATTGACATGTCTCATGGGCGAGGGCTCTTCAAGGGGTGGGCCGTTCATCAGCTCGGCTGATCGCAGGCGGCGCAACCACTGTTCGGTTTCGTAGGCCTGTGAAACCAGCTCGGCAAGCTGAGTCTGCAACAGCCGCCGCCTTTCGCGCCGCTCCAGAAGACGAAAAAAAACCAGGCTTCCCAGCCACATGGAGATGATGGCGGTAATTGCTCCCGCGGAAAAAAAGAGAATCTGGCCAACTGCGGAATCCGGCATTTACTGACGCTCAAAAATCAGATCCCGGACACCGTGGCCGAGCCGTTGCCCACGCACCTCGAACTTGGTCAAGGGCCGGGAACCGGGGCGGGGTACAAAATTTCCCGAGCCGGCAATATTACGGTAACCGGGAGCATTGTCCAAGACCATCATCATGTGCTGAGCATACTCTTCCCAGTCGGTTGCCAGGTGAAACCGCCCTCCGCTGCGCAGTTTGCTTCGCACCAGCTGCACAAATTCCGGCTGCACGATGCGTCGCTTGTGATGGCGCTTCTTGTGCCAGGGATCAGGGAAGAACAGCTGTACCACATCCAGCGACCGGTCGGGAATATTGTGCTGCAAAACCGTTACCGCATCTTCGCAAACCACTCTTGCATTACTCAGCCCCGCCTCTTCCAGGGCGCGCAGCAGCCGGCCCGCGCCGGGACGATGCACCTCGATGCCCAGATAGTCATTCTCCGGGTGGGCCTGCGCCTGTTGCAGCAGGGAAACGCCATCGCCAAAACCAATCTCCAGAACCCGGGGTGCCTGACGGCCAAAGATTTCCGTAAAATCAAACGGCTGTTCGGTATCCAGACCATAGCGCGGCCACAGGCGTGTCAGCGCCCGTTGCTGGGAGGGTGTTATTCGCCCTTCCCGGCGCACGAAACTGCGAACCGGACGATACGGCGGCGCTGTTCTGTGCGGCAGATTCACGTTCAGAAAAAGGTTCCGTCCAGAGGGGATGAGGCGCTGGCAAACCGTTTGCGCGGAATACGGCCGGCCAGCCATGCCTCCCGGCCCGCCTCTATCGCCTTTTTCATCGCGGAGGCCATCAGTACCGGCTGTTGCGCACCGGCAATGGCGGTATTCATCAGCACGCCGTCACACCCCAGCTCCATCGCCACGGCGGCATCAGATGCCGTGCCCACTCCCGCATCCACCAGAACGGGAACTTTCAGCTCCTCGACAATAGACAGAATGTTGTAGGGATTGCGAATCCCCAGCCCGGAGCCGATTGGCGCGGCCAGCGGCATAACGGCAACACAACCCATCTCTTCAAAACGCTTGGCAACGATCAGATCATCATTGGTATAGACCATTACCTTGAAGCCTTCCTTGATCAGAGTCTCCGCCGCCTCCAGCGTTTGCAGCACATCCGGGAACAGGGTTTTCTCATCCCCCAGCACCTCCAGTTTCACCAGGTCATGGCCATCAAGCAGCTCCCGGGCCAGGCGGCAGGTACGCACGGCATCTTCCGCCGTATAACAGCCGGCGGTATTGGGCAAAATCGTGTATCTGTCCGGAGGAATCGCTTCCAGCAGGCTGGGCTCATCCGGATTTTGCCCGATATTTGAGCGGCGAATCGCCACGGTGACGATCTCGGCGCCACTGGCCTCGGTGGCCAGCCGGGTTTCATCCAGATCCTTGTATTTACCCGTCCCCACCAACAGGCGGGAGTGATACTCTACCCCGGCGATAATCAGGGGTTTATCCTTTGGGGCAAGCTGCGTATTTGACATTGAGCATATCCTGCTAGTTGTTGACAACAGTTATCCGCACCACTATACATTCCGCTGGCGGTTTCAGCCACCACCGATTGCATGCACAATTTCAAGCCGCACCCCTTCACCCAGACGGGTTTCCGTATAGGCGCTGCGGGACACAATCTGCCGATCAATCTCGACTGCCAGACGCTTTCCGGTCAAGCCCAGCTGCTCAATCAGCTGGCCGACAGTTGTATCCGGCTCAATATCGTATGGCTCACCATTGAGTATGATTTTCATAATGGGTAAACTGATGTTTGACAATAAAAAGGAATATTCTACCGCGCGGGTGTAGTTCAATGGTAGAACCTCAGCTTCCCAAGCTGATGGCGTGGGTTCGATTCCCATCACCCGCTCCAATTTCCCCCCCATATTGTACTTACCTGGGACGCCTGTTCAATTCAAGGGGGATTAAGCGTTAATATAGTTAATCACTTCCGGGGGATATAAATGGTCAATATTGATGTTTTCAACGGCGATGCCGACGGAATCTGCGCGCTACAACAGCTGCGACTGAATGAGCCATTTGAAAGTACGCTGGTTACCGGCGTCAAGCGGGAGATCAATCTACTCAGGCGGGTATCGGCCAGCGCTGGAGACCGGATTACAGTGCTCGACATCTCACTGGACAAAAACCGCGAAGATCTGTGCAGACTTCTGGAAGAAGGCGCCGAAATCCACTATTTCGACCACCACTACGCCGGTGATATCCCTTCCCATCCCCAGCTGACCGCCACTATCGACACCAGCCCCGCAACCTGCACCAGCCTGCTGGTCAACGCGCATCTGGAGCAGCGGTTCTGTGCCTGGGCGGTAGTGGGAGCATTCGGGGACAACTTCGACAACAGCGCCCGGGAAGCTGCCGCACCCCTTGACCTCAATGAACAGCAGCTGGATCAGCTGCGCCAGCTCGGCATCTATCTCAACTACAACGGCTACGGCGCTACGGTGGAGGATCTGCATTTTCCCCCGGATCAGCTGTTCCGCAGCCTGCGCCCGTATGCCGATCCGCTGGATTTTATTCAGCAGAGCACTGTTTTCGCCCGCCTGAAACAGGGCTATGAAGGCGACATGGAGAAAGGCCGCCAGCTACAACCGGAGGTGGAAACCGAACAGTATGCCATTTACCTGCTGCCGGCCGAACCCTGGGCACGCCGCATCAGCGGCGTTCTGGGAAACCAGCTGGCGCAGGAAGCACCACAGCGCGCCCATGCCCTGCTCACCCGCCTGCCCGACAACGGCTACCTGGTCAGTGTGCGAGCTCCCCTGGAAACCCGGGAGGGGGCCGATGAACTGTGCCGCCAGTTTCCCACGGGGGGCGGTCGCAAGGCGGCAGCAGGGATCAACCATCTACCCGAACAGAAACTAAATACCTTCATTGACAAATTCCGGGAGATATACAGCTAACCATGGCCTGGGACGCCTGGTTCACTCTTGCAGTGGTCGCGTTGTCATTCGGGCTGCTGGCCTATAAGGGCCATGCGCCGGATGTCATTCTGCTGGGAGCGCTCACTACACTACTGGTAAGCGGCATTCTCACGCCCCAGCAAGCCCTGGCCGGTCTTGCCAACGAGGGGATGGTGACAGTGGGTGTTTTGTATGTAGTGGTCAGCGGGTTGCGTGAAACAGGAGGGATCGCCTGGATCGCCCAGCATCTGCTGGGCCGCCCCAAGTCTCTGCCACGGGCTCAGTTCAAGGTGATGGCGCCGGTTGCCGCGCTGAGCGCCTTTCTCAACAACACACCGGTAGTCGCCATTTTCATCCCCGCCATCCGCGACTGGGCCAAACGCAACCGGCTGTCGGTGTCAAAACTGATGATTCCGCTCAGTTATGCAGCAATAGCCGGCGGTACCTGCACACTGATCGGTACCAGCACCAACCTTGTGGTCAATGGCCTGCTCATCGAAGAGACCAGCTTGCCTGGCCTGGGCATGTTCGAACTCAGCTGGATCGGAATACCGCTGGTAATCATGGTGATTCTGTTTGTGGTATTGACCAGCAAATGGCTGTTGCTGGAGCGGGTTCCCGTCATCGGGCAGTTTGCAGATGTACGTGAATACACCGTCGAAATGCTGGTTGAAGCCAACAGCCCCCTGGTCGGAAAAAGCATCGAGGATGCCGGTTTGCGCCAGTTGCCCGGGCTCTATCTGGTGGAGATCGAACGCAACGGACAGCCCATCACTGCGGTCTCTCCCCATGAACACCTGCAAAGCAATGACCGGCTGGTCTTTGCAGGCATAGTCGATTCGGTGATCGACCTGCAGAAAATCCGCGGACTCAAACCTGCCACCAACCAGGTATTCAAGCTCGACTCACCCGACGAGGAGCGCACCCTGGTGGAGGCGGTGCTGTCAGACAGCTCCCCACTGGTGGGGAAAAGCGTGCGTGAAGGTCAGTTTCGCACCCGCTATAACGCAGCCATCATTGCCGTGGCGCGCAACGGCAAGAAAATCCGCGAGAAAATTGGCGATATCGTGCTGCACCCCGGAGATACGTTGCTGTTAGTCTCCCACCCCCGCTTTGTTGACCAGCAACGCAACTCCCGCGACTTTTTTCTTGTCAGCCGCCTGGACGATTCCCGACCTCCACGCCACGAACGGGCATCCATCGCAGTAGCCATTCTCTGCTTCATGGTAATCAGCGTGGTATTCGGCTGGCTGAGTATCCTTGAGGCAGCCCTGCTGGCGGCCGGCGTAATGATTATTACCCGCTGCACCACTGCCTCAATTGCCCGCAATGCCGTGGACTGGCAGGTATTGATGGTAATTGCCGCCTCATTCGGAATCGGTACGGCGCTGCAGACCACGGGTGCCGCCGCCGGCGTTGCCGACACACTGGTCTCTCTCGCCAATGGTGTTCCCTGGCTGGCGCTGGCGCTGATTTTCATTGCCACCGCCCTGTTCAGCGCCCTGGCCACCAACAATGCAGCTGCCGTACTGATGTTTCCCATCGCCCTGCTGACCGCCCGGCATCTTGAGGTCAGCATTCTGCCATTCGCCATCACCATCATGATTGCGGCATCGGCAAGCTTCGCTACCCCCATCGGTTATCAAACCAACCTGATGGTTTTTGGTGCGGGTGGCTACCGCTTCTCCGACTACCTGCGCATTGGTATCCCGCTGACCATACTGGTCGGCCTGCTCACCACGATTTTGGTACCCCTGGTCTGGCCGTTTTGATATCCCCGAAACTATCGCGGCTTCCGGTTTGCGACAGCTATTAATACATCGTAAACTTTCGCTAACCTCTTTATAACGGATAATCGGATTTTTATCATGGGAAAGATGTTCAAGATAATTGCATCCTTGCTGGTTGCAGTCATTCTGCTGCTGGTTGTTGCCGCCGTTGCACTACCACTGCTGATCGATCCCAATGATTTCCGGGATGAAATATCCACTCTGGTCGAGGAACAGACCGGCCGCAAGTTGCAGATCGAGGGAGAAATCGGTTTTTCCGTATTCCCCTGGCTGGGAATCGAGCTGGGAGCAATGGAGCTGAGCAACGCACCCGGCTTTGGAACCCAGGCCTTT
>JAJRUX010000084.1 GCA_024277575.1 Gammaproteobacteria bacterium | reverse complement strand
TTCCAGCCCATGCCTGAAGCCCTGAATGCAATCTATATTGCTGCCGGGTTAATACTAAGACAAACGATGGTAAGGGGGAGAAGATACGCATGGTGCCATGCAAGTATTGCGTGATTTTCCAGGGTTGTCTATTTCCGGCTTTTTTTTTGCGGTTTTTTGCCTTAAAAGGCATCTGCCACCTTGAGATTGAATGGAAATATACGATACTTATCAGGATAGATCCCCTATGATTGTTATGTGCTTAGAAAGGATAAAACTGTGACTGAAGAAATTACCAAGTTATACCCCGAAAAAAAGGGAAAAGAGACTCCGGCATCCACCTCGGGAAAGGGAGGGAGTGACAACGTTCGTGTACTCAGTAAAAAGGATATTTTCAAGTACGGCAACTATCCCTATAAGAAAATGATGGGGCGTGTGGAGTACGAGAACAGAAAGCAGGAATTGCAGATTGAGCTGCTGAAAATGCAGAGCTGGGTAAAGGAGACTGGTCAGCGCATCGTCATCCTGTTTGAAGGGCGCGATGCTGCGGGGAAAGGTGGGACAATCAAGCGAATCATGGAGCATCTCAATCCTCGTGGTGCCCATGTGGTTGCGCTGGAAAAGCCAACCGAGCGGGAGTCGGGGCAGTGGTATTTCCAGCGTTATATCAAAAACCTGCCCGCTGCTGGCGAGATCGTACTGTTTGACCGCTCTTGGTATAACCGGGCCGGGGTAGAGAAGGTGATGGGTTTTTGTAGTCCATCTGAATATCTGGAGTTTATGCGCCAGGCTCCAGAGCTGGAACGGATGCTGGTGCGCAGTGGGATCCAGCTGTTCAAGCTGTGGTTTTCAGTCAGTCGCGCCGAGCAGTTCAGACGTTTTCAGCAACGCCGTGAAGATCCGCTGAAGCAGTGGAAGTTGAGTCCTATTGATCTGGCCTCACTGGACAAATGGGATGACTATACCGAGGCCAAGGAGGCGATGTTTTTCTATACGGATACTGCCGATGCGCCGTGGACGGTGATCAAGTCTGATGACAAGAAGCGCGCCCGTATTAATGTGATGCGCAATATCCTCTGTAAGCTGGATTATCCAAACAAAGATCACAAAGTGGTGGTAGAGCCCGATCCACTGATTGTTGGTAATGCCAAGGATATCTTTGAACAGGATGAGCATCCCGTTCTGCTTTGATAATAACCCCATTTAGTCTCGTACCTTGACAGGATTGGTAACGGGATGAGGAGAGTAATATGACTCATAAACACCTTCCCCATGCGGAAAGAGTTGTTCGGGCGTTCAAGGAGAAACTCAGTGCCAGCGGTCGCCAGCATGTGGGAGACAAACACTTTGATGAACTCACCCTGATGATTGAATCAGCCATCAGCACCTCGGTGCTGGAGGAGATGGAGCGGGCGGCAGATAAGATAGCCCATCTGGCTGAAGAGCTACGCAAGGGGGCGGAGCATCTGTAGCCCTCTTTGCTTACTGGGTTATCATTCTGTCGATAGGGAAGCTCTGCGGGATAGCACCTATAGTGATGGCACTGATTTTTTGTCCACCGTATATTTTTCCCCCTTCAAGTCCGGTGACAAGGATATCTGCTTTCTGGCTGGCTGATAAAGTGACGGTGTTGATATCGATGTTCCAGGTGCCGACTATCCCGGCATTGCGGGCGGCAAGGCGGTTTTCCGTCTGCTGGCCGATTTCATAGTAAGGCACAGAACGGATAGGGAGTCGGGTAAGCTGCTCGTAGCGTGGCAATACCGTTTCCAGCCAGTCAGACAGGAGTGTTTTCCCTCCGTCATAATCCCTCAAGTTGGTTTGATGGAAGTAGTGTGGCCAGGGGCTGTAGCTCAACATGCTCTTGATTGCCCGTTCTGCATCCGTATTCAGAATTTGCTCGTAACTCAACAGCATCGGGCTGGCTCCCGGCGTGCTGGCCGGATCCAGCCCTTTTTCCCGATAACTCTCATGGAACATGTAGTTATATTCGTCCCGGAGGACTGCAGGTCGGGTAACGTTGTAGAAGAGAGAGGTTGGATGGCGTGGTAATAGCAGGATATCGAAACCGTCAATAAAGTGTTCGCGATTCTGGTTTGGCTGAGATGCGTCAGAAGCCAGGTAACGGATTCCTGCATCTTGGGCCGCCTGCAGAAAGGCATCGTTTTTACCCTCGGGATAGGGCGTCGAGGTTATCCGGTCGGTCAGTCCGGAGTGCATGCCGCTGACCAGTACCTTGCTGTTCTGTTCGAGCTCCGGCAGATTCAGTTGTTGCCAGACCAGGCGGTTTTGCTCAATCTCGTCTCGCGCCTTCTGGTAAGTGGTGCCGGCACTGATATCCATGTCGTGATGGCTGAAAGTGTGGTTAATGTAGCGGAAATCATTATTGGAGTTGTAGAGCGCTACATACAGCTCGTCGTTGATGTTTGTTCCCATGCCATTAAATACAAAATCGAGTTTTAGCTGACTGGCGGTCGGATATTCTTTTCGTAGCTTGTCAAAGAAGCGAATGGTATTTTCCACGTCATGGGAGGTCATCCGATAGGTTCGGTTTTGGTCGGTGGTGTTTGTGTCCGGATTCCACAGGGCATCGGGGAGGAACAGATCGTCAATATGGAGGTTGAGATATACTTGGCGGGCACCAATGAATACTCCCTTGCTGGCAAAATTAAGAAACTCGTAGGCCAGCAGGTGTGAGTGAATGTAGGATGGCTCATTGGCAATTCCGGAAAAAAGTACTTCGCGGCCATCGGGGTAGGTCAGCAGTGCGATCAGAATCTTTCCGCTGCTTTGCTCGACCAATAGTGGCTGTACTTTGGGTCCGGGGTTTGTCTTGCGCGCATCGGTTCCAACGGCATATCCCCTCAATGGCAATAAATTATCAGTGTTTACCTTTTCGAACAGCTCTGTACCACCGGCGGGTTCCTGCCAGCGTCCAGCAAAAGAGGTGGTAAAGCTTTCTGCATTTTCCAACCCGTAGTCGAGGCCAAGAGCCAGGTTTGTGGCAGGATATCCGGAAACTACGGATTCCCGGACGCGGAATTTTCTCTCATAGTCATGCAAAATCCGCCACTCTTCTGCGCTGAAGCCCGATTTAGTGACGGTGTCTGGAACCCACAGACCGGCATCGGTAAGAATGATGGCATTGTAGTAGCCATGCTCGCCGGATGAGAGCGTGGGTCTCTCAAGTTGTTGGGTGCGGGAGTTGAGAATTTTATAGGGAACTCCCATCCGCTCATGAAGGTCTTTCATTAAGGCCAGGGCAGCATCCTGTTCAGCGGTGCCTGTGGAGATGATCAATGTTTGCAGATCAAGGCGACGGCCAGTGTAGGGATCGGGTTTGGATGGTTCTTCTATACTGGTACTGGCAGTTTTGACGGTTTTAGTGCCATCTGTCTGGCAGCCAGGGAACGACAGGATGACAAGAATCACTGCCAGAACGGATTTGGTGGTAAAGTTCAGACTCATAAAGATTTTATATGGATATACTTTTTTGTAGTTGTTGTTCCGCACCACCCCTGTTTTACCAGCTTGTTGTTGTGTAATAACAGAGGGTGGTTTACAACCAGGAATTTAACTGCCCGATTATACAGAAAATCATGATATTCTCAAAAAACTCTGCCTTGTTGCTGTTATGTTCGCTGATGTTTGCCTGTAGTTCAACACCTCCGCTGGGTGATCCCGAGATGCCCTATCCACCGTCGCATGAACCGGAGGTTGGTGGTGTTTTGCATATTCCCACCGGCATCTTCGTGACGCAGGAGCAGATGCTTGCCGCGGCGACCGATGCAAAGATCATCTATATGGGAGAGACCCATGACAATCCGGCTTCACACCGGCTGGAGATGGATCTGCTCAAGGCGCTTGCTGACCGTTATCCTGGGCAGGTGGCGCTGGGAATGGAGATGATGACGCATGAGCAGCAGACAGTGCTGGATCGTTGGGTCGCGGGTGAGCTGTCTGAAAAGGAGCTGCTGGAGAAGAGTCGCTGGTACGACGTTTGGCGTATGGACTTTGACTACTACAAGGCGTTGTTTTTGTTCTGCCGCGACAAGAAAATTCCCATTATCGGTCTCAATGCCACCAAAATGGAGGTAAAGGCAGTGGCAAGCGGTGATTTTTCAAAGCTTGATGAGGAGAAGCACAAACGGCTTCCGCAGCTTGATATGACCGACCCTTATCAGCGTGCCATGGTAAAGGCTGTTTATGGCGGACACAATCATGGAGGTGGTGACAAGGAGCGATTTCTGCGCGTGCAGACCCTGTGGGATGAAATGATGGCTGCTAACGTGGCTCGCTATCTTTCCAGCCCGCAAGGCAGCGGCAGGCATATGCTGGTCATCGCCGGTGGTCATCATGTCAGCTATGGTTTCGGTATTCCTCGACGTGTATTCCGCAGGCTGCCGGTCTCATATGTGTTGATTGGTAATGAGGATATCGAATATTCCAATGGGAAAAAGGAGAAGGTGATGGAGGTAACACTACCGGATATGCCCATGCCGGCCTTTGATTATGTGCAGTACACAAAATATGAAAGTCTGGGCAAGCAACAGGTCCGGCTGGGGATACTGCTGGACGAGGGAGAAAAAGGGGTTGAGGTCAAGGCGGTCCTGCCATCGTCCACCGCTGCCAGAGCTGGGTTGCAGAAAGGAGATATTCTGCGGGCCATTGATGGTGAAACGGTGAACAAAAGTTTTGATGTGATATATGTCATCAAGCAGAAGCAGCCGGGAGATGAGGTGGATCTGCGAATTGAGCGGCAAGGGGAGAACAAACAGTTGAAGATACGCTTTGATAAAAAACCAGCGAATGATATCTAAGCTTGCAGGATGCAATTGTTGCTTCTCCCCAACAAGTTTTGATTGGTGAGTTGAGATGGAGCAGTATCAAGTTAAAAGGGACAAGGAAGAGTCTTATGCAAAAGAAAATCGTGGTTTTGCTATGTCTGTTGTTATCAGCATGTTACACCCAAAATGTAATGGATCTGTCTACACCTGAGCCGGATAATGAAAAATCAGGCAGTGTGTTGGCAGATGATGGGAGCAGCGGTGTTTCGGAGGAAACAGAGTCTCCGCCGGTTACCGGTAATAATCCTGCTGTTGGTGTAAATGTTGCCGATTATGGTGCTATCGGTGATGGGGTGACAGATGATAGTGCTGCATTGAACAGTGCTTTCCAGGCCATCAAAGATGGCGGCGACATGTATTTTGAACAGGGAAAAATTTACGCAATCTCCCGTGGAATAGAGATCGATGGGGCGCGCAATTTCAATATCTATGGCAGGAATGCCACGCTCAGGGTGATTGACGGTTATCAGCCAAGTGGAAATTTTTCTCATCCACTTTCCATAAGAAATTCTACTGATTTCAGTGTTAACGATCTCGTCATTGACGGTAACCGTGCCCGGCGTCAGCCAGCGGAGGATTGGAGGCTGGACAACATCAAGATTCTGGAGTGCAAGCGATTTACATTTCGCAATGTTGTCTCCAACAATGCGCTGGATGATGGTTTCTATCTGGATGTTCTGGCCGGAAGCCACCAGGATCGAACCGCTGCCAATAGCGAAGGAAAATTCATCAACTGTTCTGCCGACAATGCCTACCGTAATGGCATGTCTATCATTGTCGGGCGGAATATTGAAATTATAGGTGGAAGTTATACCAATGCAAACGGGATCTGGCCGCAATCCGGTATCGATATAGAACCCAATGAAGAAGATATCTCACCGGGAGCGGAAGATATCGTTATTCGTGATGCCACCTTTACCGGAAACAATGGTGCTGGTGTAATGGCAACAAACTACTGGTCCGGGGTTGAACGCGTTACCGTCGAGAATAATTATTTCAGTGACAATGCTTTGGCCGGTGTAATGATGGCGGTAAAAACGGGTCTGGTTAAGGGAAATACCTTTTACGATTTTCAGCGCATGACAAATGCGTCGGAAGAGTGGTGGCAAACGGCAGAAGTGGTCAGTGTGCTGGGCGAAGATGTTGTGGTTGAAAACAATCTTTTTGCCAGAATTCATTTCCAAGTACCGGTTATTCAGGTAAGGGAAGCTGATGCGCGGCAAAAAAGCGAAGGGCATACTGTCATTAACAATCAAATCTATGATTTCAGAGGGGAGGCTATTAGCGTCGATGAGACAGCCTCTGATATACGAATTATGGAGAATGATATTGATCGGGACAGAACGATTTCTGCTCCGCGATGAGCAGAAGAGGCAAATTAAAATATCAGGAACCAGACTTGTTTGTCAGCGAACTGATCAACCCGCTTATTCCCGGGATTCCACATTTATGCCCCGCCAAACGGCAAGCAGCGGACAGCGTAGACTTGAGATCCATGCTTTGTATTAATCCATCGATAATAGCGGCATTGAATACGTCACCGGCGCCTGTGGTATCTACTACCCTGAGTGGAGGATAGGCGTGGCTGGTATAAACAGAGCCCTCGGCATCCATAGCCGAGGCGCCCTGTTCACCCCAGGCACAAACCAGAATGGAGTGAGCTGTTTGCTCCCGGACAAAGTGCAAAAAATCTGTTGCATCGTTAAAACCGCAGTGATTTGCATACGCCTTTGAAAACAGCAATATGTCTGCCAGCCGGAACAGTTTGTCAATGCCGGGGCGTGCTTTTTCCACCTCCAGTGAGAGAGGCAGGGATGGGTGTTCTGCTGCACATCTCTCCAGCATTTTTCGGGTCTCTTCTACATTACGTCCCTCAAAGTGCACCCAGTCAAATGGAGTAAGATCGATGGTGCTGAACTGCTGGAAGCTGAACTCCGGCAGATCGCGGTAATGAACAATGGTGCGTGAGCCATTGCTCAGGTTTAGAGTGATACAGGAGACAGGGGCCTTGCCGGTTATGCGGTGACAATAGTGATAATCAATCTCGTGGTAGTTCAGATCATCAATAATGTACTGTGCATCTGGTTCGTTCGCCAGCACTCCCGCCCAGCTGCAGCGGTGGCCCTGCTGGGCGAGAACAGTCAGCGTGTTGGTAGTGTTTCCCCCTCGGCGCCGTTGCTGATTGAGTGCTCGTACCTCGCTGTTTTCAGCGGGATAACCATCAACTGTATTGATAATATCCAGGGTTGCTATGCCAATGCCAAGAATTCTCATTGTAAAAACATTCTAACCAGCATACTTCCAAAACGAAACCGTTCCTTTTTTATGTCATTATATCTGCTAAGCTTGTCTTAGGGGTGCAGGTATGAGCGATACAGAACAGCGCCGCAAGCGGGATCGCCGTGGTCAGTTTCGGCCATTCAATATTTACGCCATAAGTGGACGGCGGCAGGGTCAGCGTCGTGCAAAAGAAACATCCTTTTCCGATTCCGAGCGAAGGGAAGATGCCTATCCGCCCGGACTGCTGTTCGTCACCCTTGCCATTCTTCTGCTTTGTGCCTTGGATGCACACAATACGCTGACGATTCTGAACCTCGGTGGTACCGAGGTGAACCCATTGATGGATTTTTTGATCCAGACCGATCTCCATCTGTTTGTTGCTGGAAAATTTGCTCTGACCGGCCTGGGTATTCTACTGTTTGTCGGTTACCATCATGTGCGTTTATGGAAGCTGCTCAAGGTTCGCTATATACTTTACGCGTTGCTGGTGGTATATCTCACATTAATCGGATATCAGTGGGTGTTACTGGCAGGGTAACAAGCATCTTCCTTCACTGTTTCCCGTAAAAATTCACTTGCCCATGATGGAACATGGCACCGTTAGAACACCGGGTCAATAGTTACGACATGCAGGACATCTCCCATAATCTATATCGTGCAGAACAGGTGCGGGAACTGGATCGCACCGCAATCGAGCAGTTTGATATTCCATGTTTTGAATTGATGAACCGTGCCGGCTACGCGGCTTTTGATGTGTTACGTTCTCGCTGGCCGGATGCCGGCCGGATTGTGGTGTTGTGTGGTGTGGGTAACAATGGTGGTGATGGTTTTGTAGTGGCTCGCTGCGCCTGTGAGGCGGGCATGGATGTTACCGTATATCAGGTAGCCAACACTGACAGGCTATCGGCTGATGCATTGTGCGCAAAACAGCTGGCCGAACAGATCGGAGTTGTTTCTGAGTCTTGGCACCGGCAAAAGCTGGACTCTTTCGATGTGGTGGTGGATGCGCTGTTGGGTACTGGCCTGAGTGGTGAGGTAAAAAAACAGTGGGCGGTGGCAATCGAGGCGATCAATGGCAGTGGGGTGCCGATTCTGGCGCTGGATATCCCCTCCGGGTTAGGAGCGGATACCGGCATGCCACTGGGGGGGGCAGTACGGGCGCAGGTGACGGTCACCTTTATCGGACTCAAGCAGGGGCTATTCACCGGTGAGGGTCCCGAGTTTTGTGGTGAGGTACAATTTGAGCGGCTGGAGGTTCCGGATCAGGTTTATCAAACCACCCATCCAGCTGCTGTACTGCTGACCGACCGGCAGAAATTCCAGCCGCGCCGCCGTAGCGCCCACAAAGGGGATTTTGGCCATGTGCTGATCGTGGGTGGTGACTATGGTATGAGTGGAGCGGTGCGATTGGCGGGAGAGGCTGCGTTACGCACTGGCGCGGGGCTGGTAAGTATTGCCACCCGACGGAGCCATTCCAGTGTGCTGAATCTGTCACGTCCGGAGTTGATGTGTCACGGTGTGGAACAGCCTGATGAGCTGCATCCGCTTCTGGAACGGGCTACAGTGGTTGTCATTGGTCCGGGTCTGGGCCAGCGGCGGTGGGGAGAGTCAATGTTGAAGAGCGTACTCGGCAGCGGACTGCCGCTGGTCGTGGATGCTGATGCGCTCAATTTGCTGGCTAGAACACCCCATATGCGCAATGACTGGATCCTCACCCCCCACCCCGGTGAGGCAGCTCGCTTGTTGCAGACAACCTCGGCAAAGATTCAGGCGGATCGTTTTGTCGCAGTTCAGACGGTTCAGAACCGGTTTGGTGGCGTCTGTGTGTTAAAGGGCGCAGGGACGTTGATTTTTGCACAGGATGGTCTTCCTGTAGTGAGTCATGCCGGAAACCCCGGGATGGCGAGCGCGGGCATGGGAGATGTTCTAAGTGGGGTGACCGGCTCCCTGGTGGCGCAAAAATTTATGCTGTCGGATGCGGCGAGGCAGGCTGTGCTGGTTCATGCGCTGGCGGCAGATCGGGCGGCAGTGGCGGGCGAACGGGGACTATTGGCTGCTGATCTGATGCCCCATCTACGCAAACTGGTAAACTAATGAAGGTGGATTTCTGCATTGAAAATGAAGCGGAAATGTTGGCCTTTGGCACGCAGCTGGCTGCTGTTATTCAACCGGGGTGCCTGGTTTTTCTGTATGGCGAATTGGGAGCGGGAAAAACGACGCTGGTGAGAGGTTTTTTGCGGGGGCTGGGATTTGACCGTGCGGTAAAAAGTCCGACCTATACCCTGGTTGAGCCGTATTTGTTGGGAGGGCAAAAGGTTTTCCATTTTGATTTGTACCGGCTTGCTGATCCGGATGAGCTTGAGTATATGGGGGCGCGCGACCATTTTGACGGTAACGCTGTCTGTTTTATCGAATGGCCGGAACGGGGTTCCAGTCAGCTTCCCGTTCCGGATCTGGAAATCACCATTCTGTATCAGGGTGGTGGCCGTGCTCTGCAGTTGTCAACAGCCGATCAGTCATTGATGAAGAAAATACTGAAACAGCACTAAAACCCCGGTAAATCAGTAAGCCCAGTTTATCTGACCGCTGAAGATATCAATCTCGGATTCATACTCGCCGTCAAGTTTGGCTCCCAATTTGTTTGTATCACTGATTGCTGTGTCGTTGACAAACAGATGGGCATACCCCAGATCGAAGCTCAACTGATGTGAAACCTGATAATTCAGGCCCAGGGCGAGCCAGGTACGATCATTCCCCGGAATTCGCGGGGTACGACGTTCGGTATCGGGGATTGGTGTTTCGTCATAAGCAATACCGGCACGCAGCAGCATCTGATCGCTGTGCCGATAGTGTACTCCCAGTGCATAGCGCAGGCTGTCTTCCCACTCTTCAGGCTGCACGGTATCTCCCTGGGTGCCAGAGTCGTACTTGATTCTCAACTCCTCGAAACTGCTCCACTGAGTCCAGGTAATGTCTCCCATCAGTGCCCAGCGTGAATCAAATTGATGGTAGCTACTTATCGAAAGGGTTGCCGGCAGATCCACCTTGGCATTGGCATCTGTGTTTACGAAAAAGCCTGCCCCTTTCAATACGGGATCGATGTCATCAAATTTTGCATCTCCCTCCAGTTCATGTTTGATGCTGGAGCGCCATGCCGCGCCAATACGGGTAGCGTCGCTGAATTTATACAGCAGTCCCAGATTTACTCCCCACCCCCAACTGGTTCCGGTTACCTTGGCGTAACCATCATTTGTGGTGGGAATGGCGGCGCATGAGGTAATACCTGCTCCTGAGCATAGCGCGGCCTGATCAATCGCGTTGGTCAGCTCCACGGACAGATATTGAAGGTTGATTCCTGCCCCCAGAGACAGCTGGTCAGAGGCTCTGTAGGCCAGAGATGGGTTGATATTCAGACTCTGCATATGTGACTCGATGGCATGATAGCGGCCAATCCAGTTTTTGTCATACTCGGTACTTAGGCCAAAGGGGGCATTGATGCCGAGGCCGAATCTGAATTGCGGAGCGACCTCTCTGGTATAGTAAAAATTGGGAATGAAACCCGTAACGCCAGCATTTCCCCCCGTGTCGGTACCCAGCGATACCCCGCCCGGCCCACTCGAGGCGGAGTCAGAAAACCGTGTAGAAGGTTGTACGATGTGCAGGCCAAAGATTGCTTCAGCTGAATCCAGTTCCGTCATCCCGGCAGGGTTGAAATAGATGGTAGTGGCATCTTCAGCGCTGGCCGATCCTCCCGCATAGGCGCTTCCCATGTTGCTGGTGCTCTGTTCGATGAGGGCAAAACCTGCAGCAAAGACGGTGCCGGTTAGTAGTGTCAGTGACGCAAAGGTTACAATAGGCAGATAGGTGAATTGATTGGGCTTCATGGCAGGCTGTCCTCCCGAACCTGTTTGATTGTTATCGTGGATTTGGAGTGTTATTGATAGCATATTACAATCTTGTCGCCAATCTTTAGAAGCAACCACTAAAACACGAAAATATATTATGTTAAAAGATCAGTCATGAAAGAGGTTATCGGTGGTTGGTTGCGGAAACGCTTCTCTGATCCACAAGCGGTAATCCTGGCAATACTGCTGGTAGCGGGATTTACCATTGTGGTGATGGCGGGGGAGATGCTCGCCCCGTTACTGGCCAGTATCGTCATCGCCTATCTGCTTGAAGGGCTGATTTGCAAACTGGAGCGGTTGGGTGCTCCCCGTTTGCTGGTGGTTGTGCTGGTGCTGGTGTTGTTTATGGCCTTTCTGGTAATTCTGTTTTTTGCACTATTGCCAACCATGTGGCAGCAGATGGCGGACCTGTTCCAGGAATTGCCTGCCTATATCACCCGGGGTCAACAGGCACTCATGGAGCTTCCTGCTCACTATCCCTTTATCTCTCAGGTGCAGGTGGAAGAGATCATGACCATGATTCGCACCGAAGTGGGTGGCTTGGGCCAGCACATTCTGTCGTTGTCGCTCTCTTCTCTTGCCGGGGGAATCACCCTGCTGATCTATCTGGTTCTGGTGCCGGTACTGGTATTTTTTCTGCTCAAGGACAAGGATCGCATAATCGAGTGGATAAAGAACTATCTTCCCCATCAACGTACCCTGTTGACCGAAGTTTGGGAGGAGCTGGATCAACAGCTTGGGAACTATGTGCGAGGAAAATTCTGGGAGATCCTGATCGTAGCAATCGCCAGCTATGTGCTGTTTGCCTTCATGGCACTTAAATATGCCATGCTGCTGGCGGTACTGGTGGGATTTTCTGTGCTGGTACCCTACATCGGTGCTGCGGTGGTGACCATTCCGATTGCTGTAGTGGCCTATTTTCAATGGGGGCTGGATTCACAGTTCGCCTGGCTGATGGCTGCCTATGCGGTACTGCAGGCACTGGATGGCAATGTGCTGGTGCCGCTGCTGTTTTCCGAGGTGGTTAATCTGCATCCGGTGGCAATAATAGTGGCGGTGCTGTTCTTTGGCGGGATATGGGGTTTCTGGGGTGTGTTTTTCGCCATTCCGCTGGCTACCCTGGTCAGTGCAGTGCTGCGAGCATGGCCCCGGCATGGGGATGATGACACCGAAATGGAAAAACCGGTTTCCTGATTTATTGCAACGACAATATTTCCGCTTTAGCGACTATTCGATGCCATGTTTGCGCATGCGGTAGAGAAAGGTATCGCGGGTCAGTCCCAGCAGTCGCGCCGCACGGCTGCGGTTACCTCCGGTACGGGATAGTGCCTGGACAATTAACTCCCGTTCTAGAGTTTCCAGCTTTATCCCGCCTTCTGGAAGGATAAAACCATTACTCTCTGAACTGGTTGTTTGTTCGGGATTGAGAATCTCTGGAGGGATGTTTTCGCTGGTCAGCTCATAATCGCTGAACAGAACCACCATGCGTTCACAGAAGTTGCGTAGTTCACGGACGTTGCCAGGCCAAGGGTAGTGTTGCAGGATTCTTATAATGGTCTTGTTGTATCGGGGGGGAGCGATACCATGCTGGCGGGAGAGGCAAGAGGTAAAATGGTGCAGCAATAGTGGCAGATCCCCCCCGCGTTCCCGTAGTGGTGGTAACAGGATAGGAACCACATTGAGCCGATAGTACAGATCAGCGCGGAATTTGCCGCTTTGAACCATCTCATACAGATTGCGGTTGGTTGCCGCGATTACTCGGACATCCACGATTGCTGGCGATGTCTCTCCCAGCCCCTGGCACTCACCAGCCTCCAGGAAACGTAACAGTTTCGCTTGTGCTGGTAACGGCAGTTCACTTATCTCATCCAGAAACAGGGTGCCGCCAGCCGCCGCCCGAACCTTGCCCGGATAGTCCTGATCGGCACCGGTGAATGAGCCCTTGCGATGTCCGAACAGTTCTGATTCCACCAGGTTTTCCGGCAGCGCCGCGCAGTTAACGCTGATCAGATCCTGTTCAGAACGCGGACTCTGCTCATGGATGTGCCGGGTTAGCACCTCCTTGCCGGTGCCGCTCTCTCCCTGAATAAACAGAGTAACGTCAGAGGCTGCAACCAGCCGGGCCGTGCGCAGCACAGACAGAAACAGCGGGGACTCACCAATCAGTTCAGTTCTGTCCATGCTGCCGGGAATCGGGGTTATGATTGTGGTGAAGATGCTGTTCGTGGCTGGGTTCTTCCCCCATCATGATGCTCATTGCCGGCCCAAGCAGTCCCAATGCAATGATAAAGATGCCGGCTGCACGCCGTGCCTTCGGCATCCGGGCGAAGTGTGCAACCCGGCTGGTCAGAACACCCGCTGTCGCTACTGCCGGCAGTGTTCCCAGGCCGAATAGGGCCATAAAGAGTGCTCCCTCTGCCACGCTCCCGGCAGAGAGGCTATAGATAAGTGCCCCGTATACCAGACCACAGGGAAGCCATCCCCATATCATGCCGAACAAAAGGGCCTGCAGCGGGCTGCTCACCGGAAGCAGGCGTTGCCCTACGGGTTCTAGGCGGCGCCACAAGGGGCGTCCGATGGACTCGATGAGAGCCAGGCGAGGAAACCAGCCGGCAAGATAGAGGCCAAGAGCGATCATCACCAAGGCGGCAAACCATTGCAGTACCAGATGACCATATTGCGGACTGATGCTGTGCAACAGCTCGCTGCCTACTCCGGCCAGCAGTGCTCCGGCAAGTGCATAGCTGAGAATGCGGCCAAGATTGTAGAGCAAGATGTAGGGCAGCAGCCGCCAGCGGTCATTTCTTATCTGTGGCGGCAGGCCAAAACTCAGTGCGCCAACGATACCACCGCACATGCCGATACAGTGAGCAGAGCTGAACAGACCAATGCCAAATGCTGCAAGGAGGGAATACTCCACGTTTAAACTCCAGCCATAACAAAGAGCTAATGTTACTACATCGCAGGCCAATTTCTAACAGGTCATTTAGCGCACACAATTGGGTCATCTCCCATAGCAGGCTGACTAGATCCGGGTGGGAGACTATACGGATGGCGGAAAATTGCCGTTGATAGCCGGACTGCCCTTGACAGCCAATCTGAGATCACTCACAATTCGCCTTCTTTGCAGGCCGGACCTCCGGCCTGTTGTTTATTTTTGGTCTGGAGTTAGGCTTCATGGCGACAACAAATCAACTGGTACGTAAGCCGCGTGCCCGTAAACCGGAAAAGAGTACTGTACCTGCGCTGGAGGCATGTCCGCAGAAGCGAGGCGTTTGTACCCGCGTGTACACGACCACACCGAAAAAACCGAACTCGGCCCTGCGCAAGGTTGCCCGTGTGCGTCTTACCAACGGTTTTGAGGTAACTACCTACATCGGTGGTGAAGGCCACAATCTGCAGGAACACTCGGTTGTTCTGATTCGCGGAGGTCGTGTCAAGGATCTGCCCGGTGTGCGTTATCATACGGTGCGTGGTTCGCTGGATACGGCAGGCGTGAGTGAGCGCCGGCAGGGTCGCTCCAAGTACGGCGCCAAGCGTCCAAAGTCCTAGATTTATAAAGTTAAACGGATACAGATATGGCTAGAAGAAGAGTTGCTGCCAAACGTGAAATTTTACCGGATCCCAAGTTTGGTGATCTGACACTTGCCCGGTTTATCAACATGCTGATGCTGGATGGCAAGAAGTCCATTGCCGAGAAAATCGTCTATGGCGCACTGGATCGGGTAACCGAAAAGAGCAAGAGTGACGGTCTGGAGGCGTTTGGCAAGGCTCTGGATAACATTCGCCCGATGGTGGAGGTAAAATCACGCCGGGTTGGTGGCGCGAACTATCAGGTGCCGATACAGGTGCGCCCACAGCGCAGTTCCACCCTGGCCATGCGCTGGTTGATTGATGCGGCTCGCAAGCGTGGTGAGAAAAGTATGGGCCTGCGTCTTGCCGGCGAGATTCTTGATGCCTGCGAAAGTCGCGGTACGGCGGTGAAGAAACGCGAAGATACTCACCGTATGGCTGAGGCGAACAAGGCATTTGCTCATTACCGCTGGTAATGGCTTTACGGAATTTGGAACGAGGTTAGATCTGTGGCACGTAAAACCCCCATCGAGCGCTATCGCAATATCGGCATTATGGCGCACATTGACGCCGGTAAAACAACTACCACCGAGCGGATTCTGTACTACACAGGTATCTCCCACAAGATTGGTGAGGTGCATGATGGTGCTGCCACCATGGACTGGATGGAGCAGGAGCAGGAGCGTGGTATCACCATAACCTCCGCTGCTACTACCTGCTTCTGGAGTGGTATGGATAAACAGTTTCCCGAGCACCGTATCAACATTATTGATACTCCGGGGCACGTTGACTTTACCATTGAGGTGGAGCGTTCACTGCGAGTGCTGGATGGTGCCTGCGCGGTTTTCTGTGCGGTGGGTGGTGTGCAGCCGCAGTCGGAGACGGTATGGCGGCAGGCCAATAAATATTCCGTGCCGCGGATGGTGTTTGTCAACAAGATGGATCGCCAGGGAGCTGACTTCCTGCGTGTGGTCGAGCAGATCAGGGAGCGTCTTGGAGCCAACCCCATCCCTGTTGTGCTGGGTATCGGCGCCGAGGAGAATTTCCAGGGCGTAGTGGATTTGTTGCGTATGAAGGCAATCTACTGGAATGAAGCGGATATGGGGGCCTCTTACGAGGAAAAAGATATTCCCGCTGATATGCAGGCCCAGTGTGAGGAGTACCGTGAGCAGATGATTGAGGCTGCCGCGGAAGCTAACGAAGAGTTGATGGAAAAATATCTGGAAGGGGGAGAGCTTACCAGCGATGAAATAAAAAAAGGTCTTCGTATTCGCACCTTGAGCAACGAGATCGTTCCCGCCCTGTGTGGTACCGCGTTCAAGAACAAGGGTGTTCAGGCGATGCTGGATGCCATTATAGAATATATGCCATCACCGGTTGATGTGCCTCCCATCAAGGGAGTGTTGGATGATGCCGCAGAAACCGAGGCAGAGCGGAAGAGCTCGGATGATGAGCCATTTGCTGCGCTGGCCTTCAAGATTGCCACGGATCCCTTTGTTGGTACGCTGACCTTTTTCCGGGTCTATTCCGGAGTACTTAAATCCGGCGATACCGTCTATAACCCCGTAAAAGGGAAAAAAGAGCGGATTGGCCGTATTGTGCAGATGCATGCCAACAGCCGGGAGGAGATCAAGGAGGTGCGCGCTGGTGATATTGCTGCAGCGGTGGGCCTCAAAGACGTCACCACCGGTGAGACGCTTTGTGACCTGGATAACATTATTACACTGGAACGGATGGAGTTTCCCGAACCGGTTATTTCTGTGGCGATTGAGCCGAAGACCAAGCCGGATCAGGAGAAGATGGGTATTGCGCTCGGCAAGCTGGCGCAGGAAGATCCCTCATTCCGCGTGCATACCGATGAAGAGTCCGGGCAAACCATTATCTCAGGGATGGGAGAGCTGCATCTGGAGATTATCGTTGACCGGATGAGTCGCGAATTCAATGTTGATGCGAATGTGGGTGCTCCTCAGGTGGCCTACCGCGAAACTATGCGCAAACCGGTTGAAGTGGAAGGAAAATTTGTGCGCCAGTCGGGTGGGCGTGGTCAGTATGGCCATGTGTGGCTCAAGCTGGAGCCGCAGGAGCCTGGTAGCGAGTTTGTGTTTGAAAATGCCATTGTTGGTGGTGTAGTGCCGAAAGACTATATTCCTGCTGTGAGCAAAGGTGTTCAGGAGGCAATGGGCAATGGTGTACTTGCCGGTTACCCTGTTGTGGATGTCAAGGTAACCCTGTTCGATGGTTCCTATCATGATGTGGATTCCAACGAAAACGCCTTTAAGATCGCGGCATCGATGGCATTCAAGGAAGGCTTCCTGAAGGCCAGTCCGGTTCTTCTCGAGCCTATCATGAAAGTTGAGGTAACTACCCCGGAAGATTATATGGGAGACGTTATCGGTGATCTCAATCGCCGCCGCGGGCTTGTTCAGGGGATGGAAGATTCACCTGCCGGCAAGCTGATTAATGCCGAGGTGCCGTTGGCAGAGATGTTCGGGTATGCAACATCCCTGCGTTCGATGTCCCAAGGGCGTGCGACCTATTCGATGGAGTTTGAGAAGTATGCCGAAGCTCCATCAAGTGTGGCTGATGAAGTAATCAAAAAGGCATCTTGAGCAGTAGTTTTGACGAGTTAACAGAGGTAGAGAACTGTGTCTAAGGAAAAATTTGAACGTACCAAGCCGCACGTAAACGTCGGCACCATCGGCCACGTTGACCACGGCAAGACGACGTTGACGGCGGCTCTGACCAAGGTAATGGCGGAGAAGCACGGTGGCGAGAGCAAGGGCTACGACCAGATAGACAGCGCGCCGGAAGAGCGTGCCCGCGGTATCACGATAGCAACGGCGCACGTTGAATATGAATCGGACAACCGTCACTACGCCCACGTTGACTGCCCGGGACATGCGGACTACGTGAAGAACATGATTACGGGTGCGGCGCAGATGGACGGCGCGATACTGGTGGTATCGGCGGCTGACGGTCCGATGCCGCAGACGCGGGAGCACATTCTGCTGTCCCG
>JAJRUX010000083.1 GCA_024277575.1 Gammaproteobacteria bacterium | reverse complement strand
TCAAGCTGGACAAGCTCCCCAGCATTACCCTCAGCGAGACGCAGAATCTGCATGTTGGAGATGTGGTTCTCGCCATCGGTAACCCTTTCGGTGTAGGTCAGACGGTAACCATGGGTATCGTTAGCGCAACTGGGCGCAGCCGACTGGGGCTTAGCACCTTTGAGAACTTCATCCAGACCGATGCCGCCATTAATCCCGGCAACTCCGGCGGCGCACTGGTCAATGCAGCAGGCCAACTGGTCGGGATCAACACCGCCATTTTCTCCCGTTCCGGCGGCTCACAGGGAATCGGCTTCGCCATCCCGGTCAGCCTTGCCAAAGGGGTCATGAGTCAGATTATCGAACACGGTTATGTCATCAGGGGGTGGTTGGGAGTAGAAACGCAGGCCATCACTCCCGCTCTTGCCAAGGCATTTGGTATCAAACAATTGAAAGGAGCCATTATTACCGGCGTATTCCGAAACAGCCCTGCAGCGGCGGCAGGGATAAGAGCTGGTGATTTTATCATCCGGATTGGCGAACAACCGGTCAACGACATCCGCGCAATGCGGGATCGCGTTGCAGGTATCCAGCCAGGTGAAACAGTCGATATATTACTGCTGCGCGATAATCAACTGCTGAAGAAACAGATAGTGGCGGGTGAACGTCCAACCCGGTTCAGCACCCCACCAACTCCGGCAAGATAAACTGTGAAACAGTTCCTGGCCAATCATCTCTGGAATACGAGAGAATGGGAGGTAAAAGCGCTAAACCGTGGGCTTGCCTGCATATCACTCGGTAGCTAAACTTAAAACATAATCAACCATTAATGCTTGGGTGAAGCTGTAGATTTCCGGGGCTCATCTCCCGTTCACGCAAAAATGGCAGAGTATTTGTAATGATTCCGAGCAAGATGCCGATAATATAGCAGAGCAACCTGTCGGCTCTGCCTCATTATGTTCCGCAACGGCGTTAAAGATTCATTTTCATACACCTCCTTGCAGAACTGACATAATACGGCATGGACAACTGGTCGCTCTGCAGATAAAACGGCTTTAACTGGTAAACATTCATGAAGAAAACAGGCATTACAACACCCGATAAAATGCAGCAAACAGGACAGGAGTCATCTCAAGACCTGCTCGAACCCGCTTTTTATCTTCCAGAATGCCGCTCCTTGCAGATTGACACCCAAAAATTCGGGGAAAAAGCAGCTGATTAC
Organism: Gammaproteobacteria bacterium; assembly: GCA_024277575.1. Classification (GTDB taxonomy): domain Bacteria; phylum Pseudomonadota; class Gammaproteobacteria; order Thiohalospirales; family Thiohalospiraceae; genus DRMK01. The sequence goes on along the minus strand of JAJRUX010000083.1, from coordinate 6,756 downwards.
CTTGCTCGCGGTGTGGCTCGTACCCCGGTAAACCTGCTTGCTCAAATTCAGCGCGTTAACATCTATCTGGCGCAACGGGATGCCGAAGGGGTTTACGGGGCTCTGCTGGATCTTTTTATAACACTCGGTGACAAGGGGCTGTTAATACGGCGCCGAATGCTGCTCAGAGCCAAGCCGCTGTTGAGTGAAGAACAACTTCAGGCATTGGCCCTGCGCCTGGATACCGGCGTTTCCGCAACCGACCCGATGCCGCCATCAGCGCAGTCGGTTCTGAGCAAGGGGCTGACCGGAATACGCCAATTGATTGTGCGCGTCGATAATACCAATGTAGCGGAACGCGATCCACTGGAGGATGCCATAGAGTATCTCGAGTACAGTCAGATAGACAAAGCAAGAGAGGTTCTTGAGAAAGCGTTGCTCGACGACCCTTCAAGAATTGACCTGCACAGCAATCTGCTTGCGATTTACCGGGCATCGAATGATCACTGCAATTTTACCAGCATGCGTAACAGGCTTAACAAGTTGAAGAATCCCGTTCCGGATGAATGGAAACAGCTTGCCCAACACTTTGCAACGTAACCTAAATGATGTATTCAAAAGATAATAAATATACCCACACCCTGTTTCGTCATATTTTGCGAATTCAGCGCAGCATAAACACAAATATGGCTCTATCCCTGGTGGAAACAAGCAGCAGCCAACCTCAGATTCTGTCGGCATGTTGCAGAGGAGTTGGACATGCAAAATAGAATGGCGCAGGCTGTCAAGCCCCTGAGGATAAACATTATCGGTATGGAGCAACGCGCCCGCGATACGCTACATCTGTTTTTCCATCATATATGCCATGACAGCTATGTTTTGGCTGATGATGCGACAGCAGATGTATCCATTATTGATATGGATGCGGTTCATGCCGAACAGACCCGTGAAGAACATAAAAACAAACATCCTGAACGTCCGGTCATACTGGTTTCATTGCTGGAGCTCAACGAGAATCTATTTCTCCAAAAACCCATTCAACCGGAAGAACTTGTTTCCACTCTCGACCAGATAAAAGAGACTTTTCAGGAAATTGAACAAACAGCTGAACCAGAGATAATTTCTGAAAACAAATCACCAACAGGCGGTAGCGAGAACATGCAGCTCCCCCCGGTGCTGGACGTGGCAATACCTGTTGCCACCCCTGAAGCAGAGTTCGCCTTGGCAGAGAGTGATGAGGATGCTCTGCCGGAAAACTACTCTGGAGAAATCATTCCGCTGTTCCCGGGTGTCCAACAAAATGAACCGCCGGTAACGCATGAACCTGAAACAGTAACAGAGAATCCGTGCAAACAGAGGGCTGCATTCCTCTACAATCCAGCTATCTATCTGCAGGGATATATCCAGAAAGCCTACCGACTTGCACGACAGGAAAACAGAAATGTTTTGGTGGAAGGACCCTGGCGGCCGATCATCATTATCCCGGAGAGCCTGGAAATCTGGGTGGAACAAAGCCATGCCCACCTCTACGCGCTGTCTGTCATGCCCATTCAGGCAGAGGATGTTACCGTCCGGATCCTTGATGCAGGGGAGTCACCACCTGAACAGGGGGGATCGATACAATCAGTAGATTTCTTTCTCTGGAAACTGGCCGTACGTACGGCACGTGGCCGCATCCCTGTTGGAACCGATTTGCGTGCCCCCATCTACCTGAAGCACTGGCCAAATTTGAGCCGCCTGATGCCGATCCACCACGGTCTGCGTATTGCCGCTCTATGGGCCAATCAGCCAGTGTCACTGATGGAAACGGCAACCATTATGAATATTGCCCCCAAATACATATTTTCCTTCTACAGTGCCACCAATGCTCTTGGCCTTGTGGAACAGGGGGTAACAAGCAGTGGGGACGAGGGACCTTCTCCGGTATCATCACAACAGGAACATGAGCACAGGGGGCTGTTCAGAAAAATACTTGCTCGCCTGCGTGGACGAAGCTAATAACCAGATCAACTGACTCCGAATATGGACAATAACTACAAACTCATCTTTACCGGTCCCGTTGGTGCGGGAAAAACAACAGCCATCCAGTCCATTAGCGACGTAGAACCGGTCACCACGGATGCTCTGGCTACCGACATGACCCAAAACATAAAGGAAACCACAACCGTTGCCATGGATTACGGCTCCATGCAACTGGAAGGAGGAGAATGCCTCCACCTCTATGGCACACCCGGGCAGGAACGATTCAACTTCATGTGGGACATTCTTACCAAGGGTGGCATCGGTCTCATCCTGTTGCTGGACAATACCCGTTCAGATCCCTTTCAGGATATGCACTTTTTCTTGAACTCATTAAGCAACTTTATTGACTCGACCCAGCTGGCTATCGGTGTCACACAAACTGATCGCTGCGCCACCCCAAGAATGGAACAGTACCACGACGAACTGAAATCCACTGGACTCAAAGTACCCATATTCGAGATAGATGCCCGGCAACGACGCGATGTAGTCGTTCTCGTTGAGGCACTACTATTTTCCCTGGCCCCTGACTTGAAGGTTTCCGCATGACCCGTTATCAGATACAAGAAAACATCTATGTACTGCCCAGCCCGGCAGGCGCATACTACGCTGTATCCCGCCCGGAAGATGAAGTACCCCGCCGCTTGCTGCGCTGCCTGCTACAACAGTCTACCAGCCCGCTGTTGAGCGTTGAGGGGTTACGCAACTGGTCCGGAATAGACAGTGATGACAATGCGATGGAGCTCCTCAGCCACATCCAGTCACTCGGATGGATAGAGGGCAGCGACACCGCCATAGCACCACCTGAAGGACGGCTGGAAGATACCCTTCCGGAACTGTTATCGCCACTGTCAGGCAACGGCAAAGTGCTGCTGGCCGATGAACAGGGGTTCTACCTGTGTGCTCGAGGTTTCGCCCATGAAACGGCAGAGGAACTTTCCGCACTTAGTGCTGATCTCGCCACACTGCACGAGCGCCACGCCGGCCTGCTAAAAAACAACCTGGGACTGCGTTCCAATGCCTGGGCAGTGGTTGACGCTGCCGGTAACAGCGAAGTGGGGTTCTGGCCGATGTATGTTGGGGATCAACGTTTTGTCCTGGTTGTCGGCGGGATGCCCCGGCTCAACCAGCCAGCCTTTATCCAGCTGATCTGGGCGCTTAGCATACGGTATGCCACATCCTGACAACAAGCCTTCAACCTGAATCCGTGAGTTCAGGGCGGATGAAGCGTGCAACTGCTTGATTCGTATCGCGTAATGAAAAACCGAGGGAATAGCGGGGACTACTGCCGAGGTTTTTCATATAGCGAGACGGATCAATGAATTGTGCGATTCGCCGTCATGAACTCACGGATTCAGGTTCAAGACTGTAAATTCGAGCTTGTCACCTTGGCGGAGCGCTGGTTATAAACAAAAAACCAGATATAGAGTATATAATGTTAAAGATAAGTAAATAAGCGCCGATTAAGATGCTTAACCAATATTTTTTAATACAATAATACCCGAGGACACATAATAGCTATAACCGCCACCCGGCATCGGGGGCGTTACTCCAATGCTGTCACATGAGGCGGGGGGAGTATGCAGCAAACAAACCACAATTTTTCAGATATGATTAACCACCTTCATTCCATCAGGAGTAAAGCCCATGCGTGAAGAAATGCTCAGCTCAATACTAAAAGAACTTAACGGCACCTCGGCGGATATCGAGGCATCTGCGGTCATATCCACCGATGGCCTGATGATGTCCAGCGTACTACCTGCTGAACTTGACGAAGACCGGATGGGCGCGATGAGTGCCGCCATGCTGTCACTGGGAGATCGCACATCTCAGGAGCTGGCCCGCGGCTCCCTGGAGCAAACACTCATCAAGGGTGATAAAGGCTATATCCTGATGACCTATGCCGGAGAAGATGCCGTCATCACTGTATTGGCGAAACCACAGGCCAAACTGGGGCTGATCTTCCTTGATGTCAAACGCGCCGCAGAGAGCATTGCCAAATTAATCTGATATACCGGGCATTCTTTTGCTTGTTAGCCGGGATTCTGCAGTAGGCCGCCTTGGAAGCGTATCGACTGCAGAATCCAGTTAAACCGCATTTACGCCAATGCGGTAAAGTTGCTTTTGGTCACCAGACCATCCCCCGTAATCACCAAGGCATAACCACCACTGGAGCCTTGGCTTGTTGTGTCATTTTCTGGCAGTCAGCTCCTCAAGCAGCCCTTCCATTCTCTCCAGTCGCTTCTCCATGGTTTCGGTATGTTCCCGAATCCAGTGCACCTCACCGGCTTCACCTTCACCATGTTCCCGATCAAATTTTTCGTGCTCCTTCTGCATCACATCAATCACGACCCCAATCATCATATTCAGGAACACGAAGGCGGTCAGGACAATGAAGCTGATATAAAACATCCAGCTCAAGGGATAGACCTCCATGGTTTCATACATCACATCGGTCCAGTCCTCAAAAGTAGCGACACGGAACAGTGTCAACATGGCGATGGCGATGTCGCCCCACAACACCGGGTTGATCTGTTCAAAAAAGAAGCTGCCAAACGCCGCATAGACATAGAAAATAATAAACATCAGCAGTGCCACGTAGCCAATACGGGGAATGGCTTTCACTAACGCATTCATAAGAATACGCAGCTCGGGAATGATGGAGATTAAACGCAACACCCGGAAAATACGCAACAACCGCGCCAGCAACACCATCTGACTCTCATCAACGGGAATCAGGCTGGCTGTAACAATGACAAAATCAAACACATTCCAGCCACTCTTGAAGAAATTGCGCAGCTTCTCCTCTGCCGCCATCCTGATCAGCACCTCAGCAAGAAAAAATAGCGTCACAGCAATATCAAAAACACCCAGTACGTCCATCCAGAAGGGGCTAATGTCATAGGTGGTGGCGCCGATCAGCATCGCCGAGAGAAGAATGATGGCGATAACCGTCATTTCAAATATTTTATTGCTGCGTATGGCAACAAAATATTCTCGTAACTCCGCAGATGGAAAACTCATTTCAAATAACTCCATAAAGCTGGTTATGTGGCCCAACGGGGGCATAGTGGTCAGGCAGGCATAAGCACCATTTGGCCTCTGCAACCCGGCAGCTGACGATAACACAATACCCACCCGATTTTTCAGGCGGATTCTATACGGAGTAGAATCAGAGGTCTAATCCATGTCGACCGTTAAAGTTTTTCTACCTGGTGACCGTTAATGCGGGTAAATCCGGATATTTTTCAGCTAGGTAAAAAAATGGGTATTTCAGGAATCTCTTCCACGTCAGTGACCAGCGCAAGCAGTGCGCAAATGGGGGATGCGGTAAGCATATCTGTGGCACGCAAGGCGGTGGCCATAGAACAGCAGATGATGGAACAACTAATCAGCTCCATTCCCCAACCGATACCTTCCACCACCCAGCCCCCCAATCTGGGACAGAATATCAATATTTCAGTGTAAGAGATGTCCCCAACCACCTGTTCGGATACATTTAGCAGGCTGTTGAAAAAGCCCCAGGCGAGTGCGAGACAAGGCGAAATTCGGCGAAAAAACACAGTTTACACGGAGTAAATGAGCATTTTGAGCTGGATTCCAACGCCGGATCGTGCCGCATGAGGTTTTTTCAACAGCCTTGTATATCCAAAAAGCGTTATGTTGAGGCTCGGGGGAGGTAGATCGACACAGCCTTGGTGACCACCCCGTTAGCAGCACGGATCGCCTCCCCCTCATCTGACCACAACCCGAACAGTTGCCTGGGCCAAGAGCCCGTATCCTCGCAAGAATGGGAGGTCAGATATGAGCCTCAATGAAAGGATCGCAGCTGGAATTGATGTAAGCAAGGCCAAGTTGGATGTTTTCCATGGCAGCCTGCAGCAACATAAGGCGTTTGAACATTCCCCGGCCGGCATAGCCGAGTTGATCGTGTGGTTGCTCGAGAACGACCCCACTGTTCTGGTCGTCCTGGAGGCCTCGGGAGGCTACGAAATGGACGTCTGGCATGCCCTGTGTGATGCCAAGACTCCTGCAGCCCGAATCAACCCGAAGCGCGCAAGAGATTTCGCCCGAGCATTGGGGCTGTTGGCCAAAACCGACAAAATCGACGCGCGTGTGTTGGCACTGTTTGGTGCTACCTTGTCGATAGAGCCGGATCAGCCGAAAGAGAAGGCCTTGCAAGAGATGGAGGCCTGGCTGACGCGGCGCCAACAGCTGGTCGAAATGCGGGTTGCTGAACAAAACAGGCAGCGCCAGGCACCCAAGGCCGTTCAGAAACGGATTGATTTGCACCTACGGCAGTTGCAGCGGGAAATCGACCGTATAGACGACTACCTGACAGAGCAGATCCAGCAGCACCCGGCTTGGAACGAGAAACTTGCCTTGCTCGACAATCTCAAAGGCGTGGGTGCCAATACGCGTGCCTGGCTGATTGCCGCATTGCCCGAACTGGGGCAGCTGAATCGGCGCCAGATTGCGGCCTTGGTGGGGCTGGCTCCCATGGCCCATGAGTCCGGCATCTACAAAGGCCGACGACGCATCTACGGCGGACGTTCAGCCGTTCGTACGGCGTTGTTCCTGGCGACGCTCTCAGCGGTCCGTCACGACCCTCGCATGAAGGATTTCTACCAGCACCTGGTGCAGGCCGGAAAACCCAAGAAAGTCGCCCTGGTCGCTGCCATGCGCAAGCTGTTGACCATCATCAACGCGGTGTTTCGAAGCGGGGAGCCTTATCGTGTTCTCGTGGCCGATTAACCG
>JAJRUX010000082.1 GCA_024277575.1 Gammaproteobacteria bacterium | reverse complement strand
TCATGCTGATACGGCTCGAGAGCCTTGCGTAAACGGCGCACATGAACATCCACAGTGCGCTCCTCAATATACACCGTACCACCCCACACCCGATCAATAAGTTGATTGCGGCTGTATACCCGCTCCTGATGACTCATCAAAAACTGCAGCAGGCGGAATTCGGTTGGCCCCAGCTCCACCGGCTTGCCGTGTGAGGTAATACGATGGCTGGCCGGATCAAGATGCAATCCATTGACCTCCAGTGCCTCATGTTCCGGGGCGGCAATCCGGCGCAATACCGCCCGAATACGTGCCACCAGTTCACGAGGAGAAAATGGCTTGGTGATGTAGTCATCAGCTCCCACTTCCAGGCCACGGATCTTGTCATCCTCCTCTCCACGCGCCGTCAGCATGATAATGGGCAGCTCGCGCGTTACCGCATCCCGCTTGAAGCGCCGCGCCAGATCAATACCGCTGATATCGGGCAACATCCAGTCCAGCAATACCAGATCGGGCAACCGCTCGAAAACACGGGTCTGCGCCTCCGTTGCATCAGCCGCCTCATCCACCTCGAAACCTGCCCGCGTCAAGGCAAATCTGACCATCTCCCGAATCGCCGCTTCATCTTCAACAATCAAAACTCTCTTCGCCACGGTGTATTTATCCTTGCAGCCAATACAATTCGCCAACCGCTATTTCACCAAAGAGATATTACATCCCGGTTACAGCCGGATTTCGACCGCGGAAAGCGGCTGCCCCGCATCATCAAATGCCTGCCATAACTCCCCGAAAGTGCGGCCGCAAACAGGGTGAACATGCTGCGGGGCAATCTCCGCCAGGGGTCGCAGGACAAAAGCATATTTCATGATTTCATCCCGTGGAACATGCACCGGGCCTTCACTCAGAATCAGGTTGTCATACAGCAACAGGTCCAGGTCAAGAGGGCGGGGTGAAAAGCGGTTTTCACCCCGTTTACGGCCGTGCTCCGCCTCAATGGCACGCAGCGCTGCGGCTATTTCCTGAACAGATTGCCCGCTATCAAAGCCCACCACCAGATTGAAGAAATTCGCCCCGTCAAAACCCACCGCCTCACTGTCATAAACGCAGGACAGCTGCAGCCCCCCAAACTGCTTGCGCAACGCAGAAATACCGCTGCGGATGTTGCCGGAACGGTTCATATTGCTCCCCACCCCGATGTAAACCCGCGCCATGCTATCCCCGCTGCCCGCGTTCGATTATCACCCCAACATCACGTGCGCCACGCACCGCACCCTGTTTGTTGATGGATAGACGAATCCACTGCACCCCGAACTCTTCCCGAATAATCTCTGCTACCCGCTCCGCCAGCGTCTCCACCAGCTGAAACTCGCTGGCGCCTACAAATTCGATCAGCCGTTTGGCGACCGATTTGTAGTCCAGCGTATCTTCAATAGCGTCCGAAGCAGCTGCCTTGCTGATATCGGCAGCCATCTCCAGATCCAGGCTGACCACCTGTTTGATGCGGCGCTCCCAGTCGAAAATACCAATTACTGTTTCAATGCGCAGATCGCGCAGATAGATAATGTCCATGTGATAAATATCCCATCAATTCTGTACGCTGTCCAGATGATATTATCGGATAAAAAACCGGGAAATCCGTGTACACCAGCCTGTTCCCACTAAAATATCTGCTGGCCGCACCAATAATTAAACTTCATAATAGAGCAGCACCTCTAACTGGAAAAACAGACAATGTTCGAAGGGTTTTTGATTTTGGCAGCCTACCTGCTGGGCTCCCTGTCCACGGCAGTAATTACCAGCAAACTCCTGGGGCTTCCCGATCCCCGCTCTCAGGGATCAGGCAACCCTGGCGCCACCAATGTACTGCGTATCGGCGGCAGAAAAGCAGCGCTCATCACCCTGCTGGGCGATATCCTGAAAGGGCTCATTGCCGTACTTGCCGGGTGGCTTTTCGGGGTTGGGGATACCTTGGTCGCAGCAATGGGGCTGGCAGCTTTTATCGGCCATCTTTACCCGGTTTTTTTTGGCTTCAAGGGGGGAAAGGGAGTTGCAACCGGACTGGGGGTGCTGATGGGAATCTCCTGGCCAGTCGGACTGGCAGCACTGGCCACCTGGCTGGCCGTGGCAGCCGTGACCCGATACTCCTCCCTCTCCGCCCTGTGCGCTGCAATCCTGGCGCCTTTCTATACCGCCTGGTTCACAAGTTCTTCGGCATTTCTGATTATGGCGGTTATATTGTCTCTGCTGCTGGTCTGGCGGCACCGCAGCAATATCCGCAACCTCATCAATGGTACCGAAAGCAGAATCGGGAGCAAAAAAGGCTAACGCAACCTGTCAGATTTCTTTACTGGAAAAATTTCCGTAATTCCTACCCCCGCAACCTGAATTCTCATTCCCGCACCGAGGAATAGCATCCGATAACAAAGTCTTGCCGAATATATTAGAAAGAGCACAAAAAACAGGCCGCTGCAACCACCCGATTTCAGAGTCGGCTAGATTTACACCAAATAATTTTCAGCTGGAAAAGCTCGTTAAAACTTTGTTAAACATCAGCCGCCTAAAAGAAACGGCACACTAATTGCCGGTGTTTAATCCGGGGATTGATGTGTGCAGCAGAGTGCCGATTGCGAAGACATTTAATCGACCCATAAGCAATTAAATCATAAGGAGAAACAAGTAATGAAACTGAAATATTTGGCAGCGGTGTCGCTGCTGGCGCTTGCCAGCGCGGGGGCGCACGCAGCCACATTATCATATGATTTGGGCAGTAGCACTAACGCCGGAACACTAACAGAAATTTCAGGCTCGAATGATTACGATGCGTCAATGCTTCATAACGGAACAAGCTTTATAGACTACTGGACCTTGGCCATCACTGAAAACCCGGCAGCCAATACTAGCATTTCTTTTACTGATTTCACGGTTGCAGGATTATTTGATATCACATTTACTAGCGGTTCTGGCTTAACTTTTACCTCCACCAATGATAACAGCTACGTATTTGAAGGCCCACTATCAACTGGTACATACAACATTATACTTAGTGGTAATACTTCTGGACTGCTGGGCGGACTCTACAGCATAGAGCTTAATGCCACACCAACGGCAGCACCCGTCCCAATCCCCCCAGCCGCTCTGCTGTTCGGTTCGGCCCTTATCGGCCTGGCCGGTCTGAGACGCAAAAAAGCAGCCAAAGAGCTGGTTGAAGCCTGATCGGCTTTGACAATCCTGATCTGGCAGCCACCGCTTCAACGGGGTGGCCGCCAGATCAGATTCGTTTATTGCGCCACATCAACCTCTCCAACCAGTTGATCCACCACGTAATTTCCTGAGAACATCGGTATCTGTCCGGACAGTTTTGACGCAAACACCATTCCTCCCCTTCCGCTACCACTCTCATACAAACCAGCTTGTTCAATCAACCACAAACCAGTGACATGGCATTTTCCCTCACTATGTGACACCTGCACGCTAATTCTCTCCATATTCCGGCATGATAGTGTCACGGTTCGGCTGCATTGACAGTTGCTTGAACCAGGATATCAACTAACTAGGGAGAGATGATCTAATGAAACTACAATACTTGATTGCAGCATCGCTACTGTCACTTTCCACCATGAGCGCACAGGCTGGCAGCACCCTGTCCGGTCCCGATGGAGCCGTAATCCATAGCGGTGACACTGCCACAATATTTCACCAGCCAGGGGACTTCGCAGACTCCTGGAGCCTGAATATGGACGAAACAACCGATTGGGCAAACGTCGCTATCGCTTTCAGCGATATTCAAGGCAACATAGCCAATTTTTCCTTTAATATTGATGATATGGATGTTACCGGCGATCTTGTTTTCGACGGTTCCAATGACAGCTGGATATATTCTGGGGTATTGGCAAACTACTCCTCATACACCGTTTCAGTGATGGGTACCGCGAACGGCACTACCCTGCCTGGGTATCCTACTGGTGGATATGCTGCAGCATTCGTTTCAACACCAGCTGCCGCGCCGGTTCCCCTACCTCCGGCCGCTGTTCTGTTCGGATCAGCTCTTGTTGGTCTGGTCGGCCTGAGACGAAAAAAGACAACCAAAGAGCAGGCTGCAGCCTGACAGATTGTTGAACCTGGAGTCTGTCGGGTTTGGGTAGTCGTAGCGAGCTGGTGGTCACCCATCTATTCAGATGGGTGGCTACCGATCCAGATTTATCTGCCTCCCTTCCTGCCGCTAGCAACCACAGTCACAGACTCCCACCTACATTAACCCGTTGAAAAAAACGAATGCACGAAATAGGATAGAATTCACTATCTTTAATTCGGGGTTCGTCAACGGATGACACTGAGCAGCAAGCAACTATGCTTTGTAAATCTGCGATTGCAATTTTACAGCTTCTCCGCAGACAGACTGGTCCTGTTACTCATTCTACTGGTCTCGCCTTGCCTTGCCCATGCCACCGGAACTTCTCCAAAACAGCCGCTGGTTATCGTAACTTCATTTCCCAAACAGATGACTTCAATACTCAAAACAGCCTTTGAACAAAACAATCCTGGTGCAGTAATTGAAATCATCAACAAAAAAACATCTGCAGGACTGAAATATCTGGATAACAACAAAGGGGAAATCGACCTGTTCTGGGTGTCTGCACCGGATGCATTTGAAGTATTGAAAAAAAAGGAGATGTTGAAGAGATATCGGCCTGAAGCAGAAGGGATCCCCAGGCGCCTGAGCGGATATCCTGTCAACGATCCGGATGGTTACTACTGTGGTTTTGCCGCCGCCGGATACGGGATCATGTGGAACAGGGATTATCTTCAGACCCACAATCTGGCAGCGCCCAGGGAGTGGATAGATCTCGCCCGCCCGGAATACAGGGGCCATCTTGGCCTCTCTGCGCCTTCCCGCTCCGGCACCACTCATTTGACTATTGAAGCCATTCTGCAGTTAAGAGGATGGGAACGCGGCTGGGCACTAATCAAGGCCGTTGCTGCCAATGCAAAAACCATTACCGCGAAGAGTGGTGACGTACCCAAAGGGGTTGCGGCAGGTGAATTCGGAATCGGTATTGTAATCGATTTTTATGGATTGATGACAAAAGCAGACGGGGCACCGGTAGAGTTTGTTTATCCAGCCGAAACCGTTCTGGTTCCGGCCAATATAGCCATATTGAAGGAGGCTCCCCAGCCTGAACTGGCTGGCCGGTTTATCGAGTTTCTGCTCTCTCCCCAGGGACAGCAGTTACTGCTGGAACCACAGATCAGCCGCTTGCCGATTCGGCCCGCCACCTACCTGGAAAACAAACTCCCGGAATATTTTCCCCGCCCTTTTGGCGCCAGAGAGCTGGGAGCTCATGTTGCTTTCGATGTACGAAAAAGCCGGCGACGCTATAACGTAGTTAATTCGCTGTTTGATGTGATGATCACCTATCGGCTGGATGAACTGCGTGAAGTGATGGCATCCATTCAACGGGCCGAAACCTTGTTGCAGTCCACAAGTCGGGCACAGCCGGCACTTGCCGGAGCCACAGCACGCGCGCACACTCTCATCAGCCGGATACCCATCGATGAGCTGACAGCAGGTGATCCTCATTTCGCTGGAAAATTTACCAAAAAACGCAAAAAATCAACCGACACAGTAACAGGGGAACAAGGGGAGATTGAAAAAAGCTGGGATGCCTTTGTAGCAAGCAATTATCGCAAGGCAAAAAAGATTATCGACACTGCCCTGCCACCGGCCGATTGATTCTGTCAAACAAGTGCCTATTTAGACTCGGAGTGACCTGCCGACCTCCTGTTTCTACTCAATAGCTGCCGGAGATTTGCAGGATGAATACCGCTCTCCCCCCGACCCGCCCGATCG
>JAJRUX010000081.1 GCA_024277575.1 Gammaproteobacteria bacterium | reverse complement strand
CGCCGGGAGATTTTTGAACGGTTGCGGGCCGAAAACCCGCAGCCTGCCACTGAGCTGCGCTACAACACCTCTTTCGAACTGCTGATAGCGGTTATTCTTTCCGCCCAGGCTACCGACAAAGGGGTGAACAAGGCCACCAAAAAACTGTTCAAACAGGCCAACACGCCACAAGCCGTGCTGGCGCTGGGTGAAGAGGGACTGAAGAAGTACATCAAGACCATCGGCCTGTATAACAGCAAGGCAAAAAATATCATTGCCACCTGCCAGATTCTGGTGGAAAAACATGATGGCAAGGTGCCCTCCGGGCGAGAAGCACTGGAGGCTCTTCCCGGCGTGGGGCGAAAAACAGCCAATGTTATATTGAATACCGCCTTTGGCCACCCCACCATTGCCGTGGACACCCATATTTTCCGGGTAGCCAACCGCACCGGGCTGGCGCCGGGAAAAACTGTTCATGAAGTGGAAAAAAAACTGCTGAAATTTGTTCCCGATGAGTTCAAACAGGACGCACACCACTGGCTTATCCTGCATGGTCGCTACGTCTGCACGGCACGGAAGCCTCGCTGCAGTGCATGTATCATAGAAGATCTGTGCGAATACAAACAAAAGAGTATCGATTGAATGTTATTCGCCCAAGACAGAAACCAGATGCGCCGCTTCTATTGTCAGGCCTGGAAAAAGCATCGCAACAATGAACCGTTGCAACCGTTGGAGCAGCAAATAAGCACCGTTATCTCATTACACCCCGAGTATCATGCATTGCTGGAAAACGAAGAGGCGGCGCTGGAGAAGGATTTTTTTCCGGAGCTGGGAGAAAGCAACCCCTTTCTGCATCTGTCAATGCACTTGGCTATCCGCGATCAGCTAAACAGCGATCTGCCTGCCGGAATCACCGAAATCTACCAGGCCCTGTTGAACAAACACAATGACCTGCATGATGTGGAACACCGGATGATGGAGTGCCTGATCAATGCATTATGGAAAGTGCAGAAAGAAGGAGCGCCTTTCAATGATTCCGCTTATCTGAGATGCTTAAAAAGCATTTAAAATCAATAATATACAATTATTACACATCCAGATTGGCTACCGAAAGCGCATTGCTCTCTATGAAATCCCGGCGGGGTTCCACCTGATCACCCATCAGAGTGCTAAAGATCTCATCCGCTGCTATTGCGTCTTCAATGCGAACCTGCAGCATCCGGCGCGTTTCGGGATCCATGGTGGTTTCCCATAACTGATCCGGGTTCATCTCCCCAAGACCTTTATAGCGCTGAATATCCTGGCCCCGTTTAGCCTGCTGCATCAACCACTCCATCGCCTGTTTGAAACTGAATACCGGCTGCTTTCTCTCTCCGCGCTGCACAAATGCCCCTTCTTCAAGCAGCCCATCCAGAGCCTGATTTAATTTAGTAATACCTGAATATTCTGATGAATTAAAAAATAAGGCATCATAAAGATAGCTTGTTTCCACGCCATGTCGGGTAACCGTAGCCTTGGCCTGATATTGATTTTCCTGCTCATCCTCCTCAACGGAAAAAGAGTAACGTGCGCTGCCGCTGTTATCACTGTTTAACAGATTCTCCAGATCCTCTCCCCATGCTTTCAGCTTCTCCTTGTCACACAGATCATCCGCCGACAACGCCTTTACATAGATCATTTTATCCAGGATCTCCGCATTGAACCGTCCAGACAGCCTGCTGATTGCCGATTTCACCAATATATAGTCTCGGGCAAGACTTTCCAGCGAACCGCCGCTGATTGGCGGAGCATCGCTGCTAACATGAAGATAGGCATTATCCAAGGCACTCTGCAGCAGATAATCATTCAGTTCCGCATCATCCTTCACATAGCGCTCCTGTTTCCCTTTCTTGACCTTGTACAAAGGCGGTTGCGCAATATAGATGTGGCCACGTTCAACTAGCTCGGACATCTGCCGATAGAAAAAGGTGAGCAATAAGGTTCGGATATGGGAGCCATCCACATCGGCGTCTGTCATGATAATGATTCGATGATAACGCAGCTTGTCGGGATTATACTCCTCTCTGCCGATACCACAGCCCAACGCGGTAATCAGGGTCCCCACCTCGGCTGAGGAGAGCATTTTGTCGAAGCGAGCCTTCTCAACATTGAGAATTTTTCCTTTCAGGGGGAGAATCGCCTGGAAGCGGCGATCCCGGCCCTGCTTGGCAGAACCGCCGGCGGAGTCGCCCTCTACCAGAAAAAGCTCTGACAGTGCCGGATCCTTTTCCTGGCAATCCGCCAGCTTGCCCGGTAAACCGGCAATATCCAGCGCACCTTTACGTCGAGTCATCTCCCGTGCCTTGCGTGCAGCTTCGCGCGCCCGAGCGGCTTCCACCACCTTTGCTGCAATACTGCTCGCTTCCGAGGGATTTTCAACCAGAAACTCCTGCAGCTTTTCGGCCAGACAGGCCTCCACCACCCCCTTCACCTCCGAAGAGACCAGTTTTTCCTTGGTTTGAGAGGAAAATTTAGGATCCGGCACCTTAACGGATAAAACCGCAGTCAATCCCTCCCTGGCATCATCGCCCCCGGTAGATACCTTCGCCTTTTTGGCTATACCTTCTCGCTCGATGTATTGATTTATGGTGCGGGTCAATGCACTACGGAAACCGGCCAGATGGGTACCACCATCCCGTTGAGGAATATTGTTGGTATAGCAGTAGATGTTCTCCTGATAGGAGTCATTCCATTGCAGTGCTGCTTCCACGACGATATCGTTTTTCTCCGCTGTAAAGTGGATTACAGTTTCATGCAGAGGGGTTTTCTTTCGATTCAGGTGCTCGACAAACGCCTGGATACCACCGTGATATTCAAAGACATTCTGTTCCTGACTACGTTCATCGGTCAACACAATGCGTACACCAGAGTTCAAAAAAGATAGTTCTCTCAATCGCTTGGCGAGAATATCATAGTGATATTCGATATCACTGAAAACATCCTTGCTAGGTTTGAATCGTATTTCCGTACCGCTCTCTTCCGTATCGCCAACAGGCGTGAGCGGTGCTTGCGGCTCGCCCATACGATACTCCTGCCGATATATCTTACCGCCGCGCCTAATGGTCAGTTGCAGAGTTTCCGAGAGAGCATTTACCACTGAAACACCAACGCCGTGCAGTCCACCGGAGACCTTGTAGGAGTTGCTGTCAAATTTACCCCCGGCATGGAGAACCGTCAATATCACCTCTGCGGCTGAACGCCCTTCTTCTTCATGGATGTCAACAGGTATTCCTCTGCCATCATCCTTTACTGAAACCGATCCATCGCTGTGGATGGTAACCTCGACGGAGGAACAGTGCCCCGCCAACGCCTCATCGATGGAGTTATCTACCACCTCAAATACCATATGATGCAGCCCGGTACCGTCATCCGTATCACCGATATACATTCCTGGACGTTTGCGTACCGCATCCAGACCTTTCAATACTTTGATATTAGAGGAATCGTAAGTTTCCTGGTTCATTAATAACTCCAGTAGAAAACACCTGGTATTCTTCACGGAACGTCCGGGATGGGCGCCAACCACTGAAAAATGCCTTGTTTGTATTATATCATCTCTTTGATATTACCGTGTTCCACGTGGAACACCTTGTCTATTATCTCAAGTCTCTCCGCCAACAACTCCTTCTCGGTCGCTGTAATAAAAACCTGACAAGCCAAATCAACCAGATGTCCAATTAACCTTGATCTGCGCTCACTATCCAGTTCCGATGGCAAATCGTCTACTAATAACACGCAGGTTTGACCGGTTTTTTCACGTAGAAGTTCTATCTGACTCAAACGCAAGGATGTGGCCAGCATTTTTTGCTCCCCTCGGGATAGTTGGTCTTTTGCCGGTACCCCGGCAATGTTGATATTTAAATCTGCCCGATGTGGCCCCTGTCTGGTGTATCCCAGGCTTCTATCCAGTTTAGTGGAACGTTCAAGATAGATATGATACTGCTCGTCTGTACTCCAACCAGGGCTGAATCGTATGTCCAGTTCCCCGGTCCCTAGTAATTTTTTTGTAATCCGGCTCGCCAAGGGCAGAAGTTCGGAAATATAAGTACTCCTTAAATCCGAAATTCGATGAGCACAATGTGACATTTCACCATGCCATACCATAATCTCGGAGTCTTCCGAACCCTTGCGAAGTGCCGCGTTGCGTTGACGAAGTGCTTGATTAAATCTGCTCCAAATGGGAAAAAATTCTTGTTCCACGTGAAACATACCCCAATCAACGAACTTCCGCCTGTAACGTGGACCCATTTCTATAAGATGGTGGCTATCAGGATTAATAAGCTGCACAGGAAGCAGTTGGGCCAGCTCCGATACCGCACCAACGCTGCTACCATTCACCCGGAGCCGGGTGATGCTGGTTCCCCTCTCTATCCCGAGGGAAACGGGAAGCCCATGCTTGGATACACACTCTGCAAAAACAATCAGAGTGTCAGCCCCGGATGTGACTACTTTCTGTATCTGATGGGTACGGAACGACTTTCCCAGGGCAAGCAGATAGATAGCTTCCAGAAACGAACTCTTACCGCTGCCGTTAGGGCCGCATATAAGGTTAATCCGTTCAGATGGATAAACAGAGATTTTCCTTATGTTACGGACATTAATTGCATCTATCCGTACTATACTCATAAACCGATAAAAACAGGTACGAAAGTCACAGTCGCATTGGCATTACAATATAGCTGCACTCTGTCGCGCCTGAGCAGCTAATCAGACAACTACTGCTGGAATCACCAAAAAGGACTGTTACCCGTTGTTCCTTGACCGCCTGCAAAGCATCAAGCAGGTAGGTGACATTAAACCCGATCTCCAGATCGTCTCCCTGATATTGAACTTGGATCTCCTCTTCCGCCTCCTCCTGCTCCTGATTGTGGGCAAATACCCGTAACTTGCTGTCACTGAAATTCAATCGAATGCTGCGATGTTTCTCATTGGAAAGTATGGATGCCCTCTTTAATGCCTGAAGAAGTTCGGTACGATCTGTAATCAGTTTGTTATTGTTGTTAACCGGAATTACCCGCTGATAGTCTGGAAATTGACCGTCAATCAATTTTGCCGTAAAAACCAGTGTGGGGAACAGAAATCTAACATGATTGCTTCCTACCTGAACGGTAACAGGATCTTCCTGCTCTACAAGCAAGCGGGATAGTTCGATAATGGCCTTGCGTGGAATGATAAACCGATATTCGCCACCAACGTCCTGGTTGAACGGAACGGAGCATATAGCCAGCCGATGGCCATCTGTTGCAACCGTACGTAAATAACCATTGCCAATCTCCATACAGATCCCGTTGAGGAAATATCTGACATCCTGCTGAGCCATAGAAAATGACGTATTTTCAATAAGTTGCTTCAATTTACACTGAGGTAAAGAAAAATCTAATGAGTTTTTCAACTCATTTAGCTCCGGAAACTCACTACCTGGTAGCGTGGATAAGGTAAACCGACTTTTTCCTGAACGAATGGTGGCTCTACTCCCATCTACCTTTATCTCTATATCCGATTCAGCAGGTAGAGCACGACAAATATCGATCATCTTTCGTGCTGGTAGTGTTGTTTCGCCTGGCTCTGCATTATCGATATTGATATGCGTAATCATTTCCACTTCAAGATCTGTTCCAGTGATTGACAGTTGTTGTGGTGTAACACGCACTAGAATATTTGACAGTATTGGTGTGGTCTGGCGTCGTTCCACGATACTCCCGATCATCTGCAACGGATGAATAAACTGCTCCTGTCTGATGGCAAATTTCATAGGAATGTCCTGTTAATATATAAATAATATATCTTGAATT
>JAJRUX010000080.1 GCA_024277575.1 Gammaproteobacteria bacterium | reverse complement strand
TCGATCAAGATTAAATAATGCATTCAACCTCGTACTCTTTCAAGGTAATAAATTAGGATTCAGTTGGTCTGTCAGCGTTCATGGCCGCGTTGCGCCTCTTGGCAAGGACTAAGGCCATTCCCTGTGAGGCGCGCCTTGCCCTGAACGCTGACAGACCAACTGAATCCTAATTTATTACCTTGAAAGAGTACTAGGTTGAATGCATTATTTAATCTTGATCGAGCCTGACTGGAGCAGGCTCGTTCAGGGGGAGAGACTTAAGAGAAAAAGAGTGATTAAAATCATTGAGCAGGGGAAATAAATTTCTCAGATGAGAAACCATAGCGGAAAAAATTAGCGTGGCCGCAAGAACTCCAGCAGTTCGCCCCCCTCCCGCGGCAAATACCACCCTGCACCATTCTCTGGACTGCCCCAACCAAAAAAACCAACACTTTCCACTCCATGGATCGCAGCAGCCGACAAGGCATCCCGCTTGATGTCAGAGATATCAGGCTTTACGAAGGAAGGCGTATCCCGAAAAGCAGCCAGACTGATCCAGATTCGTACGGAGCCATCGACCGCCAGTATCTTGTCTACCAGCTGCTGCCCGGAATCCCTGACCATATTCGGCAATAGGGCTTTGATTCCGTCAACCGAGTAGTTGCTGTACAGATTCAGCATCACAATATCGGCGATATCCGGTCCAAAGGGATTTTTTTCAGTAAAATCACCATCCCCATCATCCCAATAGTGCATACGAATCAGGATGGGATGTGTTTCATCAGCGAACTTCACGTCAGAAGCGGCTTCTCGCATCTGCTCCAACGTAATGCGCATATGTGAACCATTAGGAAGATTTTCTCCAGCCTCGTTGGAAATATCATAGGCATAAACCGCCGGATGGTAGCGTATCCGCTCGATATAGTCCTTCACTCTAGCCGCTTGCCAGGCCGGAGCTTGATCAGCATGATGGTTGCCGCCCGGTGAATATCCCCAGGCTGCGCCATTAGACAAATTGACAATAAACTTCAGGCCGCGCTGTTGAAATCTGTCAAGCAGGGCGAGCATTTGTGGGGGCGAAACGTCATCCATCCCCCACTCACTGTTCAGAACGGTGAAACCAAGTTCCTTGATACGATCCAGATCAGTATCGGTGACTGATTTATCGACCAGCTTCATGTGCAACAACTTCCCGGCCAGGCTGTCGTCACCATTAGCGGCAACAAGCTGATCGATATTGCAGGCAAACAGAAAACTCGATAACAGAGCCACAAGAGTACAGAATAGTATCGCTGATTTTCTGCTCCCACTCATTCTGGCAAGACCCCTAGAAACGTCTCGTTACCGAGGCATTGATGTTGTTCCCCGTATAAGCACCACCGCCACGCGTCACATTGTGCACCCCACCAATACCAAAACTGAACAGCCAGTCATCATCCAGTTCAAACTCTCCGCTAACACTGGCTTCGGAAGCGAGCTTAAATCCATCCATCGTATCATCCTTGGCGTTGCCAACCGCCAATGAAATGTTGACACCACCATTTTCACTCACTTTCCAGTAATTTGAGTTGGTCAGCATGTATCGTTGGTAATAATCCGGATCATAATAACCATTATGCCGTTTTTCATCGAAATCAAGCAGTGCGGCAGACAAACCCAGATCCACATTCCAGTGCTGTGTTCTTGCAACTGCCCGGCTAACCGCCAGGGAGAAATTCTGGCTAACATTATCATCAGAAAAACTGCTATACCCAGCTTGTGCATGAACCCTGTAGTTGAAACCAGGACGCCAATTCATATAGAAGCGAGCCGTATTCACCTTGATACCAAGTGATATCGTTTTGGGGGAGCTAGAAAAATATTCATGGAAATAATCATTGCGATACTCCATGCGAAGATCCATAGAATCCGTGGGTTCAATATCAACACCCAGGCCGGAAATAACTACCGAATCCTGTTCCGCTTTCGCTTGGCCCACATGGAAATCAGCTGCAAACTTTGGAGAAAAACGATAGCGAATATCAGCCTGAATGTTTTGATATTGAGCCCCTTCACTGCCATCAAGTGACTCCAACCCACTCCCCTGCCTGGCAGAAAACCACTCTTGAACATATTTCAAATGGAGACGAGTTTCCGGATTTAGTGAGTATCCGGCCCGCAGCGTAGTCGACAGTGCCTCCAAATCCTCGGATGACTGAAGATATGCAGCATCAACTGAAACAGCCGGTCTAAATGGAGTGGTAACGACTTTTCTCAACAGATGGTTTCCCACCGCTTCGGGATACTCCTTTTCGATGAGTTGCAAACTGCTAATGGCATCTCGCGGCAGATGACCAAAATGCTGAGCCAGGGTATTGGCAAAATTCATCTCATAGCTATGAGGCTTTTTTTCAAGCAGTGGGACAACCAACTCCCTTGTTTCACTTGGACGATTCGCCCAGGAAAGAATATCCGCTTTCGTCTCCGCCCAGGAGCTATCCACCCCGAATTTTTTTTTATACTGCTTGAGAAGCTCCATCGCAACAGCTGTATTGCCGCGCCATGACTCCACTTTAATACGCTCTATCGAGGCTTCGCGGTCATCCGGATGAGATAGCAAATACTTGTTGTAGTAACGCACAGACTCATCCAGATCACCTGTTTGAGAAGCAATCTTGGCTTGACGAAGAATCAGTTCATCATCATGCTCCCCTAATGCCATCAGCTTGTTATATCCGGCTGCCGCAATATCAGCCCTGTGAGTCCAGTCCGCCAGTTGGACCATATCTCTTAGGTAACGACGATTCCCGGGGTCTAGGGCAAGCGCCCTCGTTACCTCCTGATAAGCCCGCTCCGATTCTCCATCCATAGAGTAGAGGCGAGATAGCTCATAGTGGCGTTCGGCTTCATCAGGTTCCAGTCTATGACGAAAAAGGTCATAGGGGCGAAGTGGATCGGGAGTTACTGAAACGCCGCGACTACGGGGATCACTCTTTGGATGGGGACCCCATATCTCAATTCTCCTGAGTTTCATCAAATCCGCATCCTTAAGATGCGCCACCCCTCCATGAGCCGCAAACGCAATTCTGAACCCGGCAGAGCGCAATTCCTGATGAACCTCCGGCCGGTTGAAACCGCTGCCAAACGGGTAGGTAAAAGCAGTAGCCGTTATCCCCGTCTCAGCCCGAATACGCAGTTTGGAAAAAAGTATTTCATACTTTAATTGTTCCCTGTTAATACCGTTGAGATCCGCGTGCGTTTTGGTATGCGCGCCAATAACAAAGCCATCTTTGATCATCTCCCTAATCTCTGGCCAGATCAAATAGTCAAGCAAAGTGTCCTTGCCATTCACATGCTGGGTAATGCTTGCCCGCTTTTCAGCAGAGTTGCGAATTGCTCCCGTAAAGATATATATGTCTGCAACAAATCCGTATTTCTTCAGAATTGGCCAGGCATGGGTATAAAGATTGTGACAGGCGTCATCAAAGGTAATCATCACCGGCTTTTCCGGTAGTTTCCTGTGATCGAACAGATAACCCTCGAGATCACGGGAGGTAATGGAGTGATAACCCAGCTCTTTAAGCTGCTTCATCTGAGCAGAAAATTCACTTGCGGACATCCAATAATCATTGTCTGCCCTGTCACCGATACAGTGATACAGTAATACAGGTAGCTTAACATCGTTGTCTTGTTGTACTTTGTTGACCGCTGTAACAGGCGGAAAAAACCTGGCATAGGCTTTTTCAAGGAGTTCAACCGCTCCTTTGATATCCTTTTGCCTCATTTTGCTGTCAGCCACCAATAGCCACAATCTGATGTCATTTAGATTCTTTTTTAGATGTTCCTCATACAGTGCGGTAGCCTTATCCTGCTCTCCCGCCCATTGGTAAGTATCAGCTAGATGAAGGAGAGTTTCATCATCACCCGGTTTTAGCGCAACTATCTTTTCAATACTTCTAGCAGCTTCCTTGGGGTGCTTTAACCAGTTGGCAATTTGAGCATGGGCCCGTAGATAGGAGATGTTATCTGGGGAAATTGACACTGCCTTGCGAGCATAGACCAGCGCTTTTTCCGGTTGATTATGCATCGCGTACAGGCGTGACAGCTCGGCATTGATTTTAGCATCATCAGGCCTCAGCTTCGCTGCTTCGGCCAAAGCAGAAACCCCTCCTTCCCAATCACCATGTTTGACTTTCTCTCCCGACAAGGCAAGCCATATATCCGCATTTCCCGGATGTCTATCAAGATATTTCTCATACAACAGAATCGTCTTGTCATGGTTTCCCGCCCATGACCAGGTATTCCCCAAATTACGCAGTGCCTGTTCACTGTCAGGCTGTAGAGAATAAATTCTCTCGTAACTTTTGGCCGCCTCTGAAAAATGCTTTAACCAGTTGGCCAACTGGGCATGCGCCTCCAAATACCCAATGTTATCAGGCTCAATATTTTTTGCTTTTTCGGCATAGGGAAGTGCCCTTTCAGGCTGTTTTTCCAGAACCAACAAGGTAGCCAGCCTGGAGTTCAACTCTGCTTCATCAGGCTTGACTATGACAGCTTGCGTCAGCGCATTGATAGCGCCAACAGGATCTTTGAGATGGGTTTTTATATCTGCAATCCTGCTCCACAGATCGCTTCTTCCTGGCTCCTTGTCCAACACCTCCTCATATATAGTAATAGCCTTCTGCCACTCCCCCGCCATCTCTGCCCGAATCCCTTCATCTGGAGGCGTCAGGCCATACACCGGAATAACAACCAGCCACACAATCCCTATAACAACTGCCCGATACAATCCGTTTGCCACCATCTCACTTCCGCCATTTTGTGTTCTTGCTTATCCATATATCCTTGGCGAAACGCCCTACTGTTACCCAATCATAGAACAGACTCATGTAACGTATTGGCGTTGCGGCCAATCCCTTGAAAAAGTACTCCGCGCGATGCCCTTTGGCCACATAGGTGAGAACCGAGGTCGTAACAATAATTTCCGCAAAAACGGTAACACTTAACTCCTCCCAGAGCCCCAGAACAATCATAATCACAATTGCGGTAGGGTAGAATATTTTTTCTCCCAGCGATAAAAAGACCGCCCATCCCATGGGTCGTCCCAACCTCCGGGATACATGATCGCCAAACGCCTGCCGATAAGGATCACTGTTTTCCCGCCTGTCAGCACCATCACTCAACGCCGCTACACCTTTCAGCTGTTTTCGGTATCGGCGCCGCTTGAGCGCCTTGAACGGGCTTCTGACCAAATCATCGAGATAGTAACAACTCTGTAGAAAAGAGGATGACCAGAGATAAAACTGGCGTGGAAGCCGCGTAGCCTCCGGTTCCTGCGAACGCATATAGACGTCAGTAATCTGTACATTTCTATAGCCACAACTTAGCAGCGCAAACCCAATAAAGATATCTTCTGAATTGGTCAAGTTGTCTCCAAAAACAGGCTCATAATGGTCGAATACCTTTTTGAGATAGGCCCGCCGGTAGGCAACAGCGCATCCAACCGGATTTATGGTAGAACCAAACAAGATCATCTGGCCGCGATTTACAAATCGCTGCACATACATATAGAGAACATCCCGGTATATATTGGTAAAACCACGTAACAGCCTGCTTTTCAACTTGGTACTCAACTGCAATACCGCATCCGGATGCCGTTCAAAAAACTTTTTAATGTTTCTATCTTGAAAAACTTTCTGGCGATCCTTATCCCGCAAGGGGAGGACACAACCGAAAGCACAACCAATACCTGCTGTTCGATAAAGCTCTTCTACAACTCGCTCGATATAGTTATCCGATTCAAGAATCGTATCTGAATCCACCACCAGTTCCACATCGGAATCCAGCTCTCTGGCCTGACGCTTCAGGGTGGGAGTCTTTCCTACGGGGGAACCACGCTGAATTATTCTGAGGGGTATGCCGCTAACCTCCCGAAAAGTACGCGCGTACTCCACCGTGTTGTCGCTGCTGCCATCATCAACCAGAATTATCTGTCTTGGCTGCAAAGTCTGTTGGGCAATAGACGCCAGACAGAGAGGAATGGTCGCCTCCTCATTCAAGGCAGGGATAACTACATCTACAGAAAGTTCATGCACATCTACGGAAGGCGCCGCAGCAGGGGGGGGGCTCCTCCTGCCGCGAGCCACACCCCAGAAACTCAGTACAGTACTAGGCCCGAGAACAAACCAGGGATACGTCGCCATCGATTTCGTTTACCGCCGTAGAGAGTTCAATAAGATGATTGATGGTATCCACCAATGCATACCGCGACTTGAAGCCGGTAAGTTTTTGCAGCTTCTGTAAAGCAGGGCGCCGATAGGTAATCTCATCAAACCCTTCACCGTAAACCTCCTCATAGCCGAGATGCTCGATAACGGAATCGCTGTTGGCAAGCTTCCTTACCAGGTTGGCCAAATCAAGAATGGTAATTTCGCTGTCACTGCCAACATTGACAATTTCACCGGCGCTCTCTTCGGTATTTGCCAGCGAAAACAGGGCTTTTACAGCATCTCTGACATCCATGAATGAGCGGGTCTGGGAACCATCGCCAAAGACGGTAATCGTTTCATTGTTAACAGCCTGGTTGACAAAACGAGGTACAACCATCCCGTAACGGCCTCTCTGTCCTGGACCACATACATTGAAAAAGCGAATTGCGGTAACATGCATGTCATGTTCTTTGGCATAGGAAATTGCGAACGCTTCATTTGCAAGTTTGCTGATGGAGTAGTTCCAGCGTGTATTTATTCCCGGCGTTATAAGCAGCTCCAGCTCTTCATGCAGCGGCATATGTTCGCCATCGACGATAGGTCGATTACCGTAAACCTCGGAACTGGATGCAACGATAATCCGCGGTTGCCAGTGGCTGTTACGCGCGGCCCGCAACAGGCGCTCGCACCCCGCGATGTTGATGGCAAGAACCTCAATCGGCTCTTTGAGCACCTTGAATACACCTACCACAGCAGCCAGATGATAGATAACATCCGCACCACTGACTGCTCTCTCCAGTCCACTCCAAGTCAATACATCACCTTCGTCAAAATGAAAATTGGGATCATGAAGGAAAGGCTGAATGTTCTCTTTTCGGCCGGTACTCAAATCATCGAGAACATGAACCTTGTGGCCTTGGTTAAGATGAAATTTTACGAGATTGGAGCCGATAAAACCGGCGCCTCCGGTGATCAGGATATGCATATGTTACTCCTTTTTTATTTATCTGTTTTGGATAAACAGACAGAATCCATTCGATATGCGAAAGTGCAGTAGAAATCGGCGTTACACCTGCTCTGCTGACTTGATTTAATTTAACGACAATTGCTAAGTGAATGCAAGCTATTTACCAGTGGACCGAAGCAGATTAGACTATTAATACAGTCTACTAAAACATTATGAATGCCCACTGTAGTTGGGTATGGTACTCCTCTTTCCCTTCAAATTTCATTTGATGAACCTCAACTTTCAACGCGTTACTTTCATCAAGGTCATATCTGAATCCTGCAACATGATGTGCTTGTTCCTGCAGGCCAAGATAACGAAAATAGGGATCGGCTTCATCAAGCCGGAGATTGACGTAACGATAAAGAGGCTTCAGTCGCTCGGTAAGCTGATATCCCAACTGAACATAATAGGCATCCGCGGAATCCGTCTCCACATCACCAACCACATCATCATTATTGATATTGTAATACTCCGCGATGGTCTCGAATCCACCCATGGAAAAGTGAAGATCCGCACCCACAACTGTTTGGGATATCAATCGTGAACCATGCTCTGCTTTCGCCCAAATGCCTTCCCCTGACTCCACGATTGGATTGTTCATGCCAAACAATCCGATCTGAAGTGGAAAATCAGATAGCTGATAGGCCATTCTGAGAATAAACAGCTTATCGTCTCCCGGATCACCCAATGTGTTAATTATAATTTTAGATCTTCCCCCTGAAGCACTTGTATCAAGAGACGTTCCATTGGAAAAAATCATGGCATAATCCAGCTCGCCTCTTCCGACAGCTGTACTCCCCCCAATCTCAACCCCAACCGATACCATGGGAAAAATAGCACCTGTTTCATCTTCATACTTCAGAAAAAAAGGTCGGGTTATAGTATCCTGCAATAACTGTCCACCATGATGGTATGTTCTGTTCCAGTAACCAAGTGGTGACTCGACAAGACCCGCCTTAAAATAAAGGATCGGAGTAATTTCTCGTTTAATCCATAATCGTTCCAGCTCGATATCCTCTTGATAGTCCGCAATAATAAATTCCGCAAAAGCAGACGTTTTATCACCTATCTTCTGAAAAGCGTAAAGGTCGAACCCACCGAGAGTAAAACCTTCCGGATACTCTCCGGTACTACTCGCATGATGTCCCTCTGTATCATGTTTATGATAGCTGACACTACCAAAAGCTTCGAATTCGAGAGCCTGAACCGATGCCGCGTTGAGCACAAATATCAATCCCACGAAAAACAAACTCCTGCCAGGTATTACCATCTTGTTCCCCTTAATCTGATCAATTAGTTTCGTTCCCGGCATTTAGCAAAATCTTTACCGAGTCGTCAACTTCACTATTTTTTACGATTCCGATCACACCGGAGGAGTGAGCAACTTTGTCTTTGACAGCAGCATCATCTACAAGATGTTCCGGTGGTTGAGTCTTCCCTTGAAAGCGAACCTTCGCCCAATGGATCTTGAGTTGCCGGGGTGTTTTTCCGATGACATCCCGATAAAACGCCGCCTTAAGTGAGCCATCTCCCTGTGAGATGACAACGGTAACCCGCTCTCCCGAAGGAAGACGCGATCGTTTACCAAGGAATATATCACGCACTTGTTTTTTGGTAAGACTATCTACAGACAACCGTGGAGAACCGATAACAACCAATGCCGGTTGAACGGTTTTTTTCGCAGCGGGGTGAACGTCTTCGGGATTTTCTATGGCGCTTGATACAGATGATTGTTCTGTTTGCGTTGTCGTTCCAGTGTCACTTGTCCCATGCATCCCGATTCGCGGTGGAATTACCAGTGATGCTTCCGGAAATTTAACAACGGGTGGTGTTATCACCGTTGTAACACGGTCGTGTTGCTTTCTCACAGGGACCGCTCTTTCGGGTTGAGAAATATCAAATTTTCTCGCGGGTATTTTTTTGGCCGGCTGCTCAGAATAATCCCGAGGTCGAACCACCTCTTCTCCACGAGTAGTTATCTGTACAGAACTAATATCTTCCCGGTTAACCAGAACCGACTTTCCAGTTAACTTTGTTTTATCAGGTTTGACTGTAGGTTTTTTTTCCGGCGGTTGCGGAGTACCGCTTGGCACTCCCGGCCCAATACCAGAACCAGGTTGTTCTGATATAACTTCCTGTATCTCTTGTCTGAGAACATCATCTTCCGGCACAGAAACTTCATTTTGGGAAGATTTAGAAACGGAATCCTGTAACAGGGGTTCACTGTCAGTGATAACCGGAATCTCATCAATACGAGCAATATCCAGCTCAGACCCTTTTTCCGCTTGTAGCTGAATGTTTTTTTCAGGCAACGTGGCCATGTTTGTATCAGGGCCTTTATCAAAATACAGAAACACGCCGGACAATCCTAGAGCCACTAACAGGGCAGCGGCAATGAGACGCCACACCCCTCCCTTTCTACCCCCGGTAACAGAACGCAACTCCTGCTGCTCAAGCCAAGCCAGATCTTCATCATATCGATAGCGCGACTCCGGCTGCTTCAGCACCGTATAGGCTTCTGAAATGCGCAACCGGCTTTTTCTTTGTGGATCGATTGAACCATCAAACCAGAACAGCTTATGAAGCAGTTGATAATGTTCCTCTATCTGAGCGGGACTCGCACCGACCTTTAAGCCAAGAACCCGATAGTGATTCGCATCCGGCATATGTAACATGCGGCGCAGCATTGCTGCAGCCACATGAAGTACCTTTTTTTTCTCTTCCCTGTTTTTGTCATCTACCTTCGCTTCCGCTGCCAGTTCAGCCAGCAGTCGAAGAATATCCGGCAACTCATCCAGCCTGAATGATATAAAATCATCCAAACTTCCTGATGCAGAGCGAAACTGAGATATTAATGAGGTCAGTTGCCTTAGCGCTTTTTTACGTTCAAGCGCATCCAGGGTCTTTATTTCTGGTTGACCCGATGACGTTAAGGTAGGCATACCATCCATGTCGCTGGTATCGACGCCATCAGATTCGAGGATGGACCTTAATAATTGCGGTGAAAATTTTTCGTTGCTCATGAATCAACTCTTCCCTGCTGAAATCAACGTAGCATGTCTACTTTTAACGATCGCACATCCAATGGCTTTTTTACAGCTGATGCCGGCAATAAATCTGTTAATTTTTATCAGTTTTCTTGTGGCAGTTCCTGCCGCTGCCTATTTGCTCTTGTTTTAATATCATATAGCTGTTTAATTCTCAAATAGGAGTAGCCTTATATAACAATGTTTGAAATTATTTAGGAATTCGAAATGATTGTCTTTTTAGACATATATCAAAAGAGGTGTAAAAAACAACCTGGAAAACTATTTTTTTGTCCTCTCAAGGTAAAAAAAAGATTCAAAAACAGTGTTGAAAAAGTTGCAAAGCTATGTTTCCAACTCTTCCCAACGCTTATAAAGCCGCTCCAGATTATACTCCAGCTGTTTCAAATCAGTTATTTTTTCAGTTACCAGTTCATGGGGCCTCTGATAGAAACCTGGCTGACTGATAGTATTTTGAAGTTCATTTTTTTGTTGTTCCAGCTCCTCGATTTGAAAAGGTATGCTGTCCAGCTCGCGCTGAACTTTATAACTCAACTTGCTTCCGGAAGTTTGTTTTTCAACAATAGGTTCAGGTGCATCAGGCGAAACTGCTTTCACCCCGGGTTTTTCCACTTTCCTTTGCCGAATCCAGTCATCATATCCTCCAACATACTCTCCAATTTTTCCTTCACCTTCAAACACCAGGGTGCTGGTGACAACATTATCCAGAAAGGCACGATCATGACTGACCAGCAGCAGGGTACCCTGATAACCGTTCAGCAACTCTTCCAGCAACTCCAGTGTCTCCACATCGAGATCATTGGTGGGCTCATCCATAACAAGAAGATTGGCAGGTTTGGTGAACAGACGCGCCAGTAGCAGCCGGTTACGTTCTCCTCCAGAGAGAGAGCTAACCGGCGAACGCGCACGCTGGGGTGGAAACAGGAAGTCCTGTAGATAACCGATAACATGACGCGGCTTGCCATTTATTGTCACCATGTCACTGCCAGCGGCAATGTTGTCAATGACCGTTTTTTCCGGTTCAAGCCGGGCACGCTGCTGGTCAAAATAGGCCATCTCCAGTTTGGTACCCTGTCTGATGGAGCCACCATCAGGATCCAGCTGTCCGAGCAACAGTTTGATTAAGGTACTCTTCCCTGCGCCATTAGGCCCGATAATACCGATACGATCACCACGCATGATTCGGGTGGAAAAATTGCGCACGACCGGCTTGCCATCGTAAAGCTTGCTGATCCCGCGGGCTTCAATTACAAGCTTGCCGGAGTGGTTGCTGTCACCGACCAGCAGCCTGACTCTGCCCTGCTGTTCACGGCGCTGACTGCGCTCCCGCCTCAGCTTTTGCAAGGCTCGTACCCGGCCTTCATTGCGGGTGCGCCTTGCCTTGATTCCCTGGCGGATCCATGCCTCTTCCCGATCCAGTTTTTTATCAAATTTGGCGTTGTGTTCCGCCTCTACCGCCAGACGCTCCTCCCGCTTCTGCAGATAGGCAGCATAGTCGCCGGGCCAGGAGGTAAGCCGGCCCCGATCCAGCTCAACAATACGGGTGGCCAGACATTGCAAAAAGGCCCGGTCATGGGTAATGAACAGCAGCGCACCGCTGTAACCGGTAAAAAATTCCTCCAGCCAGTTGATGGATTCAATATCCAGGTGGTTGGTCGGTTCATCCAGCAGCAGGAGATCCGGCTCACTAACCAGGGCTCGCGCCAGCAATACTCGCCGCCGGTAACCACCAGACAGTTCGCCCAGTGTGCGATCCGCAGGCAGATCAAGACGGGACAATACTGTCTCCACACGCTGCTCCAGTCGCCAGCCATCAGCTGCCTCCAGAGCTTCCTGCAGACGGGTCAGGCGGTTCATCAGCTGTTCACTGGAATGCTCCGCCAACTGTGATACGGTGTGATGATACTGTGCGATTGTTTCGCCCAGCTTGCCCAGCCCCCCGGCAACCACATCAAATACGATGCGTTCTTCTGCGACAGGCACATCCTGGGGAAGATAGGCGAGACGCAGGCCATCGCTTCGCCAGATATTGCCATCATCCGCCTCTATCTCCCCGGCAATCACCCGCATCAGACTGGATTTTCCGGTGCCGTTGCGACCCACCAGACAGATACGTTCTCCCGGTTCGACAGTAAGCTTTACTCCATCCAGCAGAGCATGATGGCCGTAAGCCAGCGATATATTATCGAGTATAAGCAGTGACATTTCGTGATTCGTGGTTGATTGAAATGATTAAAAACTGTTTCCCAAAGCAAGATAGAAACGTTCATCTCCTCCGGTATCAAAACCATGGGCATAACCAAGCCGCAAGCGCAGATTTACCAAATAAAACAGGTTGACATCGGACAGTAGTTCAACACCTGCACCGGTAAAATAGTTGTCGGGAGAGCTGCCCTGCTCCCACGCCGCACCGCTGTCGATAAACAGCTTCCCGGACCATTGTTGCAACCCGGCCGGTGGCACCATCCAGCCTCTCTCAATCCGCTTCAGAGGAAACCGCCACTCCAGACTGGCCAGTTGCATGCGCCGTCCCTGCAGTCCAGGCAGACCGGCAGGATAACCGCGCAAGGAAAAATCACGGCGATTCAACCGTGGCCCGCTTACTGCAATCTCATCCAGCCCCTCTCCCGCGTCGCCACCCAGCTGGAACGGTTTGGGCTGATCGCTCCCCCAACCCAGCGCTAAACGCAGCGCCATCACATGCTGCCCGCCGAGGGGAATATACTCTCGCCAGTCTGCAACAACGGTATTGCCGCTGTAATCCCCGCCCAGAAGATCACTATTCTCCACAACCAGATTGAGCCGGCGACCATCACTGCGACTGATGGAGTGAGTAAACAGGCGGCTGTTGTCGAACAACAGCATACCACCCAGTAGATTGTCCAGAGTGGAGGGCCGCTTGTTAACCAAATCGGCATGCCAGATATCATATTCCCCTTCAGACGCCACACCCAGTTTCAGATTCCAGCGATAGTCCACGCGGCTGAAAGGGAATGAAACATCCGCTTGCAAAAAGTCCCGCTGGCGGGTACGCATCAGATCCGTATCGCCATTCCGCTGGTGGGTATGATAACGGCTGGCAACGAGGGAAAAACGGTTGCTGTAACTGTAGCTGAGCAGCCCCAGAAGAGCTTCCGTTTTCGACTCCCAGGCAACATCCAGAACATAGCCGTGTACACCCAGCGCATCCTGGCCCGAAGTGGTAAATCCCAGCTCCATTACATCGGGGGAAACAACCAGATGAGGAAGCCAGTGGCGTGGCCTGAGACTGGACCACGGAGAATAGGTGGAAAATGTTATCTCCCGTCCCACCTTTTCTGCGGTTGGCGGCGCCATTTTGGACGCGGTAACCGGCAGCGGCAGAGAGAGTGGTACACCGAGCCGATAAAGCTGCTGACCATCAGCACCAAAATTCAGATAATAGATCGCACCATCACGTTTTCCTTGGCTGGGGTGAAATGCCCCCCCTTCCACCCGGGTTAAAGTGGTTGTTGCACCACTCTGCAGCTCCATCCGACGCAAATTATATATCCCCTCATGATCCGAAACGAACAGGAGATGACGACCATCCGGAGTATACTGGGGCTGCCCTACCACCGAACCATCGGCAATCAACGTCTGCCAGCTCGCCCGCTGCAGATCGAAACGGCGCAGTGACCACCCCTCCCCCCGCCGCCACCAGGCCGCTATGATGCTGCGCCCGTCTGGTGACCAGTCCAGCAAAGAAATCTGCTCATCCGGGCCACCCTGCCAGAGCTGGCGAACCGGACTACCCGCTCTATCCAGCAATAGCAATTGCGGCCCCTCCAAATTCGCTTTTATCGCTGCGATACTCTGTCCATCCGGACTCCAGCTTGCCCAGTGGATACGTTCACAATGACTCAGGCGCTGCAGATGGCCGGTGGCAGTTTGATATCGGTACAGATCGTAATAGATATTGTATTCATCGCAGATCTCCGGCTGGGTGATCAGCACTCCGGCCTGTTCATGCACATCCAGCCGTGCCTGCTTGCGCAGTTCAACCAGTGCAGCCTGCCGACCATTTTTCCACTGCATCAGCCGCGGCTGCCGGTAGCCATCATCATGAATAAAATATACACTGCCATCCGCCATGGCACGCGCCATCCCGCCATAATCACCCTGCGGAGCCACTGCCTCACCCATTACCAGCCCGGCACTGCGGAGTCCCTCCAGTTGCGGTTTGAACTCCTCTTCCAGATAGCGCTCAAACCCCTGCCAGAGCTGGTCGAGATTCTTGCCAAAATAGCGCCGTGGATTGCTGTAGATACGAAACGGAATCAGATTGTCGCTGTACTCATCGATCAATTCGTTGATTGCCGCGATACCATAAGTCTGCTCCAGATAACGGAAAAAATAGACCCCGTAGAGGTAATTTGTCGTGCCTCCCGGCCAGCTGCGCAGTGGCAGATTGACCTGACGTATAGGCTTCAGACCACGCGCTGCCTCCAGGCGCATCAACATCCGGTAGTAGGCGCTCTGGCCACGGCCATAGCCAACCCGATAGTCGGTCTCGATGTAAGTAGCCAATCCCTCAGTAACCCAGGATGGTGGAGCCGATTGGGAAACAGCATAAAATCCCGGCCAAAAAACCGGCGTAACGAAGCCGGGGCACCAGATGCCCTGTCCAGATGCAGCACATGAGCATATTCATGAACGAACAGCATCTCCAGCCAGTCGTCACTGTCCTCAAGACCCCTGATATCATCCGGAACGGTGGGATAGAGCAGCATCCTGTCAAACGGAACCACCGAGGCCATCCCGTTCGGCAGTCCAGATTCATCTGAGAGCACCACCTCTGTGCGCCCCCGAGGTTGCCACTGAAATTTCCGGGAAAGCCGCTGGTGAACCCGCTCGGCAATCTTTGCTACACGTGCAGCGAATCCCTCCTCTGCGGGAGAAAAATGGATATTGAAATGGGATGTCTGCAGCGTGCGCCAGTCGAGCGTTGGGTCAACGGCGAAAGCCGCCATACAGAACAATAACAGCGCGGAAGATACGATTCCAGCCCGCATCTATACAGCAAACCAAACTGTTTTTCTACCGGAAACCGGGAATGGAATTTTGTTGATTATTTTTCCTGCTCAAGTATCTTTATCAACCGTTCAGCGGGGACATAACCCGGCACCCGGCGGCCATCTTCCAGGAACAGGGTAGGGGTAGCATTTACACCCAGTTGCTGCACCAGTTCCAGATGCTGTTTTACCGGGTTATCACAGCTTTTTTCCTCCACCTTCTGACCATTTTTTGCTTTGGTCATGGCAGCCGCACGATCCTTTGCGCACCAGACAGAAACCGCTTTTTTGTATGAATCAGAACCGATCCCGGCTCGCGGAAACGCAAGATAACGAATCTTGATACCTGCCTTGTTGTAGTTTTCCATTTCGTGATGCAGTTTACGGCAGTAAGGGCAATCGATATCGGTAAAGATGGTTACAGTATGTTTGACCTTTTCCGGAGCGTAAACGATCATGGACTTCTCACCAACCTTGTCAATGGCGGCCTTGTACAATACTGAGCGCCGCTCATCGCTGATATTACGGCGCTGCGCCACATCGATTAGATCGCCATTCAGCAGATAACGACCATCTGCACTGACATAGACCACCTGGGTACCCAGCACCACCTCATATAGTCCTTTCACTGCTGCAGGCCGAATGCTGTCCGGTTTGGCGCTGCCTTGGGTCATTTTTTCAACAGCAGCCCGGACTGTCGCTTCAGCATCTTTTTCGGCATGAAGCGCACTACTGCCAAAAATCGCGGCAGACAAGAACATTACGATATAAAAATTTTTCATGGTTTTTTCTCTGATAAAGGAACAGAATTTGAGTAATGACAAACCTGGAAAGTTCACCCCCGCGGGTGATGCCGGGCGTGCAGATCCTGCAACCGGGCGCGGGCGATATGAGTGTAGATCTGGGTGGTGGAGAGATCGCTGTGCCCCAGCAGCATCTGCACCACCCGAAGATCAGCACCGTGATTCAACAGATGGGTGGCAAAGGCGTGACGCAATGTGTGAGGGGACAACTCCGTGCTGATCCCTGCACTGCAGGCATGGCGCTTGATCAAATGCCAGAACGCCTGCCGCGTCATGCCGCTGCCCCGGTGAGTCACATACAGCTCATCGCTCTGGTGACCCCGAATCAAAGCTGGCCGACCCTCGTTCAGATAGCGCTCCAGCCAGGAGAGGGCCTCTTCTCCCAACGGAATAAGACGCTCCTTGCCACCCTTGCCGGTGACTCTTACCACCCCCTGACGCAAATTCAGCTGGCCGAGCCGAAGTTTTACCAGTTCAGAAACCCGCAACCCGCTGGCATACATCAGCTCCAGCATGGAGCGATCCCGCAAACCAAGATGGGTATCGGTATCGGGAGCAGACAACAGCATCTCCACCTCGGGTTCGGTAAGGCTTCTGGGAATGGAGCGGGCTATTTTGGGAGCATCGATACGCGCACTGGGATCTTCCCGGAGACGCCCTTCGCGAACCAGGTAGCGATAAAAACCATGTAAGCTGGAGAGCAGTCGCGAACTGGAACGGGGTCTTGCACCCGCTCCAATCCGTGCTGCCAGATAGGCCAGCAAGTTTTCCCGGCTGGCCTCCAGCAGAGAGCAGCGATGACCTTCATGCAGCCAGCGGGCCAATCCTTGCAGATCATTTCGATAGGCAGACAGGGTATTGGCGCTCAAACCCCGCTCCATCCACATCGCATCGAGAAAAGCCTCAATCT
>JAJRUX010000079.1 GCA_024277575.1 Gammaproteobacteria bacterium | reverse complement strand
GGAGTAACCCATAACGGATTTTGCCATCGCCTGGGTCAGCATTCGCTGCCGCCCTGCAGCATCAACAATATCAGCGTCACTCTTGGCCCCCGCCAGAGTAACGAATACGACCACGCTGCACAGCACCACCAGCAACGAGCCGGATACCAGTATTATCGCCGTTTTTGCCTTTATACTTAGTGTTCTCATTCACCAACCTCATGGTTTGACCGTCTGTTTACCGCAGCAAAAACACGGTAATACACCATGAGTATCGACGAACAAGGGGAAAGCTTTAGCTGGAATGGCGGATGGCGCTTCGCTTATCCGCCCTGCGAGTTACGAGTTGGTTCCCTCGGTTCTTCGTAATAAATGGTTATCTCAGAAACAGTGCTGCTCTGCAGGAAAGGTACCGGATTTGACGGCTTCAATATAACGGCGCACAGCGCTGGCTATATCACTGGAACCCGCTTCGTAATCACTGACAAAATCATGCGAAAACCTGGGGCGCTTACCGGGAGTAATCCCCAACATGTCGTATAACACCAGCACCTGAGCATCGCAATCCGGACCGGCACCTATACCAATAACCGGAATAGACACACTACGGCTGATCGCTGTACCGAGTGCCGCAGGGACACACTCCAGCAGTAGCATATCGGCCCCTGCCTGCTCAAGCGCCAGAGCATCATCGCGAATCTGGCGGGCTGTTTCTGCATCACGCCCCTGTACCTTGTACCCCCCCAGTTTGTGTACCGACTGGGGCAACAGCCCCAAGTGGGCACACACCGGAATACCGTGCCCGGCAAGACAGCCCACCGTCTCCACCTGCAGGGCACCCCCTTCCAGCTTCACCATTTGTGCACCACCTTCTTTCATCAGCCGCCCTGCATTCAGTAATGCCTGCTGCGGATCCGCATCAGCCATGAACGGCATATCCACCATCAGCAGCGCCCGGCGGCTGCCGCTGGCCACGCAACGGCTATGGTAGATCATCTCATCCAGCGTTACCGGGAGAGTGGTATCCTGCCCCTGTATCACCATCCCCAACGAATCACCCACCAGCAGAATCTCTATCCCCGCATCATCCAGCAGGGCAGCAAAACTACTGTCGTAGGCCGTCAGGCAGGCGATTTTCTCACCCCTGTTTTTCATCGCCTGCAGAGTGGTGATGGTAATCCGGCTCATACCCCCCCCTGTAGCTCCAGAGGCAGCGGGTTGAAATAGTGTCTGCCGCTACGGGTCTCTCGTATCTGTTCCAACAGCTGGGCATAATCCCGCTCGTTTTCAACCAGATCGATCTCGGTGGCATTGACGATCAGCACCGGCGCAGCGCTGTAGTTGTGAAACAGTCGAGTATAGGCTTCCGACAGGCGGCGCAGGTAGTCCATGTCGATGTGACGTTCATAATCACGGCCACGCTTGTTGATCCGTCTCATCAGGACATCCGCAGGCGCCTGCAGATAAATCACCAGATCCGGAACCGGCGCCTCCAGCGTAAGCTGTTCATAAATCTGTTCATACAGCCGCAGTTCATCATGATCCAGCGTTGCTTCGGCAAACAGCCGATCCTTCTCCAGCAGATAGTCCGCCACCCGAACCGGACTGAACAGCTCGGCCTGACGCAGCTCCTGCATCTGCCGGGATCGCTGCATCAGAAAATAGAGCTGGGTTGGCAAGGCGGCACTCTGCGGATCCCGGTAAAAGCGCTCCAGGAAGGGGTTCCCTTCAGCACCTTCTAGCAGCAGCTCACAATCAAAACTCTCACCGATACGCCGGGCAAGACTGGTTTTGCCTACGCCAATAGGCCCCTCTACTACAATAAAACGGTGTGGATTGTTCATTGACAGGTAAATATTGGTATTGGGTTAATTTGCCACGAAGACACGGGGTACAAAGTATATCTTACTATACCCGAAACAGAGTAAATCTATCAGCGATGGATTTCAGCAGCGTCCAGAATCTCCAACTCATCATCAGGATGGTTTTTCGCCAACTCGGCCAACAACTCCCCGCTGGCGAACTGGAGGTCAGGTACTATTTCATACAACGGGTGCAACACAAAACTGCGCTGCAACAACCCCGGGTGGGGAATGGTCAATTGTTCGGTAGTGATCTGTTCATCCCCGTACAGCAGCAGATCCAGATCCAGCGTGCGCGGTCCCCAGCGCAACACCCCCCTCACCCTGCCCTGCTGCTGCTCAATGGATTGCAATTCAGACAACAACGCATAGGCATCAAGTTGAGTATCGAGAGCCGCCACCGCATTGACAAAATCCGGCTGGTCAACGGGACCCATAGGCCGACTCCGATACAGCCTGGAGTGCCTGACAAGTTCTGTCTGTGGGATCTGCCCAAGCGCAACCAGGGCATTCTGTATCTGGAACAGTGGATTTTGCAGATTGCTCCCCAGCCCGATATAGGCCCTGACCAGCATCTGCTCAGGAGTCGGAACGCGCACGTGCCGCCGGACGCTTTCGAGGACGGCGGCGACGACGCCGTGATTTGCGCTGCGGTGGACTCAGCTCCGCCAACATCTCCCCGCGCTGTTGCTCATCAACTTCCTGGAACCGGGTCCACCAGTCACCCAGCTCGCGATCCACTTCACCGCTGTCTGCACGGAGCAACATGAAATCATAACCGGCCCGGAAACGGGGATGGTTCAATGTCCTCCAGGCTCGTTTGCCAAAGCGCTGGGCAAGCCGCTCCTGCATCGACCAGATCTCCCGCATCTGCAAGGTAAAACGACGAGGTACCGATATATTCTTGCGCTGCTTCTCCAGCACTCTGTCTCCAGCCACCTGCAGGGACTGGAGCCTGGACATCCCCTCTTCCCGCAGCTCCTCCGCCAACTGGCGCACCGGCTCCCACAGGATTGCAGCAAATAGAAAAGCGGGGGTAACCGGCTTGTTTTCCGCTATCCGCCGGTCGGTATTCTCCATTGCACGCAGCAGGAAAGTGATCGGGAAACCCTGCTCCTCTCTCTCCAGGCTGCTCTCGGTCTGGGGAAACAGAACACCAAACTGATTGTAATGACGCATCAATTCGAAGGTCGCAACGGCATGGCCACTCAGAAACATCTTGAGCATCTCGTCGAACAGCCGGGCGGGAGGCACACCGGCAAGCAGTTCGCCAAGTTCAATCAATGCTGATTCCGTCTCCTCTTCCAGGCGAAACCCCAGTTTGGCGGCAAACCTTACCGCACGTAACATCCTCACCGGATCTTCCCGATAGCGCTGCCCGGTATCCCCTATCAGTCGCAGCAGTCCGTTCTGCAGATCGTCCAGACCACCGGTGTAATCGACGATGGAATAGTCCTTGATATTGTAATAGAGCGCATTGACGGTAAAATCCCGCCTTACCGCATCCTCTTCGAGCGTGCCGTAGACATTGTCCCGCACCACCATGCCGTTACGGGTTTCCCCTTCGCCATCTCCACCATCGCCATGGTGACCGCGAAATGTCGCTACCTCTATGATTTCGCCGCGGAAATAGACATGCGCCAAGCGAAAACGGCGCCCGATAAGGCGACAGTTGCGAAACAGCTCCTTGACCTTTTCGGGGGTTGCATTGGTGGCAACATCAAAATCCTTGGGTTCACGGCCCAGCAACAGATCACGCACACCGCCACCCACCAGATAGGCCTCATAACCGGCATCTTTCAGACGGTACATGACCTTCACAGCATTATCGCTGATACTGTTACGGGAAACGGGATGTTCGGAGCGGGGAATAATGACCGGGGACGATGCTGGCTGAGGGTCTCGTGTCCGTACTTCCCAAAAGCGCTTGAGCCAGGAGAACATCCGGGTATAATAACACAAATAATTCATAGCTGAATACTGCTCCCATCGTCTAGCGGTCCAGGACGTCGCCCTCTCACGGCGAAAACAGGGGTTCGAGTCCCCTTGGGAGTACCATATCCCCCTCTTTACTAAAGTTTCACAATTCTCATCCCGATAGTGGTGTTCAGGAAGGAGGAGTATCTCCTCCGCAACATTTTGATTCACCACCATCCTGATTCGGGGGAAATCTGTATGAAGAACCGCTCACTGCTGGCCATTGCCGTAACCCTGGCTTTGACCGGCAATATCACCTTGGCAGCCCCTTTTGGCAACTTTGATCCGCGCTCCATGGCGATGGGCGGTACCGGCGTGGCCTCCGGTACCGGTGCAAATGCCAGTTTCTATAACCCTGCACTGCTTGCTCGCGGCGGGAACAAATTCCACCTGGAACTCCCTGTACTCGGCTTCAATGTGGCCGATCCGGACGAACTGGTAAAGGATCTGGATGACTTCCAGAATGGCAATCAGATCGATCTCCTTGATAACGCTGTCACACAATTCAACCTTCTGCCAAACTCAGCCAATGCCCAGGCTGTAGTAGACAGCATGAGCTACATCAACAACACCGTAAAAACGTTCAGCAACAAGGCACTGGAGGGAAGCCTGTTTGGCGGCAGCGTGGTCAGCTTCCCGGTAAAAGAGTATGGAATAGCAATCTATCTGTCGGGCATCGCAACGGGTGGAGCTCAACTGGACTATCGGGATGCACAAACCGTGGACTCCCTGAACAGTGAACTGACAGAATTGATCGGACTTCAGGATGCGGTTAACAATGCGAATACTAACGCCGAAAGAATAGCAGCGCTCCAGGATTTACAGGATTTCGCCACCAGCAGCCAGTTTGTACAGTACGATCCCGTCACTGAAACCGCCACAATTACCAATGTGGAACCGGAGTCCGAACTGCAAACCCGTGCCATCGCAATCGCCGAAGTCGGGATCTCCTTTGCCCGGAATATGGAATTCAGTTTTGGTGAGATGGCAATCGGTGTGACCCCGAAATATATGCAGGTATCCACCATCGACTACGTGGCCAACGTAAAAAGTGCCGAGTTCAATCTTGACACCAACCA
Source organism: Gammaproteobacteria bacterium (assembly GCA_024277575.1). Taxonomy (GTDB): domain Bacteria; phylum Pseudomonadota; class Gammaproteobacteria; order Thiohalospirales; family Thiohalospiraceae; genus DRMK01. Next base: position 8,242 of record JAJRUX010000079.1, on the reverse strand, counting down.
GGTTAACTCCAGCACATTTAACATCGATGTGGGTGTCGCCAAAAGCTATGACAACGGCGTTACCACTGGTGTAGTAATCAAGAACCTCATCCCCCAAAGCTTCGAAACAGCCAATACAAGCGGGAAGGGCGATATCAAAATGAATCCGCAAGTACGCTTTGGCGTGGCCCGCTCTACCGCTTGGAACAGCGTGGCCAAAAGCACCGTAGCCCTGGATCTGGATGTAACTGAAAATGAGCCGGTGGGTTTTGATCAAAAGACCCGTTATCTCGGGTTAGGCGCCGAACTGGATATCTACAACATCACGCAGCTGCGACTGGGATACAGGAAAAACCTGAGCAACGGCAGCTATGCCGACAGCATCAGTGCAGGTATGGGTATCTCTCCACTGGGAGTGCACCTGGACCTTGCCCTGTCCGCCAGCCCTAACCTGGAACAGGTCTCCGCAGGAATGCAGATCGGCTTCCGCTATTAACAGTGGCACTGGATTCCGGTGTTGAGCAACAACTCGTTCAATGCCGGAATCCGGACTATAGCGGCACCGAATAGCGCAGTGAAAGCAGTGTCATTTCGCTGCGCGGCTGAAATATCTCCACGCCGGAAAACTGGCTGTCACAACTCACCTGTTTGCGTGGTGAAGAGGAAAAACGGTAGCCGTCATAACCCAGCGAAACCGCTGCTCTGTTTGACAAACGATAGCCTATTGTAAATGAAACAGTATTGTTCCCATCAGGAATCAGATCCACGTCGCCACATTTACCATCCAGATAAAAGCCGGCAACTTTTTCCCGGGTTACAAAAGGAGCCTTTATTCCTAACCGGCTAAACCAGCCAGATGGTCGTTTGCTTCTCACCCCAATCTCAAAACGGACGTAGCCAACACCATAGTACTCTTTATAACCATAGATTCCCCGCAAATCCCGCAACCACCACTCTCCTCCGGCCCGCAGCGATAGGGATGGGACAAAACTCAGCATTGAGGACGGGAATTGGAGGTTATATCCGGGTTCAACTGCGATACCCCAATAGTGGGTATTGGTTGAGTAGGGTGTCAGTGAACCGTCAGGATGTTGCAAATAGCCCTGATAATCAATATTGCCAAAATAGCCATGCACCGCAAAACTAAGAAAAGAGTCCCTGCTCGCCAAATCAGATAAACGCTCAAATCCAACCAGGATGCGCGGACCGGTTTCCGTCACCAAACGCTTTCCTGATTCGTCATGTTCCTGCCAGTCAAACTGTTCCGCACCAACTTCGATACGGTTTTCGCGTGCTTCAACAGACACACTAATCAGTAACAGCAGCCACAGCAGAAACATCATGCCGAGACCACCGATACGGTTCAATTTGCACTGCTCAGTTCCGTTCTGGACAGCTGTTGTGTCAACAGACATCACCCTTTGTGACGGTGTTCCAGTTCGGCAATCGGCTTCTCGGTGAACAGATAATCACGCAGCTCTTTATCAAACAGCGGGTCACGACGGCGAATCTACTCCAGCACCATGGCGGCGTGCTCTTTCTCTTCATCACGATTATGAACCAGGATGGCTCTGAGCTCATCATCCTTGCACACATCCACCCGCTGGTTATACCAATCGACCGCCTCCAGCTCTTCCATCAGCGAAACAATTGCCCGGTGCATATCTTTGGTGGCATCACTGAGTTCTGATACCGGTTCATGATAACCTTCGCTTGACATGAGTTACTCCTGTATACATAAATGTCATATACCATAGGCCTTGCGCAATAAGGCCAATGGATGCTCCACCCTGCTGCCGTTTGCCAGACCGTGTTCAATCTGACGCCCCGCCATGGGACAGTCACTGCTGTAGTGATCGGGAATGACCTGCCTTACCCTGTCCACCACGGGACGGGCAAGCTCCATGGATTTGTTATAGTGTTCGCTCTTTACGGCGTAACTGCCATCATGGCCGGTACAGTTAGCGATAACTTCAACATGGGTACCCGGTATCAGACTCAAGATATCGCTGGTATCCATGCCGGCATTCTGTACTCTTAGATGGCAGGGCAGATGGTACGATACCACGCCAAGGGGGTGTTTGAAATCGGTTTTTAACCGCCCTTCTCTTTTACGCAACACAAGATACTCAAAGGGATCAAATACCGCAGCCCTTACCTTCCGCACCAAAGGGTCATCAGGGAACATCAGTGGTAGCCACTGTTTGAACATCAACACACAAGTCGGCAACGGCGCCACAATACTCCACCCTTTGTCCACCCACCCGGCCAGCGCCGGAATATTGGCCTCTTTGGCCTTCTCCACCGCATCCAGATCACCCAGCTCCAGCTTTGGCATACCGCAGCAGTGCTCCTTTTCAGCCAGGGCAACCGGGGTGGCGTTATGTTCAAAGATGGCACACAGATCCTCACCCAGATCCGGTTCATTGAAGTTGCCGTAGCAGGTGGAAAACAGGACCACACCGGCATCACCGGATTTGGTGACAAACGGCGATGACACGAGATCCCTGCGCCGCTTGCGCAGGGTATCGCGGCGATAGACCGGTAGCACTGCATCTGGATGCAGATGCAGCACGCTGCGCAAGGTGTGGCTGTTACCGGCAGCATTGATCATCCGTCCGACCATCGGAATAGTCGCCAGCCTGCCAATCCTGTCCGGAGAAGCCAACAGCCTGTCGCGAAAACCTGCTCCCCGTTTGCTGTAGTTGAAGGCCTTGGCTCGCAACATCAGCTGAGGAAAATCCACATTCCGCTCATGGGGAGGGATATAGGGGCATTTGGTGGCATAGCACAGTTCGCAGAGGTAGCAGTTGTCCACCACCTTCCAGTAGTCCTGTTTTGCTACTCCATTCAGCTCCATGGTGGTGGACTCATCCACCAGTTCAACAAGGGTAGGAAAGGCATTACACAAATTGAGACAGCGTCGACAGCCATAGCAGATATCAAAAACCCGCTCCAGCTCATGGAACAGCATCCCTTCATCCCTGAAACCGGGGTTCTTCCAGTCCAGCGGACGCCGGGCCGGTGTTTTGATGCTTCCCTCGCAAACGCTTTTTCCTGAACAGACCATATTCTGATTTCCAGCTCAGTTATTAACCCGGCAACAATATAGATCGTATTCAGCTATCGTGTGCCGGTTTGCGGCGAGGCAGCAAAACGCCGCTGTAGCCCACCCTACAGCAAGTTTTGCTAACACAGTCCGCAAACCGGCACACGATAGCCTGTCTTTTAATATCAGCCTGTTAGGGGCTTCAGGCATGGGCCGGCACGGCGTTGCAACACCCGAATCTGGCCGTGAAACAGAGATAATGACAGCTCACCCACGATTCATCCGCCAAGGTATCAGTCAGGCGTGTGTTCAGCTTTACAATCCAGGATCCCTCTCTAATCATGACGCTCCTGCAGGTTAACGCGATCATTATATATCAGGCACCGCAGGAGGCGGTGGCGGGTTGAAGCAGCAGAACTGGAATCATTTTAACCCGACCCGCTTTTTGTTTGATATGATCCCACTGTTTTAATCAGTAAAAACCAGACCGTGACCAAAAAAAAACGCACCACAATCACAGATACCCCCGTAGACTTCGAAGCCGCTCTGCAAGAGCTTGAAAAGCTGGTAGAGCAAATGGAAAAGGGAGAGCTCACACTGGAGGAGTCATTGAGGGATTTTGAGCGCGGCATCGAACTGACCCGCAAGTGCCAACAAGCACTGCAGGAGGCTGAACAGCGGGTGCAACTTCTATCCGGAAAGGATGGCGATATCGAGCTGGTCCCCTTTGAAGACAATACCCCTTCAAAATAAAACCTGGCGGAACAACCCTCCATGATTGATACCCCTGCACTGCAAAATTATCGCAGCCGGATTGAGGCTGCCTTCGAGCATTGGCTTCCCGATGCCTGCACCCACCCCGTACGCCTCCACGAAGCGATGCGCTATGCTGTATTGAATGGAGGCAAACAGATACGTCCACTGCTGGTGTATGCAAGCGGGAAAGCACTGGATGTACCTGCTGACATCCTGGATGACCCGGCCTGCGCGGTAGAGCTCATTCACGTATTCTCGCTGGTACATGATGACCTCCCCGCAATGGATGATGACGATCTGCGCCGTGGCAAACCCACCTGTCACAAGGCCTACGATGACGCCACCGCGATTCTGGCGGGCGATGCCCTGCAGGCACTGGCCTTTTATGTGCTGGCCCACAGCAATCGCATCAGGGTCACCGCCGATCGGCGACTGGAGATGCTGGAAACACTCTCCCTGGCCAGTGGTTCCCGCGGTATGGCAGGAGGCCAGGCCATCGATATTGCCTCGGAGGGAGAGCAATTAACTATCGCAGAACTGGAAGACATGCACATCCATAAAACCGGAACATTGATCCGGGCAAGCGTCAAGTTGGGGGCATTGAGCTGTCCCCATGCCACGCCTGAACAGATAAAACAGCTGGATCACTATGCCAAATGCATTGTCCTCTCCTATCAGATTCAGGATGATATTCTGGATATCGAAAGTGATACCACCACCCTGGGGAAAACCCAGGGAGCAGATATGGCCCGCAACAAACCCACCTACCCCGCCCTGCTGGGTATGGAAGGTGCCAAACGTCGGGCACGGGAACTGCATGAGCAATCAATGGACAGCTTGTCAGTATTCGACCAGCGTGCTGACCTGCTACGTCAGTTATCACGTTATATAATCAAGCGAAGCAGCTAGCACACCATCAAAAACCACTTGCAACAAAACGCATAAAAGCTGATCATTGATTGTTTTTAACCTGGAAACCGCAGTTGGACGATGTGAAATACACGTTTGCGGGGGGTGCAGGGCAAGGCAAAACGATGCGGAATAGTCATTCTATTCCAATGAGTTGCAGCGCATCCGCATGTATCCGCAAGCATGCGATTCACACTGTAGCGTAATTCGCTCGACAAGTGGATCCAGTATGGCGTGGTCAACTACAGTTTCCAGGTCTAACGCGATTCGGGGTAAGTAATTTATGCCCCGGATATAATTAAGGGTGCGAATCGCGCGTAATGAGCGGCAATAACTCCTATCCCCTGCTGGAAACCATTGAAACTCCGGAGCAACTTCGGCTGCTCCCCACCTCGGATCTGCCACAGTTGGCCGCTGAGCTGCGCCAGTTCCTTATCCATAGCGTTGCAACAACCGGCGGCCATCTTTCCGCCGGACTCGGCACCGTTGAACTGACCATCGCGCTTCACTATGTCTACAACACACCGGAAGACCGCCTGATCTGGGACGTGGGACACCAAAGCTATCCCCACAAGATCCTTACCGGGCGGCGCAGACTCATGTCCACGCTACGCCAACAGGGCGGTCTGTCCGGATTCCCCAAGCGCACTGAAAGCCCCTACGACAGTTTCGGCACCGGCCACTCAAGCACATCGATCAGCGCCGCACTGGGTATGGCGGTTGCAGCCCGCCAAGAGGGCTGTAACCGCCAGGTTGCCGCCATTATCGGAGATGGCGCCATGACAGGTGGTATGGCATTCGAAGCGCTCAACCACGCCGGCCATCTGAAATCCAATCTGCTGGTGATCCTCAACGACAACGAAATGTCCATCTCGCCCAACGTCGGCGGCATGCACAACTACCTGGCAAAGATACTCTCTGGCAAACTCTACTCCACCATGCGCGATGGCAGCAAAAACGTACTGAGCATCGTTCCCCCCATGTGGGAACTGGCGCGCAAGGCGGAAGAGCACATGAAGGGGATGGTGGTCCCCGGCACCCTGTTCGAAGAGCTGGGTTTCAACTACATCGGCCCCATTGATGGTCATGACCTGCCCACCCTGATTACCACCATGAAGAACCTGCGGGATCGGGATGAGCCTCAATTCTTGCACATTGTCACAAAAAAAGGGAAAGGTTTCCCGCCGGCTGAAAAAAACCCTACCTGTTATCACGGCGTAACCTCATTCAACCCGGAAACGGGGGAGCTCTGCTCCAGCTCCACAACCCCGAGCTATACCGAGCTGTTTGGAGAGTGGATCTGCGACATGGCCGAACAGGACGAACGCCTGATCGGAATCACCCCGGCAATGTGTGAAGGCTCCGGTCTGGTGGAGTTCTCCCGGCTCTTTCCGCAACGCTACTTCGATGTGGGAATTGCGGAACAACATGCCGTTACTCTTGCAGCCGGCATGGCCTGTGACGGTCTCAAGCCGGTGGTGGCGATCTACTCCACCTTCCTGCAGCGCGGCTATGATCAGCTCATTCATGATGTGGCGCTGCAGAATCTGCCCGTGCTGTTTGCCATCGATCGTGCCGGACTGGTCGGCGCCGACGGGCCTACCCATGCCGGCAGTTTCGACCTGAGTTTTCTGCGCTGTATTCCCAACCTGGTCATCATGGCCCCTGCAGACGGAAACGAACTGCGCCGCATGCTCTATACCGGTTTCCTTCATAATGGTCCGGTTGCCGTCCGTTACCCACGTGGCAGCGGGCCTGACGTCGCGGTGGAAAAAGAGATGAAAGAGCTGGTTATCGGCAAGGGACAGGTCTGCCGGGAAGGCCGCCGGGTTGCCCTGCTCGCATTTGGCAGCATGGTGGCGCCGGCGCTCCAGGCCGCCGAAGAGCTGGATGCCACCGTAGTGAACATGCGTTTCATCAAACCGCTGGATGAACCTCTGCTGATAGACATGGCGCGGCATCATGATATCCTCATCACCATTGAAGAAAACGCCATTGCCGGAGGGGCCGGCAGCGCCGTCAACGAGTGCCTGCACAAGCACGCCGCGGGTATTCCGGTTATCAATCTCGGGCTTCCCGACCGGTTCGTGGAACATGGTAGGCATGAAGAGCTGCTGGCGCAGTGCGGCCTGGATGCAAAAGGTATTGCCAAAACCGTCCGCAACCATTTAGACTGAGTCCACTTCTCGCCAGATGAGAACTCCCATGCCCGCCAAATACACCATGAAAATCATCACCGACTTCGCCGCAGCCCATCTGCTGCGCGGTTATGACGGCCCTTGCTGCCGGCTGCACGGACACAACTGGAAGGTGGAGGTGGAAGTTACGGCCTCAAGCCTGGACAAAATCGGTATGGGTGTTGATTTCAAGATTATCAAACAGCATACCCGGCAGATTGTTGAGCGGCTAGATCACCGTAATCTCAACGAAATTTCCCCTTTCGATCAACAGAATCCCACGGCGGAAAACATTGCCGCCCACCTGTATGCTGAGCTGGCGCTGCGACTCAACGATGAACGGGTTCGGATCAGCGCAGTTACCCTGTGGGAGACAGAGCGCGCCTCTGTTCGCTATTCGGAGAACTAGAACCGATGGAAGATGTACAAAATCTGGCGGACACCCGCCGTATCCCGATCAACAAGGTGGGAATCAAGGACATCCGCCATCCGGTACGGATCCGTGATCGCAGTGGTGGCGAGCAGCACACCATTGCCAGCTTCAACATGTACGTCAACCTGCCGCACAATTTCAAGGGCACCCACATGTCTCGTTTTGTGGAGATCCTCAATCAGCATGAACGGGAGATCTCGGTCAAGTCATTCAAGGATATTCTGGTCGAGATGACAGAACGTCTGGAAGCTGAAGCGGGACACATCGAGATGAGCTTCCCCTACTTCATCAACAAGACCGCCCCGGTCTCCGGCGTCCAGAGCCTGCTGGACTACGATGTCACCTTTGTTGGCGAATTCAGAAAGGGCACCCCGACCATCACCGTCAAGATCCAGGTCCCCGTCACCAGTCTCTGCCCCTGTTCCAAGCAGATTTCCGATTTTGGCGCCCACAACCAGCGCTCCCATGTAACCATTACCGCCCGACTGAACAGCTTTATCTGGATCGAAGAGATTATTGACCTGGTTGAAAAGGAGGCTTCATGCGAGTTGTACGGATTACTCAAGCGCCCGGATGAAAAATTTGTTACCGAGCGGGCCTACAACAATCCAAAGTTTGTCGAGGACATGGTTCGTGACGTTGCCGCCAGGCTGAATGCCAATAAACGCATTGACGCCTATACGGTGGAGTCAGAAAATTTTGAATCCATCCATAACCACTCGGCTTATGCACTGATTGAAAAGGACAAAACGCAATCTAACGGTTGATGTTATCTGGATATACCCTACTCCACCTCCTGCACGGTAACCTCCGCCAGTGAACCACTGCCAGTGGCCATGTCATAGCTCTTGTCCAGCTTCATCATCAGCCGCAACTGGCTCGGCGAGTCGGCATGAGCCAGGGCAGCATCCTTGCTGATTGCACCCTCTTCATAAAGTT
>JAJRUX010000006.1 GCA_024277575.1 Gammaproteobacteria bacterium | reverse complement strand
TACTCCAAAAAACCCAATAACTGGCCTTTTCACTATTTGCTTCCTGTGCGCCGTTTTTTCGCTGCAAGCATCGGAGCTTCCTCCTTCCGCAACACCGGTAAAATTTGAGTACACCACGGCACTCAACATTTGTTATCCGCTGCCGGAAAAGGAGTTTTCATCAACCACAAGCCGAGCAGATGCCGCGTAACAGGTTATCAAGCCCTGAACTTACCTACCAACCCCTGTAACTCGCTGCCCAATTGGGCCAGATCTTCACTGGCACTGGCTGTCTTCTGGGCCGCAGTAGCGGTTTCAGTGGCCATCAGCGTAATACCCGATATGTTATTGTTGACCTCCTCCGCTGTAGCGCTCTGCTGTTCCGCAGCACTGGCAATCTGGGTACTCATGTCATTTATGCGCTTCACCGCCTCTGAAATGACTGTCAGTGATGCACCGGCATTGGTGGCCTGCTCTACCACGGCATGCGCCTGTTCGCGACTCTGGTTCATCACCTCGACTGCCTTGCGTGAACCAACCTGAAGTTTTTCGATTACCTGGTTGATCTCCTCCGTGGACTGCTGGGTACAACCGGCCAGAGTTCGTACCTCATCTGCCACTACTGCGAACCCACGGCCCTGCTCTCCTGCTCGTGCAGCTTCGATGGCAGCATTCAGCGCCAGCAGGTTGGTCTGTTCAGCCACCCCCTTGATGACATCCAGCACCGTGCTAATGGCCTCACTATCCTGCTCTACCTGGTGAATAACATCCGCCGCACTTTCAATCTGCCCCGCGAGCTGATGAATGGCGTCGATAGCATCCCCCACCATTCTGCGGCCTTCAGCGGTCTCTGTGTTAGCCTCGCCTGCAGCCTGAGCCGTTCCGGCAATATTGCTGCTTACCTCCTGCACAGTGGTACTCATTTTACTCATGGCTATGGCGACTTTCTCGGTTTGCGACTGCTGTTCATAGATGGTTTTTCTGGTCTGCTCGGTGATGGAAGAGAGTTCCTTGGAGGAGCAACCTATATGTTGTGCGGAACCCGAGATCTGTTTGACCACATCCTGCAGACTATCGCCCATCTTGTTAATGGCATCGCTCAACTCTGCCAGTTCGTCATTCCCTTTTGTCTGCAGGGGCGGACCGGTCAGAATGCCACGGGCAATCAACTTGGTGCGCTCTACCACCTCACTCAGCGGTATGGTGATCATGCGGCTGATGAAAATGGCAATAAAAACACCCAATACCAAAGCGACCAGGGTTCCCAAAACCATGATGGTCTTCATGGAGGCGGTATCTCTCTCCAGTTTCTTCTTGTCCAGCGCAGCCAGCCTGTCTTGAGAGGCCCGCATCTCCTTGAGAATACCCATGATGGTTTCGGCCTTGGGTGCTGCCTTGCTTCCTAGCCAATGATTGGCCAGGTTCCACTCTGTGCCACTGCGCAGTTCAAACATTTTTTCTGGCAGTGGCGCAAATTCATTACGCAATTTTTTATACGTATTCCAGGCTTTGGCCTGTTGAATATCAAACAGATCTGTCATGCCTGAAATCTGGTCGAAGCGGGTTTGATTGATTTTCCATTTGACGCGGAAGTTATTCGCAAACTGCGTATCACCAGAGAGAAGATAGGCGCGGATATTGGCCAGACCCAACGCAAAGGAGCCGCGGCTGTCAGCTAACAGTTTCAGAAGCTGTTTACGCTCGGGAGTTGCCGGCAAGGCGGCTTCTTCATCGATCATGGCGGTAATGGCACCAATAATTTTTGCGGCGTGAGGTGCGGCTTCAGTCAACAGCATTTTAAGTGCCGGGATGTTTTCCGGAGTGTGGGCAATGTCCTCCACCTGTTGCTGGGCAGTACGAAAAACCTCTATTTCACTCCCCAGTTTGTTCAGCAACTCAATATTGTTCGGGTCGGTCCAGCTTTCGGACAACCTGTTCATCTCTGCCAACGCATGGTCAATTTTATCCCATCCACGCTGGCGCTCCGCCTTGAATAACTCGGCCTTGAGCGGTTCATTGCCCAGAATCAGGTAGCCACGCAGCCCGGCCAGGGAGAGATGGACCCCGTCTGTCAGCTCCATGCCGGTAACCACCGTTGGTAAACGCAGTTCAGTCAGTCTGCGCTCATCATCAGTGATGTTGGACATCATGATGATGTTGTTAATGGAAATCAGTGTAACTATTCCCAGCACTACGCCAAAACCGATGAACAGTTTGTTTTGAATTGTAACTCTCATTGATCTATTTCCCGTTTCTGTTTTCCGGTTTGCTGCTCCCGTGTACCGAACATGAGAATTTTTTTGTTAATCTTCATACGTAAATGCCCCGGTTTATCGCCCTGGATGGAGGACCAGATCTGATTGCTGGTTATGCTGGTTATCGGCGTCAATCTCGGTTTCTTTAAGAGGTGGCTAATATTGATTATTTTTACCTGAACCCACGGATTCAGGTTTTATTAACCCGGCAACAATATAGATGCTGTTCAGCCGGTGTGTGAGCGCCTGCGGCAAGGCGGCGAAACGCCGCTGTAGCACCCCTACAGCAAGTTTTACCAACGCAGTCCGCAGGCGCTCACACACCGGCCTATCCTTTTCTATTCATACAGTTAGAGGCTTCAAGAATGGGCCGCCTCGGTGTTGCAGCTCTTGCCAAGGGGGCCACCCTTGCCGGCGAGCTGCGCCTTGATCCGGCCCATTCTTGAAGCCCTGAACAGCATCTATATTGTTGCCGGGTTAATAATTAACCTGGGAGTGACTACGGCTCCGAAGTTTTTGAAGAGATATTCAGGTTTTTGAGCTAAATGTGAGTGCGCACTGAGCTTGATGGGCTATATACCCGTTTTGTTGGTGATTGACCTGTTCCGGATTCCGACAGGATATTTTTTTGCAAAATCAACCCTGAATCCCGGTAGAATTGGTACCCATGAACAGAGCTGCTTTGCAGATCCTGCGTACTACCTTTGGTTATAACGAGTTCCGGCTTGATCAGGCGGCGATTATCCAGCAGGTGATCGACGGTGGCGATGCACTGGTGCTGATGCCTACTGGAGGTGGAAAATCACTCTGTTACCAGATCCCCGCCATGGTGCGCGACGGTGTCGGCATCGTGGTTTCGCCGCTGATAGCGCTGATGCAGGATCAGGTGGATGCGCTGACCCAGTCCGGTGTGCGAGCCGCTTTCCTCAACTCTACGTTGACACCCAGTGAAAGTGCAGAGGTCGAGCAGCGGCTGCTCGCCGATGAACTGGATCTGCTCTATGTGGCACCGGAGCGGCTATTGATGCCACGGAGGCTGAATCTGCTTGAGCAGGCGCCGCTGGCACTATTCGCTATTGACGAGGCGCACTGCGTATCCCAGTGGGGCCATGACTTCCGCCCGGAATATATCCAGCTCTCCATTCTGCACGAGCGTTTTCCCCGGATACCACGTATTGCTCTTACCGCTACCGCAGATGAGATAACCCGGGCCGATATTCTGCAGCGGTTGGCATTGCAGAATGGCAAATCATTTGTCAGTGGTTTCGACCGGCCAAATATTCGCTATCGGATTACAGAAAAACAGAATACCCGTGAACAGTTACTGCGCTTTCTTGACAATGAACATAAGAACGATGCCGGTATAGTCTACTGTCTGTCTCGTAAAAAAGTAGAGGAGACTGCAGCGTGGCTGGTGTGCAAGGGCTGGAAAGCGCTGCCCTATCACGCAGGTCTGCCCACAGAGGTACGACAGGAGAACCAGAAACGCTTTCTTGCTGAAGAGGGCATTGTTATCGTGGCTACCATTGCCTTTGGCATGGGCATTGACAAGCCGGATGTGCGCTTTGTCGCTCATCTTGATCTGCCCAAAAGTCTGGAGTCCTACTATCAGGAGACCGGGCGCGCTGGCCGGGACGGACTGCCTGCCGATGCCTGGATGGCTTATGGCCTGCAGGATGTGATCATGCTGCGCCAGATGCTGGAGTCCTCCCAAGCCGATGAGACCCAGAAACGTATCGAACGGCAGAAACTGGAAGCGATGCTGGGGTTGTGCGAGGTGACCCGCTGCCGCCGTCAGGTATTGCTGGCCTACTTTGGCGATCAGCTGGAGCAGCCTTGCGGTAACTGTGACACCTGCCTGGAGCCGCCAGAGACCTGGGACGGAACAGAGGCGGCACGAAAAGCACTCTCCTGCGTCTACCGCACTGGTCAGCGCTTTGGCGTGAACTATCTGATCGATGTTCTGCTCGGCAAGGAGAACGAGCGGATTCAGCGGTTTGGCCACCACCGGATCACGACCTGGGGAATTGGAACAGAACTTGATACCAACCAGTGGCGTTCCGTTTTCCGGCAGCTGATAGCACTGGGTTACATCACGGTGGATGTTGGTGGGCACGGCTCGTTGCGCCTGACAGATCGCTGCCGTCCGCTACTGCGGGGTGAACAACAGCTAAGGCTGCGCAAAGACAAAAAAATGGAGAAAAAGCGCACCGCCAGCCGCACAGGAAAACATTTTGTCAGTGATGCTGATTCAAAACTCTGGGAGACGCTACGCCAGAAGCGCAAGGAGCTGGCCGATCAGCAAGAGGTGCCGCCCTATGTGGTTTTCCACGATGCCACGCTGATGGAGATGGTCGAGTTGCGCCCTCAAACCCTGACCGCATTCAGCCAGATCTCCGGCGTCGGTCAACACAAGCTGGATCTGTATGGTGAGGATTTTGTCGCTGTGATCCGTGACCACGGCGGCGAGGAGCGGCCGGCACCGACCTCCGGTACAGCGCTGGAGACGCTGCAGCTGTTCCGTCAGGGAATGGATATGGAACAGATTGCGGAACAACGCGACCTACAGCTACAAACCATCCGCAACCACCTGGCTGACGCGATTGCTGCTGGCCGCATCGAATTAAAAGAGGTAATTTCCCTGACCAACGCAGAGCTCAAAGAGATTCAGGACGCCATTATCTGCTCCACCGACCTGGATAATCCTCGACTGAAACCGGCCTACGAACAGCTGGACGGCAACTACAGTTATGATATTATCCGCTGCGTTGTCGCAGATCTGCTGCGGCGTCAGGCAGAATAGCCGGCAGATTCTCTACCCAATCCAGCAACGTGCATTACGGAACATCCGCAGCCACGGCCCATCCTCGCTCCACTCATCGGGATACCATGAGTTCTGCACCGCACGGAACACTCGTTCGGGGTGGGGCATCATGATGGTGAATCTTCCATCAGGCGTGGTAAGACCGGTGATGCCGAGGGGTGATCCGTTGGGGTTGGCCGGATAGATCTCGGTAGGGTCTCCATAATTATCCACATAGCGCAGGGCAACCAGATGCTCCCGCAACACGCGAACTGCCCCGTTGTCTTCGGCAAACTCGGCCCGCCCTTCTCCGTGAGAAACCACAATGGGGAGCTTTGACCCCTCCATCCCCTGCAGGAACAGGGAGCTGGATCTCATCACCTCCACCATAACCAGTCGTGCCTCGAACTGCTCCGACAGATTGCGCTGGAACTGTGGCCACAGTTCGCTACCCGGGATCAGCTCCCGCAGGCCGGACATCATCTGGCAGCCATTGCAGATTCCCAGACCGAAACTGTCGCTGCGCTGGAAGAAGGCTGCAAACTGATCGTGTGCACGACTGTTGAACAGGATGGATTTAGCCCACCCCTGCCCCGCTCCGAGTACGTCACCGAATGAAAATCCGCCACACGCCACCAGACCGTTAAACCTCAGGAGTTCAGTCCGACCGCAGATGATATCGCTCATGTGAACATCAATTGCGGCAAAGCCAGCGCGGTCGAAGGCAGCCGCCATTTCGATATGGCCGTTAACTCCCTGTTCGCGCAGGATGGCGATACGTGGCCGTGCCCCTTTGTTGATAAATGGTGCGGAAATATTATCGTCCGGATCAAAACTC
>JAJRUX010000078.1 GCA_024277575.1 Gammaproteobacteria bacterium | reverse complement strand
TGCAGTGCTGCATTAATCGCATCCCGCAGGAAAAGACTTGCCCGATTGTAGGTGGGAATCGCTACGGTCACCAGGGGACGATCCGTATTATTTGTCATTCATAATCCCTGAAAGTTTTTTCTAAAAACTATTATAGATTTCATGCATGCCGAATAGAACCCCCCTAACTCCAGCCAGGTTTTCCTGTAGAACAAAATGCCTGCGGGCACAACAGGATGTCGTTGCTTCCCCCCCGGCCTTTGTTTTTATCGAGCATTAAGTTTAATCTTTGACCTGACGACAGTATACTTTAACATTGAATAAAGGATGGTATTACATAATTAAACAACAGGCTGTAGCATAACCATATCAACAAACCTTCTCTGTGCGGCAATCAGCACAGTTACCAATCTCTAACCTTAGCAGCGACAGACAAAGAGAGTCAATTATGTGCGGCATCGCGGGTGAACTTTGCATAAATAGCCGGTCCAGTGGGGCAAACTGGGAACATATCAGTTCGTTGATGAAGCGACGTGGTCCGGATGATGCCGGTTTGTGGTGCTCACCCGAACAACTTTGCACGCTGGTTTTTCGACGCCTGGCTATTCTTGATTTGAGCCCGACTGGACATCAACCGATGGTTTCCGAGGATGGGCGCTATGCCCTGGTGTTCAACGGCGAGATATACAATTTCAGGGAGTTGCGGAAAAAGCTCGAAGCCAATGGAGCAACTTTCCGTTCAACAGGTGACAGCGAGGTTGTTCTACGCGCCTTGATTGCACTGGGCCGTGATGCGCTAGAGCTTTTTAATGGAATGTTTGCCCTGGCTTTTTATGATCAGCTGGAGCAGCGACTGTTGATAGCCCGCGATCACGCAGGTATCAAGCCACTTTATTATCTAAAAACCGCTAAGGGTGTTGTTTTTGCTTCGCAATACGACCAGATTCTGGCGCATCCGTGGAGCCAGGGCTTGACGGTTTCCCATGATGCCCTGGCGCTCTATCTGCGCCTGTCATACATACCCGCACCCTTCGCCATTCTGGAAAATACCCATATGCTGGAGCCCGGTACCTGGATGGAGTTTCGAACAGATGGGCAAACCCGGGATGGCCGGTATTATAACTTTCCCCAGTATGAGGCACCCTCATTATCGGGAAATGCGGCATATGAGGCTGTAGATCACGCCATTACCAACGCCGTTAAACGACAACTGGTCAGCGATGTGCCGGTTGCAGCTTTTCTCTCTGGAGGCATAGACTCGCCCTTGATCACAGCGAAGATGCTGGCCGCCAGCGACAGCCGCATTGAGGCGTTTACCATCGGAACCGGATCGGATGTAACCGATGAGTCCGGGGACGCTGCGGTCTATGCCCGACAGTTGGGTGTCAAACATGTCGTCGAACATGTTACCTCTGATCAGGCGCTGGAGATGCTTGATGATGTAATCACCGCTTGTGGTGAACCCTTTGGTGACTACTCCATATTTCCTACCATGCTTGTATCACAGCTTGCCAGCCAGGGGTACAAGGTCATCTTGTCCGGTGATGGTGGTGACGAGCTTTTCTGGGGATATACCAAACGGGCGGCAACCCTGATTGATGCTGCCAGCGGTTTCAAAAGCCCGCACTGGGTGCGCACAGCTCGATGGGGGCTGAAACGGTTAGGGCTAGGGAACATGCCTCATATTTTGAAACACTACCCGACATTGGGAAATTGGCAGCAGGACAAACACTCACATCTGTCAGAGTCCAGACTTGGAGCTATTTTTCCGGCGTTACCTGGTTGGCCTGCCCGATATCAGGCTTTTGACTATTCGGGATGGGAGAGCGACAAAACCGCCCAGTGGCTGCGTTGGAATGAATTTACCAGCCATTTGAGCATGGTGCTGCTGAAGGTGGATCGTGCCAGCATGTTTCATTCCCTGGAGGTTCGGGTACCACTGCTGGATCGTGAAGTTATCTCCGTAGCCACCCAAGTCGACTGGCAATCATGTCTGGATATTAAAAACATGCGCGGGAAAATACCATTGCGAAACTCTCTGGCCCGTTACACCTCCCATCAGACTCAGGGCAAGCGCGGTTTCAGTGTTCCCATGGGAGCTTGGCTGAGAACCTCTCTGCAATCTGTTTTTGAGCAGGCGCTGCTGGATCGCTCTGATATCCTGGGAATGGAGATTGACCATAAAGCCATGCAGAAGATTTATAAGCAGCATCTGAACGGCCAGGCCGAACTGGCATGGGGTTTGTGGCCGTTGCTGAGCCTCTCTTTGTGGGAGCAACGGCATTATCAGAAACAGCGGATGCTCCCGTCAGCATGACAGGGGCGGTAAACCATCCTCTGAATAAAGTTCCGCTAATATGATCAGCTTATTTCATTACGCAGCTTGAGTACCCGGGCAGGATTTCCTACCGCAACGGCATTGGCGGGAATATTTTTTGTCACCACCGAACCGGCGCCAATGACTGCTCCGCTACCAATAACAACGCCACTTAATACCGTTACACCAGTACCAAGCCAGGCATCATCTCCAATTACAATTGCTCCCCTGGACTGCAACGGTTGCTCATGAACAGGCGCAGCAGCACTTATGCCATGATCATAGGAGTAAAAGGCGCAACCTGCTGCTATCATAACGTGGCTGCCTATCTGAATTGGCTCCACATAAGCATTTATCTGACAGCGAGGATGAATGCTTGAATGATCGCCGATTTCAACACTGCCGCCACTACCTGTCTCAATAATGACATCGCGATAGATGCGAACACTGTCACCCAGCCGCACAGACCTCCCCTCCCTGTTCTGGTATATCATGCAACGTTCATCAACAAACAGCCGGGAACCACAGTACAGCTGGGAGTGATAAATTACCGCTGTTGCTGAAATATATCCTTGACGGCGCAGACCAGCCAGATACTCCCGGGAGTAATGAGGCGGCGCTGGCAACGTTGCCAGTCGGGTTGCTGCTCTTCCCAAAAATGTCCGACCGGAAAATCGCATCCAGAAACGACTCCAGTATTTCGACAGAGAACCGGGAGCAACCGTCGAGGTGCTTAAATTACGCTGTGCCTTCTTCACTTTTTTTTACTGTATCAATAGTTCTGTTACCAGGGATTCGTTTGCGTATAAACATCTTGCCGGCAAATAACCAATATCTCATTCTGTCGCTGAAAGAGAGAAACGATAGAGCATTGCGTAAATAGTTATCGGGTATTTCACCCGTTATCTCGATACCCGACACACTGTTTCGCAACATCTG
>JAJRUX010000077.1 GCA_024277575.1 Gammaproteobacteria bacterium | reverse complement strand
GACATCATCTGGCAGCCATTGCAGATTCCCAGACCGAAACTGTCGCTGCGCTGGAAGAAGGCTGCAAACTGATCGTGTGCACGACTGTTGAACAGGATGGATTTAGCCCACCCCTGCCCCGCTCCGAGTACATCACCGAATGAAAATCCGCCACACGCCACCAGACCGTTAAACCTCAGGAGTTCAGTCCGACCGCAGATGATATCGCTCATGTGAACATCAATTGCGGCAAAGCCAGCACGGTCGAAGGCAGCCGCCATTTCGATATGGCCGTTAACTCCCTGTTCGCGCAGGATGGCGATACGTGGCCGTGCCCCTTTGTTGATAAATGGTGCGGAAATATTATCGTCCGGATCAAAACTCAGCTCGGCAAACAGGCCCGGATCATCCGCATCCAGCAAGCGATCATACTCCTGGCGGGCGCACTCCGGGTTATCACGCAGAAACTGCATGTGAAAACTGGTCTGCGACCAGGCGCGCTGCAGATCCAGTCGCTGCTCGGCCAGCACTGTTTCACCGCTGTGCCGGAAAACAAGAGAGTCATTGTCATTGAAAGTACCGACAAGATGGCTGTATTTTTCCAATCCGGCATCATGAAGCCATGCCAACACCTCGTCGAGATCAGTATGACGGACCTGGATAACGGCACCCAGCTCCTCGCTGAACAGCGCCGCCAACGGATCCTCATCCACTTCATCCAGAATTATGTCAACGCCGCAGTGTCCGGCAAAGGTCATCTCGGCAATCGTGGCAAACAACCCGCCGTCAGAACGATCATGATAGGCCACAATCATCCCTCTGTCGTTGAGCAGCTGCAGGGTTTCGAAGAACTGCTTGAACTGGTCCGGATCATCCAGATCCGGAACATGGTGACCCGTTTCGCTGAACACCTGGGCCAGCGCCGATGCCCCCAGCCGGTTTTGCCCCTTACCCAGGTCAATCAGAATCAGCTCCCCGTCGATATCAGGCCGCAGTTGCGGGGTAAGGGTTTTACCCACATCCTTCACCCGGCCAAAGGCGGAAATTATCAGCGACAAGGGGGCGGTAACGGAATGCTCCTTGCCGTCAGCTTTCCATACCGTTTTCATGGACAGGGAGTCCTTGCCGACCGGAATCGCTATTCCCAGCTGAGGGCACAGCTCCATGCCTACCGCCTTCACGGCATCATACAGGCCCGCCTCCTCACCGGGATGTCCGGCGGCTGCCATCCAGTTGGCGGATAGTACAATATCTTCCAAAGCATCGATGCGGGCGGCTGCCAGGTTGGTCAGCGCCTCGCCTACCGCCATGCGCGCGGCGGCAGCATGGTGTAACACTGCCAGCGGGGTACGTTCCCCCACCGCCATGGCCTCGCCTGTATAGCCACGGAACGCGGAGCTGGTGACCGCCACATCCGCTACCGGAACCTGCCAAGGGCCCACCATCTGATCGCGCACCACCTGGCCGGTGACGCTGCGGTCACCAATGGTGATCAAAAAGCTTTTATCCGCAACAGTCGGGAGGCGCAGAACCCGGTAGGCGGCATCGCGAATATCGATGCCGTCCGTGTTGAAATCCTGCTTATGAAACGGATGGTGGTGCGCCTCGCGCAGCATCTTGGGCGGTTTCCCCAACAACACCTCCAGCGGCATATCTATTGGGGTATTGTCGAAATAGCCATCCCCAACGATCAGCTGCCGCTCCCCGGTGGCTTCTCCTATCATCGCCCAGGGGCAACGCTCCCGCTCGCAGATAGCAGCAAAATGATCCAGCTTCTCGCTGGGCACTGCCATTACGTAACGCTCCTGCGCTTCGTTGCACCAGATCTCCATTGGTGACATACCCGGCTCATCGCAGGGGATGGTACGCAGTTCAAAACGTGCGCCGCGGGCACTGTCATTGACCAGTTCCGGCATGGCATTGGAAAGGCCACCAGCCCCCACATCGTGAATGGAGATGATGGGATTTTCAGCACCCAGTTGCCAACACTGGTCGATGACCTCCTGGCAGCGCCGTTCCATTTCCGGGTTACCACGCTGTACCGAAGCAAAATCCAGATCCTCGATACTCTGTCCACTGGCCATGCTGGAGGCCGCACCCCCTCCCAGACCTATGAGCATTGCTGGCCCACCCAGGACGATCAGCTGGGCTCCCGGTGGAATATCCCCCTTTTCAATCTGCTCTGCACGGATATTCCCCAAACCACCTGCCAGCATGATCGGTTTGTGATAACCACGTACCTCGCTGCCCTCGGGACCGGGAACCTGCGCTTCATAAGTGCGGAAGTAGCCACAGATATTGGGGCGCCCGAATTCATTGTTGAAAGCAGCGGCGCCAATGGGTGCCTCCAGCATTATTTCCAGTGCCGATGCAATCCGGCCAGGTTTTCCGTAATCATGCTCCCACGGCAAAGTGGCCTGCGGCAGACGCAGGTTGGATACCGAAAACCCGGTTAATCCAGCCTTTGGTTTGGAGCCCCGGCCGGTAGCCCCTTCATCGCGAATCTCGCCGCCGGATCCGGTAGCAGCACCGGGAAAGGGTGAGATGGCGGTAGGATGGTTATGGGTCTCTACCTTCATCAAAATATGGATGGCTTCATCATGCGGCTTGTATTGCCGCGATTCGGGATCGGGGAAAAAACGTTTGCTATCGAAGCCCTGCATCACGGCAGAATTATCACTGTAGGCAGACAGCACTTTTCCAGGATGAGTGCGATATGTATTGCGGATCATGTCGAACAGGGAGTGCGGCTGCGGCTTGCCGTCGATTACCCAGTCCGCATTGAATATTTTGTGCCGACAATGTTCAGAGTTGGCTTGGGCAAACATCATCAACTCGACATCGGTGGGATTGCGCCGCAGCTGCCGGAAGTGTTCCAGCAGATAGTCTATCTCATCATCAGCCAGCGCCAGTCCAAGTTCGCGGTTGGCCACCTCCAGTGCAGTGCGCCCGCCAACCAGAATATCAACTGTTATCAGGGGCGCCGGCTCATCCTGCAGAAACAGCCCCTCCGCTTCATCCAGACTGTTCAGCACAGTTTCTGTCATCCGGTCATGGATCAGCGGCTTGATATCAGCTAACTGTTGCTCATCGGGCGCAGCTCCATTGGCGGTTACAAAATACCAGACGACGCCACGCTCCAGGCGGCGGATTTTATCAAGACCGCAAGCGTGTGCAATATCGGTAGCCTTGCTCGCCCACGGCGAAATGGTACCCAGCCGTGGTACTACCAGCAACAGTTTCCCCTGATGAGGTTGTGGTTGGACGGGACCATAGCAGAGTAATCGCTCCAGCAGTGCCTGCTCTGTTTCATCCAGATGGCGCTCCAAATCTGCGAAGTGCATATACTCGGCATGCAGATGGGCGATGGAAGGTATTTCTGCCTGCACTCCAGACAGCACCTTTTGCATTCGGAAATTGGAAAGAACAGTAGCACCACGCAGCCGTAACATATATCACCCCAAGGGTCGGGTTGGTTAATAACCAATTCGGGGTCTCGCTAAAAGGCGCAGAGCAAGATCCCGAACAGGTTCCGGGAGAGGAGATTTTACTGCATGGCACCGGTTTCAGAAAGTTACTCTCGCATTTGATATTTTTCCAGCAATGAATAGAGCGTGGGCCGGGTGATGCCGAGTACTTCCGCCGCCCGGGACATATTTCCATCCGCTCGTGTGAGAGCCCGTTTCAGCGCCTTGCGTTCAGCATCCTCACGAACCTGGCGCAATGTGGATAGCGGGATCTGTTCATCAGGAACGGCCAACTCCAGATCTTCAGCGGTTACCTGAGCACCCTCCGCCATAATCACCGCCCGCTTGATACGGTTTTCCAGCTCACGCACATTTCCCGGCCACTCATAGGCATCCAAGGCAGCGATGGCATCATCACTGAACCCCCGTAGCGAGCAACCCTGTTGCTGGGCCTGCCGTTGAAGAAGAGCACGCCCAATGGTAACGATGTCCCCCTGCCTTTTCCGCAAGGGGGGGATTTCCAGCCGGATTTCGCTGATGCGAAAATAGAGATCCTGCCGAAACCCGCCATCCTGAATCAGGCTGTCAAGATTCTGGTGGGTAGCACACACCACACGCACATCGATGGGAATCTCTTCCCTGCCACCGACCCGTTCTATTACTCGCTCCTGTAAAAAGCGCAACAGCTTGGCTTGCAGCGCACCGGGAAGATCACCGATTTCATCCAGGAAAAGGGTACCGCCGTGAGCACACTCAATCTTGCCCTTGGTCTGTTTGGCAGCACCGGTAAATGCTCCTTTTTCATAACCAAAAAGCTCACTCTCCAGCAAGGTGTCAGGAATCGCTGCACAGTTTATCGCGACGAAACGTTTCTCTGAACGCAGGCTGAGATCATGCAGGGCCCTTGCGAACAGCTCCTTTCCTGTTCCGCTCTCGCCCAGAATCAGAGTCGTGGCATCGGTTGGTGCAACCTTCTCTACCATCCGGCAGGCTTTTACCATTTCAGGGCTGCTTGCAATAATGCCACCCAACGGAGAATTTCCTCCCTGGGCGACCAGACGCCGATTCTCTTTCTCCAGCGCATACAGCCGGTGTGCGCGATCCACAATCAGTCCCAACAGTTGTGCATCAACCGGTTTCTGGTAAAAATCATAGGCACCAAGCGCTATGGATTTAACAGCGTTTTCATGGTCTTCGTTGCCGGTAACAACGATAATTTTTGTATGTGGGGAAAGTTTCAGAATCTCCTGCAAGGTTTCCAGTCCAACGCTGACATTGGCTGGATCGGGAGGAAGCCCAAGATCCAGTGTAACCACCGGCGGCTCATGACGCCGCAGCTCCACCAGAGCAGACTCCTTGTCCCCCGCAATAACGACGTCATAACCTTCAAAACACCAGCGCAACTGGCTCTGCAGACCAGGATCGTCCTCCACCACAAGCAGTTTTCTGTTTTCGCTATTCAACTGACCGCCTCACTTATCTGTTTATTATTTTGTGTTGGGGAATGGGCATCCTCATATCGCGGAAGTTTTACTCTGAAAGTTGTTGCGGAATCAGGCCCGGTACTGCTCTGTACCGTAAGCTCTCCCCCCTGTGACCAGATAAAGTCACGGCTTTCATATACCCCTATCCCCATTCCTGCATTACCTTTGGTTGTGTCAAAGGGGCGAAACAGGCGTTCACGAATGAATTGCTCATCCATGCCGCACCCATTATCCCTGATTTCAATGACAATGTCGCTCCCTTTGCCTACGGCTCGAAGCAACACAGCTCCCTCATCATCGGTTGCTTCCTGGGCGTTATGAACAAGATGTGAAAGTATGTCGACCAGACGCTCCTTGTCGATCAGCAACAGCAGTTCAGCATCACACCGTTCCAGCACTGGAACGGGACGATTACCGGCTCTGATGGAAATTACTTCCTGCAGCACATCACTCACTCCTACAATCGCCTTGTGGGTCTCTTCACGATCTCCCTTTCGAAGTTGAGCCAGCACACGATTCATTTTGGCTGTCGCATTGGATACCGTATTGATGGCATCCTCAATAAATGCCGGATTGTTCTTGTGCCGCTCCGCATTGGCCACAACTAGTGAGAGCTGGGCGCTGACATTTTTCAAATCGTGCACCACATAGGATGAAATCCGGTTAAAAGCTTCAAACTGGCGGGCATCCATCAAAGCCTCGGAGGTCTCCAGGAAGGCAACATAGCTTGCAATCTGCATTCCGGCTGTTTTCAGCAGGTCACGCTCCTCCCAGTTGAGCTGATGAGGTGCCTGCGGCCGGACAAGCAGGATAAAGCCGGTTAACTCATCATCGAGGATCAAGGGGGCAATCAGCCAGGCATGTTCGATATCACACAAACACTCTGGCAACTCCAGTTCGGAATAAGCATCGGGTTTTTGGCTGTATTCACCAAGGTCAATAACCTCTCTGTGCTGCTCAAGGAAAACAATCAATGATGATTCTGGAGTGACAGTCTCCGTCACCTGTCGTGACAGATTCCAGCTGGTATTATGGCGAAAACGCCCCTCATCCGTACGTGTCCACAACATTCCACCGGCGCTATCAACGATATCAGCCAGCGCCTTGACAGCACGAACCTTCAGCCCCAATCCCGATTTATCCAGCGCCAGAGTATGAATGAGCTTCAGCCACTCATCCCGGTAGTCATACTGATATTGAAAAAAGTTTCTGCCCAGGAATATTTTCAGCCAGGCGCGCGCCTGCCCGGAAAGGAGCAAGGTGATCAGCAATACAAATGAAGAGGACAGGAAAGTAATCTGAAGTGCCCTGCCCCAACTGCCACCGAAGTCCCGGATGTAGTACCCCACGATTGCCGTTGCCACCAGATAGATGCCAGCCATCAGCAGTGACGTGGTGTGGAAAACGGCTTTTCTGGAGACGAATACATCTCCCGACCAATCCGGGTTACGCGCTACCGATACAGCCAGCATGGGAATGACCAAGGCATCAATAAAGCCTCGTGCATCCCAGATAGCACCGTCAATGCGGTTGAAAAGCAGCGCATTTGCATAGAGGAAAAAATCATAAGCAAATGCGGCTCCCACCCCCAGCAACAGATGCTTGACTCGCCACAACTGCTCCTGATGTACATTGCGAAATATCTGTTCAACAATCACCAGGCCAACAATCGCCATAACCACATGTCCTAAAGTCCGGATATCTGAACCCATGGCGTAGGGCATATGACTCAACACCCAGTCAGGAGAGAGGTGAGCAAACAGAACCAGCAGGGGGGAAAAAAATGCCACCAGAGCAAGGTAGCGCAACCATCTCTTGGCATGTGAGAAGGGAGCTAACAGACTGAGCAGCAGTGCATACCAGGCAAGATATCGCAGCACCTCAAACAGACGGTAAACCAGACCGGCCTGACTGGTTCCAAACCCAGCCAGCCAGGCTGCTGATATTGCCCATAAGGTTGTTACTACGATAACAGCGATGAACAAGGGGCTGCCAAAAAAACGGCTCCGCCATGCCGTTAATAGCAGTAGGGTAAGTACCAGGGAAGAAGCGACAGCCAGAGAGTAGCTGATAACACCCACATTCATACTAAATATCCCCCGCCCGATTCCAATTCACGCGTATCCGGAAAATCCACATGGGCCGGGGTTTCAGCCTTGATGGCTGTGAAATTATAGCGGCATGAATAAACAACGCCCAGCAGGATTATCCACTGGCCTCTTTCCACACAGGTTGTTGAAAAAATGCTGGAAACCGCCTACCGGTTACAGCTCGTAAACAGGATATTTCAGTCATGTTAACTAATGCTGGTTTATCCCATGAATATTTCAACAACCTGCTAACGCCCCCCTCTGCCCGAAAGTACAGCATATACGGTTTGAGCCAGGATTAAAAAATCAAACCACAAACTGTAATTTTTAATATAGTACAGATCATACTGAAGCTTTTCGAGTGCATCCTGATCCGAAGAGCCATAGGGGTAGCAGATTTGGGCCCACCCGGTGATACCCGGGTTAACCTTGTGACGCAGGCCATAATACGGTATCTTGCTGGACAACTGCTCAACAAATAGTGGCCGTTCAGGACGCGGGCCGACAAAACTCATATCTCCCTTTAGAACATTCAGCAGCTGAGGAAGCTCATCAATCCGATATTTGCGAATCACCCGCCCAACCCGGGTTACCCGATCATCATCTTTCGCTGCCCACTGTGCCTTGCCATTTTTTTCCGCATCCATACGCATACTGCGAAACTTCAATACATCAAATGACTCACCATCTTTGCCGACTCGCTCCTGTCGGTACAGAATAGTGCCTTTGCCTCCGGACTCCAGGCTAATCGCCATGGCCGTTAGTAACATTACCGGCCAGCTAACTGCCAACAAGGCCAGACTGGCGCTGATATCTAGCATTCTTTTCCCGTAAGACGCCAGTACTGCATGAGAATAACCGTCGGCAAAAATAAAGGTGCTCGGATGCATTGTATCAAGCCGGATTTTACTGGTACGCTGCTCTAGAAAATTCGTAATATCGGTAATCTGTACCCCACTCATCTTGCAATCCAGTATTTCCCGGACCGGGAAGTACTCTCGCCGCTCATCCAGTGCAATAACAATTTCCTGGGCTTGATGCTGCTTTACCGTTTCTACCAGGGGAGCATGTACTGGAATCACATTGCTCGTATCAACCTGAACCGGCTGTCCCGGGGTCTGAATAAAGCCTATTATCTTGAAACCGGGAGTCATACCGCCCGTATTAAGCTCTTGCTCCAGCTGGGATGCACGTTCGCCAGCCCCCAGAACAAGCAGCCGGCGTTTCAAACCATCGAGATCTGCAAAATAATAATAGATAATGCGGGCAGTCAAAATACCTGCAAAAGCAATCAACAGCGAAATAGCCAAGGCGCCACGACCAATAAAAGCCGCCGGGAATGCGTAAAACAGTATCAGCATGGCGATAATGCCAACGGCAAAACCAAGAAAGAGTTGATGCAACATCCCCACCATATCTATCTGAGAATTACGCCAGTACAGCCCCATGGAGGTCATGGCTCCCAGCATCACGCCAGCAAACAATACGGCTTTGGGAAACAGCGGTTCAACTGAAAAAGAGGTATCCCCTCCCTGATGAATAAAACGGATCTCCACACCAAGGTATATGGCAAAAAAGAAAATCAGAAACTCGGATATCGCAAGTACAACCAAAGAAGCCGGCACATAATGACGAAACAAGCGAATCATGATACAAAGACCCCATCCATAGTTATTCCCTCTCCTAACTTCCATAGCGCTGAATGCTCTCTGCGCAAACCAGCTGGCGGGCTGGATTTGTTCAATAACAATATATTTTTTCGTTAGAGCGAATCCAGATCCACTGGCTGGCAACTACACCATGCGTAAAAAATTACGTTGGCGCTATATTGCCTTATTTATAGTACCCTTTATAGGTGGAAGGTGAAACTGTAGAAAAGCAGCCGTTTGTGTTTTATGTTTTAAAAACAGCCTGCCGGGGGTCACAAATCTGACGCTATCCCGGCAAGCAGGTCGTAAAATATAAGGAATTATCAAAACGAAAGAAAACCGGGAGCAGTTTTCACCGCTCCCGGAAAAGCAAAACGAAGCACAGCAGTCGTACCTCGTATCATCCCCCCCCAGGGATTCTTTGCTGCAGCGTACAACCCGCTGCGCCAAGAGTAATGCAAGCTTGATGCCATAGATCGTATCTTTCTGAAATAACAGGTTATTTATAATATTTTCGGGTCGAGTAGATACCGGCGTGTAAAAAATACTGACGCATCTTTGCAAAAGGAATCCCCGTGCCCACTGCTAAAAGACCCGCAAACACTGTTATTTAAAACCGCATAATCAATAGGTTACACCAGTGGCAACATTCTCATGTCAAACAAAACCAATCTCCCTGTCACACATTGACCAAGGCAAGTAACCGTCAAAAATCCTGACACTCCCTCATATTTCATGAAATAGTTGCACCTCATCCCATCTTGGCACAAAATCCAGTTTCTAATTTTAAAATTTAAACTCAAGGGATATAACTAAAGTGTTTAATATTGATAATTGCAGAATAGGGATTATTGGGCTGGGATATGTGGGACTGCCATTGGCAGTAGAGTTCGGCAAACAGTTACCTACCATCGGGTTTGATATCAAAGCGGAACGAATAGCGGAGCTCAAGGCCGGACAGGACAGCACCTTGGAAGTAGAGCCGGAAGAGCTGGCGCAGGCGACCCACATCTCTTATACCGACAATATTGAGGACCTGGCACGGTGTAATGTCTATATCGTCACCGTTCCAACCCCCATCGACAGTTTCAAGCGACCAGACCTGACACCTCTTGAGAAAGCCAGTGAAGCACTGGGAAAGATAGTCGGTAAAGGGGACGTGATTATTTACGAATCGACGGTTTATCCGGGAGCTACAGAGGAGGTTTGTATCCCCTTGATTGAAGCTGTCTCCGGACTGACCTATAACGAGGACTTTTTTGCCGGTTATAGTCCCGAGCGGATCAATCCCGGTGACAAAGAGCACCGGGTTACCAATATTCTCAAGGTTACTTCCGGATCAACGCCGGAAGTAGCGGACTTTGTTGATGCCCTGTATCAACGGGTTATCAGCGCTGGCACGCACAAAGCCAGTAGCATCCGGGTAGCAGAAGCTGCCAAAGTTATAGAAAACACCCAGCGTGATGTGAATATTGCACTTGTTAATGAGCTGGCGCTTATATTCAACCGGCTCGGTATTGATACTGAAGAGGTGCTGGAGGCTGCGGGAACCAAATGGAATTTCCTTCCTTTTCGTCCTGGTCTGGTCGGTGGGCACTGTATCGGCGTGGATCCCTATTACCTGACCCATAAGGCACAAGAGATCGGCTATCATCCGGACATGATCCTCGCCGGCAGGCGCATCAATGACAACATGGGTGCGTATGTTGCTGAATGTACGGTCAAACTCCTGACCCAGCGCAAAATCCATGTCGCCGGAGCCAAAATTCTGGTATTGGGGCTGGCTTTCAAGGAGGACTGCCCTGATCTGCGCAATACCCGAGTCGTTGATATTATTGATGAGTTTGAAAACTATCACGCCGAGATAGATATTTTTGACCCTTGGGTAGACCCGGAGGAGGCACGGCGGGAGTACGGACTAACGGTTATTCAGGATCAACCGCCAGTGGATCACTATGACGCCATTATTCTTGCTGTTGGCCACCAGCAGTTCCGGGATATGGGAGTAGAGAAGATTCGCGCCTTGGGAAAAGAGAAGAGTGTACTGTTTGATGTGAAGTATATTCTGCCTAAAGATCAGGTTGATGCGCGGCTTTAGGTTCTCAGACGGGAGCCGGTTTGAGACTGGCTCCCGTCCACTATTTACGCAGCCTGAACAGGAATGCTGTTTTTGATATGGGTGATGCTATTGGCTTCATCCACATAGACCAGCGTCGGTTTAAAATTCGCCAACTCCTGCTGATTTAGATTAGCATAGGCGCAGATAACCACAATATCTCCCCGTGCGGCACACCTTGCTGCAGCGCCGTTGACGGAAATGATACCACTACCCTCCTCTGCGCGAATCGCATAGGTCACAAAACGCTCACCGTTGGAAACATTGTAGACATGAATCTGTTCATATTCACGGATGCCAGCACTATCCAGCAGACGGCTATCAATAGCGCATGATCCTTCATACTCCAGTTCTACCTGGGTCACCCTGGCTCGGTGTAATTTGCATTTGAGCATGGTGGACTGCATATTTAACCCTCTTGGTAAACATGAAATATTCCATCAACCTGATGGTCAGAACTCCCTATTATGAAGGATTAAGCTTTTTTTTCAACGACAACCTGCCGATTTACCGCATAAAAAGAACGCAATAAATTGATTTACAAGGAAAAATTGATATTGTCGATCAAGCGCGTTTGGCCTAAACGAGCTGCCACCAGAATCACCAACTTCTGTGTGTCAATGGTTGGCTCTGCCAGATTATCCGCCCTGCGGACTTCAATATAGTCCGGCTCAAAGCCGGCAGAACGTAGATCCGATGCCACCTGGGATACCAAAGCACCATAGTTTCGCTCACCGGATAAAATCTGCTTCCTGCACAACTGCAGTGCTTGATAAAGTAATGGCGCAAGCCTGCGTTGCTCATCTGTCAGATAGGCGTTGCGGGAACTAAGCGCAAGCCCATCGGCTTCTCGCACAGTGGGTACAGCAATAATTTCTATTGGCAGACAGAGTTCCGCTGTCATTTTTCGAATAACCAGCAACTGCTGATAATCTTTCTCGCCGAAGAGAGCGATATCCGGTTGGACACAGTTAAACAGCTTGGTTACCACTGTTGCAACACCGCGGAAATGCCCCGGACGCGAAACTCCACACAAGGTTTCTGACAGATCCGGCACATCAACATAAGTCCCACTGTTCACTCCACCAGGATAAAGCTCTTCCACCTCAGGCACAAACATCAAATCCACTTCTGACTGCATCAACAGGTGGGTATCCTGCTCAAGCGTGCGCGGATAGGATAAGAAATCCTCACCAGCACCGAACTGGGCAGGATTTACGAAAACAGTGACTACTACCCTATCAGCCAGTTTCCGGGCTTGTTCCACCAACGCCAGATGCCCGGCATGAAGATTGCCCATAGTGGGCACCAGGGCGATATATTCACCTGCGCGCCGCCACTGCTGTATATGACTGCGCAAGGAGAGAATGGTATGTTCTGTATACATTCAGTCAGCAGACCCGGAATCCATACCCCTGTTAACAGCAGAACTTAGTGATTTACCAGAGAGTAATCGCAAACAGGCAATAGAAAGCGCAATGCCTGTAAAGTTGGCGGCAAGATCAAGCATCAGAGAACTTCTGGCGACAAAAAACTGGCCAACCTCGGTCGCTGTTCCCAGCAGCACAACAATCACCACAGTAGCTGATGCTGCATAACGAGTGGAATAATGATTGGCTAACGTCGACCACCATAGCACTGTCAGGCTGCCAAACATGCCGACATGCGCCACAGCTTCGATTAAATCGGTACGCGAGAAGCTCAACCTGAAAAAAGAGGTTATAAAAGACTGCACTGGCGGCGAACCGCTACCTGGTTTCATCAACAAATAGAGAAGTACTGCTGTCCACGCCAAAGTGATCAACCAGGAACCGAGAAAAAATATTCGCTTTTTCCGAAGGCTCATTAAGCTAGCCCCATCGTTTTCATCATAATTGCGTTTACCTTGTGCACATCATATTTCTCTTCAGCAATACGCCGACTGGCTTGGCCAAAGTTCTGTATATCATCCGGGTACAGAATAAAGTGCTCCAACGCCTTTATCAGCGCCCCAACATCCCTTACGGGAATCATCAACCCGTTCTCCCCGTGCCTGACCGTTTCCCGGCAACCCGGAGCATCTGTGGTGATGATAGGACGGGCCATGGACATGGACTCCAACACACTAACAGGGGTTCCTTCATGGTAGGATGGCAACACATATACCGAACATTCCCGAATTGCCGAACGTACATCTGCCAGGCGGCCGACATATTCTATATCACCAGCAGCAATCCAGGAATCCAGAGACTTCTTGGATATGGTATTGGGGTTGTCCTGATCCAGCCAGCCAACCAGTCGAAACGGAATCTGTGGATATTTTTTCCGTATCCTCCTGGCTGCTTCTGCATACTCTCTCACCCCTTTGTCTTTGAGCAACCGGGCAATCAACAAAAAGGAGAGCTGTTCAGGAAAAGGGGCAGGTGAAAAACGCTCCAGATCCACACCAATCCCGTTGAGCATCACCGCCTGCCGCCTGTCCTGAAGCAGCCTCTGATCAGTAAACACCTTCAGGTTATCGGGATTGAGGAAAAAAACCTTGCTGTTATATCGGAGCGCCAGGCGATACAGCCTGTGGGTAATCATCCCTAGCAGCCTGCTTTTCAGGCCAGTTCCCATAAAGGTAAATCCCAGCCCCTCTATCATGGAGTAACGTCCGGGAACACCCGCAATCCTTGCTGCCAGCGAACCATACAGTACAGGCTTGATGGTGTAACCCAGAAAAACATCCGGTCGTATCTGCTTATACAACCGAACCAGCTCCAGTAAGCTCTGCAAATCATTGACGGGATTCATTCCGGTTCTTTGCAGTTTTATATCGCAATAGGTAACCCCCATATCGGAAAGCGCCTCGCGAATCTCCCTGGATGCATCCGGCGCACAAGCGTAAACCTGATGCCCATTCCGCACCATCTCTGCCAGCAGCCGGCCGCGAAACAGAATTAATGAATCAGCAAAACTGCCAAGCACCAAAACACACGCCATAGTTACCGTCCTGTATTCACTCCATTCTCTCCTGTCAGTAGGGAGAGGTACTCCTTCGCAATCCTGGTCAACTCATACGGCTGCCAGCTTTTAACCATTTCCGATGGCTCGGTAGGATGCTGCAGCTGCTGTAAAATTCCTGTGGCCAGCGCCTCTTCATCATCCACCGGAACCAGCGTGCCATATCGGCCTCCCTCCAGAATCTCTGCTGGCCCACTGGGACAGTCGGTTGAGACAACGGGAGTACCCAATGCCAGCGCTTCAATGACGACTGTGGGCAACCCTTCAAATATTGAAGAGAGCACGAACACCTGCGCCCGCGACATATAGGCGTAGGGATTTTCGGCAAAACCCGGCATTTCTACGTCATCAGCAATATTCAGCTCCTGTGCCTGTTGTTTCAGGGTCGAAAACAACTCTCCGTTACCCAGAAGAATTAATCGTACCGGCCGCTCTTTACGTACCCGGGCAAATGCCCTTAACAGCAGCTGAAAGTTCTTTGCTGTCACCATCCGGCCGACTCCCAGTATTACCGGAGGTTCGCCCGGTGCAAACCAGGGGTGGGACAGTGGCATTTTTGCTTTCTCAAACAGTGTTGGAGTCACAACAGGATTCAATATCACCTGGACGCTGTCCGGCTCCAGCCCCACCGTTTTCAGCAGATCTTCCCTGGCCGCCTCCGAAACAGCCACCACCTTGTTGGCCCAGGGGTAAGACCAGCGCATCAGCATGGGGAATATTCGCGCCCGCAACAGCGTGGAATCCTTGATCGCACGACTCAATGTGGTATGCACACTGACCACCACACGGGTATCAACCCGGGCCAGCTTCGCAGCCACCAGCGCAATAACATTGGTGTGTTCAAGGGCGGAAAGCAGGGCAGCCGGCCGCTCCTGTCGCAAATAACGAATTAATCCGGGCAGGCTGTTCGCCACTCGCCCCGCCTCCAGATCAATTAAATTTACTCCGGCCGGAATATCCGTTAACAACGGAGGGTCATCGGAAGTAACGAATACGAGATCCACCTCAAACCCCAATTCAACAATACCTTCTGCCAGATTCACCGTTACGCGCTCCGCTCCGCCACAACCTATTGATGGCAGAAACAGGGTGATTTTGTTTGAGGAATTACTGGCGGATTTCATTCAGATATCCTGTTTTATAAGTTATTTTTCGCGCAACTATTTATTATAACCAAGAGATACAATTTATCCTTGATCTTTCAAGACAGATATCGGCAAGTAAGAGACTGGCTGAATAGTTATATTTGTTAGTCCCGTTATTCTACCTCAAATCGGAATATTGCTATCGAAAAGCAACCGGAGCTGCTGCGTTGCTCCCGGTATGCTCTCCTGTTGTAGCATGTGCATGGGCAACCGCCAGTGCAAACAGAAACCACGTTTCCTTGCGAAACTCCCAGTTCAGAACCATCGCGGCAATTGCCCACATGCTCAACAACACCAGCCAAAGCATGCGTTCCCGCCTGGGCATCTGGAGAACGTGGTACAACACCATGGCTATCATCAACATGAAGATCGCAAAACCAATCAGGCCAACTTCTATCAAGATGGAAAGATAGGCATTGTGGGAAACGAAAGGCACGCCAAGATAGGGAGTAATAATGGTTGGAAAACCGTCCCATCCAACACCCCACAGCATGCTCAATCCACCATGGGATGCATCCCCCAGCGACTCCATGGCTCCGGCCCAGATTCTGGTCCGGTAGTTGAGATCTCCGGATGAAACAGAGCTGCCAATGCTATGAATACGCTCCAGAGAGTCTACCGGGATATAAGGGAGAAGAAGCAGCCCTGCTATCAAACCGAAGACGGGAAATATAACCTTGCTTTGCAACGACAGATCCCGGTAGGTCCACAACATATAACTGCATCCCAGGACCGCCACCAGAAAACCGGTTCGTGAGCCGGTAAGGAATACCACTCCCAGTGCCAACAGCGGGTAGGCGCGGTAGAGCCATACCAAAGTACCACCTCTACCTGCTGTCGCCAGATAACCCGCCATTGGTATACCCAGAGACATAATAACAGCCAGATCATTGGGATCAAACCCTGCGGCGGCAAACCGGTGATAGGCACTCTCTACATTGTAGATATAGGCAAATAGCGTTGCACCTACAGAGACGTAACAGCCCAGAACGTAGGCGGAAAGAAAACGGTTGATATCCTCCGGTCGGGTTGTCCATTGAAAAATCAGCCACATCATGACCATGATTTGAAAATAGCTGATAATTGCTGTTTGCGTTCCTTCCGGATTTACACTCCACAGATAGGTGGTGGTGCCCCATGCCCAGAACACAAACATGGCAAGGTTAAGCAGATGAACCCTGGCATATTGGACATAGAGCGTGGCAAATGCCGATACTGCTATTACCAGAATCCCGACAAACCGGCTTACCGTTCCAATTCCCGGCAGCATCAGCATATCCTGCCAGGGAATGGTGAAGATCAGAAGCCAGATGGAGAGTGCGGCGAGTTTATCCACTGAGGGATCCCGGTGAGATAACTATGCTATTTTTTATAGTCATAGCTGTACCCATAGTATCGCCCATACCCAAACTGACTGTTGAGCAGACCCATCTTGTTGAATACGGCACCCCGTAAATTAACCCCGGCATGTTGCAGTGTTTTCAAACTCTGCTCAATCTCCCGTAACGGATGTTGTCCATCTTTCAGTACCAGCAATGAGGCACCGGCAAGGCGGCCGATAACGCTGGCATCGCTCACCGCTAGTACCGGTGGGGAATCGATCAGGATATGGTCATAGAACGGAGCTATCTGTTCCAGTGCCAGGGCAAAATTTTCATGGAGCAACAACTCTGAAGGGTTCGGGGGCAAAGCACCCGTTGGAATGAGGTCAAGGTCATCAACCCCGCTTTCATGAATCACTTCTTCAATGGTGAGATCACCGGAAATAAGCTCGGATAGCCCCCCTTGGCGCCCAATTCCAAACATGGCGTGCAGACGTCCCTTACGCAAATCACCATCCACCAGTAGGACGCGTTTACCGGAACGCGCAAGAACCACAGCCAGATTGGCACTGATAAAACTCTTCCCCGCCCCGGGACTCGGTCCGGTTATCATGATTATGTCGTTTTTGGCATCCAATTGGGCAAAATGCAAAGAGGTGCGCAGACTACGCAGACTTTCGACGCTAAGATCATCAGGTACCTCAGCCGCCAGTACGGATGTTGCGCTGTTTGCATGTCTCATTTTACGGTTCAGCTCATGCTGTTTTCGGCTGTTGGGGACAGTGGCATAAACAGGCAGGCCCAGTTGCTCTATCTGTTCCGGGTCCTCAACACCACCATGCAGCCGCTTCAGAATAACTGCTATGACAACACCGCTCAGTGCGCCCAGCAGAATACCCAGCAGAATGATGAATCCCTTTACCGGTTTAACCGGAACATAGGGCTGTAACGCCGGGTCAATGATGCGCACATTACCCACCGTTCCTGCTTTAACCACTTTCAGTTCCTGGGCCTTGTTCAATAGTGCGGTATAAAGCGTTGTGCTCACCTGGGCATCGCGAGACAAACGCAACAGCTCCTGTTGGGTACCGGGCAGGCTTTGAGCCCGCTTATCGATCTTTTCCAGCTCCCGTCTCAGTGAGTTCATCTGCGCATCCAGAGCGGCAATACGGGGATGCTTGGGCTGAAACCTCAGCAGCAGCTCCTCCCGATTGGTAGCCAGTTCGGAGAGTTTAGCCTCCAGACCAACAGCCTGTTGCAGGAGACTTTGGGTTTCCAATGGCAGATTGATTGTCCCCCTCTCCAGGCGATAGCTATTGAGTCCGGCTTCAGCATTTTCCATCTGATCCCTTAAGATGGGCAACTGAACTTCCATAAACGCCAGTGTTTTTTCTGCCTCTGCCGATTTCCGCTCAACATTCTGACGCACATAGACATTGGCAATGGCGTTGACCAACTGGGTGATTTTATCCGGATCGGTACCTTCAATACTGAGCCGCACGATTCCGGAATCTTTTCCCATCTCATCAACATGCAGATCCCGTCTGAGCTGCTTGACGGTGTCCAGCAGGCGTTGTTTTCTGAGCTCGTATTTGTCCCCCTCCTCCGCGTCCATACGGGAGATAAAAAGCTCGACAACGCCATCAGCAAAATTTGTCTGGCTCAGCTCACCCACTCGTCCCTGCAAGACGATTTGGTTGTCAGGGCCGAGCAGTTTATAACGCCCTTGCCGGCCCGACACCAGAGTAAACGGCTTGCCATCCTGACTCTCCGGTACATTGAATGCATCAACGCGGATAGGACCACCGCCCCCAAAAAAACCCTTTGCCGTTGCGGTGATATCCAATCCAAGCTGATCTACCACCTCTCCCAGCACCATCCGGGACTTGATAATTTGAAATTCGGAGACAATGGCTGACTCCTCCTTGAAAAAATTGGAGAGATCAGATAATGCGCCGATACCCTGGGCCTGACGCTCCACCTGAAGCAGCGCCTCAGCCCGGTAAACCGGTTTTGCCAACTGGATATACGCCAGAGCAACCAGGGTTGCCAGCAGGATCGCTGCCAAAATCAGTTTCCAGGACTCGACCAAGGTTATAAACAGCTCGCTAAGCAGAAATTCACTACCACCTTGTCTGGCAACAGGAACAGCTCCACTTCTATTTGTTGTTCCGGCCTGGTCAGCTGCCTCAATATCTCTGGTTTTTTGCAACATATTGCGTCCCCCTTACCCTCTGAATGCTCTTCTTCATTGTCTGTCCTGACTTACCCGCCTCATCAGGGCAGGAAAACACCCTCTTTTCTACTGACAGGAAATACGATCCCATTGTTAACGGAATCAGTAGTTCAGTTTTACCTTGTCACTACCCAGCGTATAGTCGGTTTCCACGACATTCCGCAACAGGTTGGTGGTCGGAAGCAGTCTCTCTATGACACGATTCCAGCGCACAACACCCGCTGTCTCAACATAAACGACATCCCTTGAGCTAAGCTTGAATTGGTCGCCCAGTATCAATGCATCCGGCGATCTGGCATTCAAGTGATAAATTTCCGGTTTTCCCGTCTCCCCGCTGCGAATAACGTATATTCGGGCCGGGTTTGAAGTTTCCGGCTTGATACCTCCGACCTCACTCAGGGCTTCGGACAGGGTCATTCTGCCTTTGCGCAAATACAGGGACGCGGGGTTTGATACCTCCCCCATAACAAATATCTTCTGCCCCTGAAGATCAGGAATATTTAACACATCCCCATTTTTCAGGCGCAGGTTCTGACGCATATCCCCCTTTTCATAAATATCCAGCAGATTGATGGTAAATTTTTCATCACCCCTGGTGAGCGTTACATGCCGCCAGTCGCTGTTGCTTGTGGTACCACCGGCCTGCTTTATGGCATCTACGATTGTCAAAGGAATATTGGTAATCGGCTGTGGACCGGGATTAGCTACCTCACCAACCACAAATGCTTTCTGGCTAAGATAGGCTGCCACCTTGACATCAACCTGCGGCTTGGTGATATGTTTGGAAAGCAGCCGGGAGAGCAGCCAGCGGGTCTGAATCAGTGTTTTTCCGGCAACTTTGACCCGCCCTATGTACGGATAAAAAATGGTGCCATTTTTTGCGATCTGGTGGCCAGCCGTCTCCGCTGCTCGGTACTCACCCGCTGGAATGGTAAGTTCGGGATGATCCCACACGGTAATGCTCAATATATCTCCCACTCCCAAGCGGTATGGCTCATTTTTCTGTGAGAAATCATTTGGTAAAAATTTGATCCCATCAGAACCACTCAATGCCCTCTGTTGCTCGTTTATCAACGCTGCTGTTATGGGAAGCAGAGTGACGTCATCGTTAGTTTCGTGGCTGGACATATTCATTCCGGGTGACATCGCACAGCCACTCATCATTACCACAAGCAAAAATGGAATATATTTTGTCATTGTTCTGTGGACCTTGGTTGCCTTAAACAAACATCAGATAAATACAGAGCAGGCACGACCAGATTCCAAACATAATCGGCGTGCACGCGAATCATTCCTATGGGTTAATAACAGCTGTTCTAAATTTCAATTCTGGTTTGAACGAGGATCGGGGCTTGCATTTTATATGGGACATACAAGCTCACAAGGGTTTGTTTTTTCTTCTCTTATTACCATATACGAATAAAAATAAGCGTCAATAAACAACTGTTAACAGTTTGTTTCAATATGCCTTGTATCTTAACGGGGCGGATTATCCAATACATCAGATACAAAACTTCAGCATCAATATAAACTTGGCATTATTATGTTAGACAATAAGTAATGAGTTACACTGCGATTACCGAATATTCCACATATTATTTTCAATGCAGATAACAAAGCCAGAGAACATCGTTCAGCTCAGCATCCCCCAGTCCAGCGGAAAAAACTGGCAGGTCGGGCAGATAGTGCATGCTACTGTGGTTTCCAGCTCGACTCGGGGTCAGGCGGTGTTGAATATCGCCGGCAATCAAATCACATCATCACTGAAAACGGAGCAACCTTTACGACAGGGGGAGAGAATCCAGCTGGAGGTGATAAAAACTGGTGCTCCTGTCGTCTTCAAAGTGACCGCCTCGGGATCCCCGCAGGAGCTGACTGTTCGCAAAGCAATGCTCCATCTGTTACCCCGCCAGATCCCTCTGGAAAACATGTTGAACAACTTGTCTCCCCTGATAAACAGCAGCTCGGCAAATCCGGTAACACACCAGATGATAACCCGGCTGTTGTCCACAATTCCTCAGCTCAGGCAATTAACATCAGGAAAACGGATGGAACAAGCGATCGCTAACTCCGGTCTTTTTCTGGAGAACAAACTGACGCAAGCCTCTTCAGGCGCAATAAACCAAGACTTTAAAGCCACACTTCTACGTCTGCTCGGCTCACTGAAAAACGCCCCTGAAAGGACCGTATCAGCAACAGCCCAGTCAACCGAAAGCGCCATTCAGCAGCTTGAATCCGGATTGGCCCGTCTTCAAATCAGGCAATTAAACAGCATTACCAGCCATGGCACAGAATGGTTGGTTGAACTGCCCGTAAAACTGGAGAACGAGTACAAGTTTGATACCTTACGGATTGGAATCAGGCGAAACAAGGATTGCGAAAAACGTGCGGAGCACTCCATTTGGTCAGTTTCCCTGGAGTTTGAATTGCAGGAGCTGGGACCGGTTCAAATCAATATTAACCTGATGGGGAGCAAACAAATTTCCATCGGGATATGGGCACAGCAGAAAAACACCGTAAAACAGTTTGAAAATTTCCGGGATATTTTGAAAACAAGTCTGACCAAGGCAAATCTGATCCTGTTGAACCTTGGTTGCCACCACGGAAAAATGCCCGAATCCCTCTCACCGGAAAAGCGCATCAACCAAAAATTATTGGATATCACTGTATGAGCAACAAACCAGATAACAAGCCATCCACTGCAGTGGCCCTCCGATATACGGGAACCGGAGCTCCTCAAGTTACTGCCAAAGGAACAGGGTTAATTGCAGAGCAGATTCTGGCGGTGGCAAACGAAAACGATATCCCGCTGCACGAAGATCCGGATCTTGTTACCTTGTTGTCCAGGCTTGATCTTGGAGACGAGATCCCGACCACCCTCTACCGGGCAGTTGCCGAGGTCCTTGCCTTTGCCTATCAGGTATCCCAACAACAACCTGCTCCCGACACATCTGACGGCCACACCACAGAAGATCAATAACCAAAAGAGCTCAACCTGCTGCTGTAATTCATTCTGATCCTGAACCAATCTCCTCCAACAGATATCCTCAAAAAAAATTAAAGTTCACCTTTTTTTTACCGATATAACTACCCATCCCGGGCTCACCATTGTGATGGTATGTCCATCGTGAACCATAGCAGTTGTCTGGTATCAAAAATTGTTTGCGATAGATAAAACACGGATGTTTACGCTCTGCATGCCGTGTTGGCCTCACATGCATGCCTGCAGACAGATGTAGTACCCACTACGTCCATACCGTCCTGAAAGCTCCGGTGGTTTTAGCCCCCCAAGACCATAACAAGAGAGTCATACATGATAAAACTTTCTATCTTATTGAGTATGCTGGTGTTTTCCCCCTTAACCGCTGCCGCCAACAATCACGCCCTCACTCTTTTCCCAGCGCAACACGACACTGTCACAGGTGGACACAGTAACCAGCGCCTGACAACACTGGCAACCGTTGAGCTATCGGGAAATAGAGACAAATGGAGTGCTTATCGGGAATTCTATCCCGCACAACAAGGCTACCAGGGAATATTCAGCTTCCGCCTGCCAGCCAATGCTGACCGGAATGAGCTGAATTTGCTGGAATTAAATACCAATTTCAAAGGACATACTGCAACCCGGCAGCTTTGGCAGTGGCAGCTGCTTGACTTTAACAGCAACAGATGGATAACCGTTGGCGACAACAGGGGAGCAAAAAGCTGGCAGTGGACTCATCTCTCGTTCAACATAGATACAACCAGACACCACTTTGTCCGGGATGATGGTGTGCTGCTTGTCCGGTACCTAACCAGGGACAACAGGGACGCCAGCAACATCGACTTTCTGTCGCTGCGGGCGAGGCAAGCGACAATGGCGGCATCCAGTTGGTGGCGCCCACCAGTAAACAGCTCCTGGCAGATTCAGCTTTCCTCAAGTTCCGCCAGCGACCTAAACATCGACATCGATGCAGATATCTACATCATTGATATTTTCAATTATGACCAGAATACCGGCAAATCGATTATCCAGCAGTTGCACCAGAAAGGCCGCAAGGTTGTCTGCTATTTCAGCGCGGGAAGTTACGAAAACTGGCGAAAGGATGCATACAAATTCCAGGCTCGTCCCGAAGTGTTAGGAAAACAGCTTAAGCACTGGCCCGGGGAACAGTGGCTGGATATCCGCCGACTTGATATTCTTGGCCCTATCATGTCTGCGCGCCTTGACTATTTACGCGATGCAGGTTGTGACGGTGTTGATCCGGATAACGTTGATGGGTACATAAATGACCACGGTTTTGTCAACCCTCCGCTGCGCTACGAAGATCAGTTACGCTACAATCGCTGGCTGGTACATGAGGCCCACAAAAGGGGACTCGGCATTGGTCTGAAAAACAATTTGGCGCAGATTCCCGAGCTGGTGGTTGATTATGACTGGGCAGTCAATGAATCCTGCTATAAATACGCTGAATGTAATCAACTGAGTTCTTTTATTGCACAGGGTAAACCGGTACTGCATATTGAATATGAATTTCCGACTTATACCTTTTGCTCCTACACCCGCTCTCTTGGTCTCTATTCTCAATTGAAAGACAGAATGCTGGGCGAATGGCAGCAAAACTGCCAGTAACGAGAAACTTTAAGCTGATCCACATTTCCGGTTGTCAAGGGATGTGGATCAGCGCTTCGATTTTATAGTGCACGTTGTAACGAGATCCGGGCCAGCACCTGCTTTCGTATGCCGGCAACATCAAGCAAAAGCAATCCCGGAACATACACGACTATTCCCAACGTGACTTGCCCCAATAAAGCGGCCACGCCCTGAGAATCTGCTGTAAACCACAGTGCAGATGCCATCGCGCCGGTCGCCAGTACAATCTTC
Organism: Gammaproteobacteria bacterium; assembly: GCA_024277575.1. Lineage (GTDB taxonomy): Bacteria > Pseudomonadota > Gammaproteobacteria > Thiohalospirales > Thiohalospiraceae > DRMK01. The sequence goes on along the minus strand of JAJRUX010000077.1, from coordinate 6,643 downwards.
CAGACATCCGCCGGCGGTGCGGGCAACGGAAATACTCGTTTCCCCCATTTCCAGCTCAGATATGCCCCAACGCCATAAGCAATCACCGTTGCAAAAGCCGCACCGGTAAGCCCAAACAGTGGAATCCACCAGAGATTCAGCAACACATTGACTACAGCGGCGCCCAGCATAACCCAAGGCTCAATATACGTTTTATTACTGAGCTGAAAACTCAGGTCAAGATAAAATATTTTTATGCCAAAAACGAAAGAGGATAGAGCAATTACAGGTATCAGCATAGAAGCCGGCTCCCGGTACATCTCTCCCAGCAGGACATTGGAAATGTTTTCACTACATACAGCCAAACCGGTAGCAACAGGAAGGGCAACGGCAACCGTAAGCACCAGAACACGTTTGAGCTGTCTCCGAGCTGACTCTACTCCTTCGTGCTCCAGCGCGCGAACAACCATCGGATATGCTGCAAGATTTACCACCATCATGAGCATAAGCAAACTAAATTGGGTCAGGTCGTACCCCGGTGCATACAGCCCCGGAGCATCAGCCCCCATAAACCAGCCCAACATGAAGCGATCAGAACTACCCACCAGAAAGGCAAGGGAATAGGTTGCCGTCATCGGCAGTCCATAACGGAGCAGTTTTCCAAAAAGTGACCAATCAACACTTTTCCGGCTAATTGAGTGCCACTCTTTTCCTGCCAGAAACAGAGAGGCCAAACCCATTCCTGTCAACAACCCAAGCAAAGGTGCCAACTCCCCCATCCCCTGGAGAATAAGCAACACCCCCGTTACAAGAGCAAGCACCGACTTGAATACAGACATCACGCCATATCGAAACGGTGCCAGCTGACTACGAGCCAGCTCCAGGTTTAACTCATACCACCCCTGTATCCACAGAAGCACTATTCCGGTTACCAACAGTTTGCGATCCATCTGACCGGGCCAGAAAAAATGCCCTGCCACCCCGAGCAATGAGGTAAAGGCAACCATCAGCAGGAATGCTGTAAACAGCGTGGTCAACAATACTTGGGGTTGTTCGGAATGGCGGGGAAGAAAACGCAGCAGCCCCAGACGCAACCACTGAAACAAGACAGAATCAATCAGCCCAACCGCCGCAATAACAAGAGCATATTGCCCATACTCTCCCGGGCTCATCAAACGGGTATAGATAGTAATAGCCAGGAAGTTGATAATCCCGGGAACACCCCGGGCAAGAACGTATATCAAACTATGTCGTAACAGCATGCAACATCTCGCGATATTCTGACAAAACAGTCAGCTGATTATTCGAGTGCTTGATGAAGCGGCCAGCACACGTTTCTGTTTATTTTCGCTGGCGGCAATCCATACCGGATCCTTGATACCGCACTGTGGCTTGTATTCACTCACCGCACGCCTCAACAAGGTGCTCACCTTGCGGGCGTTTCGCTGAATACATGCCTGCTCGAGCTGCTCCAGAATATTCACCAGCTGTGACCAGGGAAGAGCGACTTCGTGCGCCCGCAGTATCCGCGGGTGCTCGGTGGTGGTTACGTTGTCACCAATCAATAGCTCCTCAAACAGTTTTTCTCCGGGCCGTAAACCAGTAACCTGGATCTCGATATCGCCATCCGGATTACTCTCATCCCGCACCGTTAAACCACTCAATGCAATCATCCTGCAGGCCAGATCGTAAATACGTACCGGTTCCCCCATATCCAGCACAAACACGTCGCCACCTCTGCCCATTGAGCCGGCCTGGATCACCAGCTGCGCGGCCTCCGGGATGGTCATGAAGTAGCGGATAACATGTTGGTGGGTAACCGTAATCGGCCCGCCTGCGCGGATTTGCTCACGGAACAGGGGAACCACTGAACCAGATGAGCCGAGCACGTTGCCGAAACGGACAATGCTGAACCGAGTTGTCTGATACTGTTTGGTCAATCCGTAGAGAACGGTTTCGTGTCGGGCGAGACCCTGCAGAACCATCTCGGCCATGCGTTTACTTGCCCCCATAACATTGGTTGGCCGCACCGCCTTGTCCGTGGAAATCAGGATAAAAGTACTGACATTTGCCGCCAATGCCGCCTTTGCGGTGTAAAGGGTACCGAATACATTGTTATAGGCGCCTGCGGCGGGATTTTGCTCGACCAGGGGAACATGCTTGTACGCTGCTGCGTGGTATACCGTATCAATGTCAAATGCTTTAAAAACCGTATTCAGACCTGCCTTGTCCGTGACGCTACCGAGTACCGCCACAATCTCCGTTTCCATATCCGTACCCTGATAGGAGGAGTGGAATTTTCGCAGCTCTCGCTCAATCTGATACAGAGAGAATTCCGATGATTCATACAGCACAAGCCGGGCCGGTCGCAACATGAATATCTGGCGGGTCAGTTCGGAACCAATTGAGCCACCAGCTCCTGTAACCAACACGGATTTACCGGTAATACATGCGGCCATAAGGCTCTCATTGGGGGCCACCGGCTCGCGGCCAAGGAGATCCTCAATATCCACATCACGAATCTGCTCAACCGACGCCCTTTCCCATACCAGTTCATGCAGTGAAGGAACCGTTTTCACCTGAACCGGATATTGCTCAAGCAATGAGAGAACCTCCCGTCGGCGCTGTACCGAAGCAGAAGGGATTGCCAATAACACCTGGGAAATATCATAGCGCCCAATCAAACTTCCCAGACTTCTCCTGGGATAGGTTTTCAGGCCAAGCACCTCTCTGCCATGAAAACTGCGCTTGTCATCAATGAAGGCGACCGGCTCCACTTCCCACCCGGCCTGTAACGCCTGAACCAGCTCGGCACCTGCATTTCCGGCACCATAAACAACCACCCGGATCGGGGATTGCTTGTTACGCAGTGCATTTTTCAACCCGGCCTGGGCAAAAAAACGGCTGCCGATAATCAATGCAAGGCTGGTCAGCCAATAGATGAGGAATACCGAACGGGGAACACTACTGCTGCCAACCATCAGCACAACCCCCATCAACAGCAGCGCCTGCAGGCTGACTGCCTTGCATATCTCGACAAATGCCTTGCTACCCGCGTAACGGAGTACCGTACGATACAGCCCAAAATGGCTGAACACCGGAAACGCCAACAGGGGGGCCGCAAAAAACATCCACCAATGCTGGACCACCTCGCCGGGCCACCACTCGCTCAAACGAAGATTGAACGCTATCAACAGCGCCAGAGGCAGAAGGATGAGATCGATCAGCATTACTGCCAACCGTTTGTCACGACGTGACAACCTATAGTACATTTCTGTCATATCTAACCTTTCCCTGGCATTAACCAGGCTGAACCAGTGGAGGAGCTTCATACCTCACCCCTGAAGTTGGGCATAGCGTGATAAGCCTGCCGTCCTACACAGAATCGACAGGAGTTGGACTGAATTTAATAGTTATAATTATTGACTGTGGTTGGCTGGCCATTCCTGGCGCTTGACGCCTTCCATGGAATATGCCGGCAAACAAATGACACCTGTATTCTTTATGCATTTATTGGTATATTCACTAAAAGCAAGATTCAAACACTCATAATCTCAGATACCGTTACCATTCTAGAAAGCGCAGCGGATGTTGCAATGAGGATATGTTACTTTTTTGTTTCAATATCCAAGACATGAAACAGCCAGCTATATTAGAAAAAATCAATCTATTGTTATTTGAAAAATTAATGTCAAAAAAATAGCACCGACAAAGAATTCATCGCAACCATGTGGCAATCTGGTTGCTATTTTTTCATCATCTTCAGAAAATAATTCCATGACGAAAATAGCTGTTCTTACTATCACAGGAAATCTCGAGCGTGCAGAAAAAATCTGGACTCATCTGCATGAACAGGATTCGAATGCATCGGCGTTTATGAGCTGGGAGTGGATAAAAAACTGGATGAAATATTTTTCTGAAAACAGAGAAATGCAACTTGTATATGCTGAGGATTCAAACGGCCATCCAATCGCCATGCTACCGATAATGATTGAGCCTGCTACTGCGATGGGGTTCTCTATTGCAAGCAAAATCCAGATACTTGGTTCAGACAGTCTGGCATGCTCGGAACACCTGGGGTTTTTACTAAGGGAGGATGCCGATACCACCATCATCGATGATCTTCTGTCATTCCTGTGGAAACAGCATCGAGGTAACAGCTATCTGCTTTTTAGTGAGATGGACAGTTTATCACGTGATGCGAAAATCATTATTGACTGGACACAGAATACAAACGTCAGGCAGCAGATAAAAACCAAAGGAGGCTGTTGGCAAACTCAGTTGCCGGATTCCTGGGATGAGTTCCTTGCAAAACTCAGCAGCAATTTTCGCCAGCAGATTCGGCGGAGCATAAGAAAAATTGATAATTCACCATCACTTTCAGCTCAGCAGATAACGGACAGAAATGAAGTTAGAGCGGCCGCCGATAAACTTGCGGAGCTCAACCTGAAGCGCATGTCCGGCAAAGGCGTCAACTCCTGTTTTAACAGTGCAGAGATGCGAGATTTTTTTATCGACATGACTGCCGATATGGTTTGTGCCAACAAGGCGTGGATGGATGTCATCTACTCGGATGGTGAGATAGTAGCCGCAACACTGCATCTGGTAGATAGCACCTCCACCGCCTACTATCAGGGCGGATTTAATGAAGGGTTTGCCAAGCTTCGGCCCATGGTGGTGCTGTTTGGAAAAGCCATACAGAGGGCAATCGATAACAACTGTGAAATCTATGACTTTCTGGGAGGGAACGAAGCCTATAAACAGCGCTGGGGGGCGGCTCTGCAGCAATACAGCACAATTTCCGCCCTTCCGGACAGCCCGGCCAGAAACTCCATGATTCAGCTGTTTGAGCTTTACCACCGAGCAAAAACGGCGAAGCAGTACTATTTTCCATAGTCCTGCTTCGCCGTTATTTTCCCTCAGTGCTTTTTGAAGCCAGAGAGATTACTTGGCGCCAACCATACCGCTTTTTGAAAAAGGCGCATCAACATCTTTTAGCAGTGGGTGGCCAGCGTCAAATTTCATATCGCCGGTCAAATTGTAGTTCATTCCTTTACCCTGCATCAGCATCTGGTAAAGGGAACCTCCCATCTCAAGGAAATTGAGTTCCAGCGGAATACTCAGGTTGCTGCTGCCCTTTCCACGCAGTGAAATGGTTTTGTCAACGTCGCTCTTCGCCCACTGTTTACCGTTAATGGAGAGATTATAAATAAGCTTGTTGATATCAATTCCAAAGCTATTGGGGTTATTGATATTCGCTCCTATTACCACCTTGGCTCCGGCCAGACCGAGTTTTTTCACATCAATGCCGGTCAACGAAATATCAGGTACCTTGGGAACCGGGAAGGTGCCTTTTTTGGCGGCAGGAAATTTTTTTATTCCAATAACAGGGAGATCAATCAGAGCCGCTGTTTTCAGCTCATAACCCAGACTCTCCTTGTTCATCGCCCCGGAAACCAGTCGTGACAGATCAGAAAATTTCAGCGAGACCGGCACTTTAACCTGACTGCTTCCGCGTGCCTTGATATTTACCTTGTCGCGTTGCTCGCCGGCCATCAGTTGCTTGCCATCAAACATCAGCGCATAGTCAAAACCGGCCAGATTGAGCGGGATGGGATTGGGATTGTCCACATCCAGGACGAACTGCAAGGTCAGTCCTTCAGCAGAAAGTGTGGAGATATTCATCCCCGCAATGGATACGGTGGGATCCTTGATCCCCGCTGCTTTTTTGACGGCATCCATGGAGGCGCAGCCAGACAGAACAGCAAATATCAGGATAAACAAACCCGTCAACGATGGACAGCGCTTTCTATACATACTTCATTCTCCCTGAAAAAAACCGGTTCTAACGAAAAGACGACCATCACGGCCGTCTCTTTCCTGAGTAAAACATGTGGAAAACTATCCCCAGCTTAGCGCCCCACCGGTCTGATATTCGGTGACCCGGGTTTCAAAGAAGTTTTTCTCCTTGCGCAGATTGGCCTGCTCATCCAGCCACGGCAGGGCATCCCTGGCGCCGGGAAACGGTTCTTCGAGTCCCAGCTGGCGCGCCCGGCGGTTGGCGGTATGGCGGAACTGTTCCACATGGTTTTCAGCACTGTAGCCAATGATCGGCTGGGGCAGGATATAACGGGCGTAGTCTGTTTCCGCCGCCTCCGACTCGTCCCACATCTGCCGGATCTCTCTCGGATCGAGGGTGATGCGGTTTTCCGCGAAGATCTGTTTCACCACGCGAATACCGAAGGCGCAATGCAGCACCTCGTCACGCATGATGTACTGAAGCTGTTCGGCAGTGCCCTTCATCAATCCCTGGCGCTGAAGGGCAAAGATGGGGCTGAAACCGTTGTAGAACCAGCAACCCTCGAAAACCGCCGCAAAGAACATGTAGGACATGACGAAGTTGTTGAGTTCGTCACGGTTGGTCAGGTCGATATCCGCCCGCAGGATGGAGTGCAGGCGGCGGTTGGTGATCTGGATCTTGTGGTTGATCTCCGGCACCACCCGGTAGCGGTTGTAGATCTCGCCCTGATCCAGACCGATGGTTTCGATGCAGTGCTGGTAGGTCCAGGTATGCAGCGCCTCTTCATAGACCTGGCGTGCCTGGTAGATCTGCAGCTCCGGTGCGGTCATCTTCTCCATCACCGCCAGCCCGATATTGCGCATG
>JAJRUX010000076.1 GCA_024277575.1 Gammaproteobacteria bacterium | reverse complement strand
CAGGTCTTTACCAGACGTTATATCGAGATCGCACGGCAAAAACAGCAGGCACTGGATACGCGATATGCCCAAAACCCGGAGCGGTTCGTCAAAGGACGACCCCAGGTCAAACTGCCGCCTGAGTGGGTGGCAATCAATCCACTGCTGGACGATGACGGGGAACTAATTGTTGATCAGGTGAACTTCCCGACATTGGCAGCCGCCGGGTATCAGGCCGCCAAATAGATGTTGTTTTTGAATTGACTGTCCATATGAGGTTGACACGTTCCGGTGGTTTTAACCTTCAATCGAGATGAATGAATGAATGAATAAAAAGAAAATTGAGGTCTTTTTTCTTCCCGCCTATTCTCCTGGGTTTAACCCTGACGAGTATCTCAGCTGTGATTTAAAAGCAGGGGTGCATTCCAGGCCACCAGCAAGAGATGGGGACAAACTCAAGAAAAAAATTAGGGCACATATGAAAAAATTACAGAAGAACCCCGAACGTGTTCAAAAATACTTCAAGCATCCAAAAATATCCTATGCTGCCTGATACGCACTGTATTTTATTCCCGGGTTAATAACGACCTCAGCTTACAGCTTGGGGAGAGGGTTGGCAGTTAAGCGGGATCATCCGCCAAGCGCGCCGGGAATAAGCAACACATCACCAACTCTCAGCATGTCATCCCGTAATCCATTACTGTGCCGCAGCTCATCCATCTGTACACGATAGCGCCGGGCAATGGTTGACAGAGTATCACCCAGCTTAATGATGTATTTTTCCCCGGCCGAGCGTAGCGCCAGAGTGGTTCCGGGCGGTGGGTATTTGCGAAAATAGGAACGCATGCCTGACAGAATGGCGCTGGCAAGTTTTTTCTGATGGCTGGAGTTTTTCAGCTTGCGTTCTTCCCTGGAATTTGAAATAAAGGCCGTCTCCACCAGAATAGAGGGAATATCCGGTGATTTAAGCACAGCAAAGCCTGCCTGCTCCACATGCCGCTTGTGCAATTCATTCACTTCACCCAGCTGTTTCAGTACCTTGTCGGCCACCGTGGTGCTGGCCTCTATGGTGGCGGTCTGCGATAGATCCAGCAACACCGAGGCCAGTACATCATCTTTGTCGTCCAGACTCACGCCACCGATTAAATCGGCGGCATTCTCTTTTTCGGCCAGCCAGCGGGCTGCCTCACTGGTAGCCCCATGTGATGACAGGGTAAAAACCGAGGAACCCCGAGCGCTGCTTCTCTTGAAGGAATCCGCATGGATGGAGACAAACAGATCAGCTTTGTGTTCACGGGCTTTCTTTATCCGATCACGCAGACCGATGTAATAGTCACCTTCACGAATCATAACAGCACGCATACCGGGTTCTTTGTTTACCAAAGCTTGTAGTTTTTTGGCGATAGCCAAGACAACATCTTTTTCGCGGGTTTTTCCCTTCCCTATCGCACCGGGATCTTCTCCGCCATGCCCTGCATCAATGGCGATAATGACTTCCCGCCCCCGCCTTGGAGTAGACCTAGACTGCATTTTTCCCGGAACCACCCTGGCAGTTTCACCTTTTGCAAACAGATCAACGACCAGCCGGTGTCCATGCTTGTGATCTGGCTTCAGAACAAAACTGTTCGAACTGACCGGCCGACTCAAATCCAATACCATGCGCAGGTCACTACCATTCCGGGGTGCGGTTCGTATTCCCTTGAGCCAGCCGTTGGAAGATTTGACAGCCGATCGCAACCCGCGGCTCTGAGCATTAACCATGTCAATAACGACCCGATCCGGATTGGAAAGCAGGAACAGTTTGTGCTCTAGCGGAGAACTGATATCAAATACCAGCCGCAGTTTTTCTGCTGACTGCGACAGGCGCACATCACCCATCTTCACCGGCTCCGCCAGCCCGGCAGTAGATAACAGCACTAGAAATATGGCAGCAAAAAATCTCATTGTTCCAATTTTGCCCCCAATCAAGCGATACTTCAAGACAAATTATCTGTTATTTTATATAGCTACACTCGCTTATTATAGTTCATTCTCTATCACCGGACCACAAGCCGGGATCCGCCAACGATAGAACCGTGCTCAAACCACTGAGGCCCGCTATTTTCAGCATCTGGTCGGGGGCATTGTGGAACACTACCCGGATATTGCGCCGTCTGGCCTGCCGAACCCAGCAGACAAGTAGAGCCAGCCCTGCACTGTCTGCCCGGGGCACGCCAGCGAGGTCGATGCACAGTGGCTTGTCGTCATCACGCTCGAAGATGATATCGCTGCGCTTCAACAGGCCCGGCACGCTGGCAAAACTCAGTTCCCCGCTCACCTGCCAGCTGCCATCTGGCATTTTTCCTATATAGGTTTCACTCAATTGGCAACAACCTTGTTATTATGCTCTGCAAGCCTAGCGATTAGCTTGTCAAGCCCCCTTTGCCTGATCTCTTCTGCAAATGAGCTTCGGTAGTTGGCCACCAGACTGATACCCTCCACCAGCACATCATAGGCCTTCCAGCCATCCTTGCCGTTGAACAGGCGATACTCTACCCGTACCGGAGCGGCTCCACTGCGGATAACATCCGTGCGTACGGTAACTCTTTTGGCACCCGGTTTCATCCGCAGTGGAGGATATTTGAATTCATCATCGATAAACTCCAGCAGCGATGTTGCGTAGGTTTTTACCAACAACATCCGGAACTCGTTTTCAAAGCGCTGGCGCTGTTCCGGGGTGGCCTGGCGCCAGTATTTGCCCAACACCCAGCGGGACATGCGAGTAAAATCAAAATTAGGGATGACAATTTCATTGACCAGCTCGTAGATAAGCTCCGGTTTTTTCTTCAGCTGTTTATGCTGTTCACGTAAAATGGATAGCATACGCTCGGAGTTGTTTTTCACCAGAGCATGTGGATCATTACTGGTGGCTGTTGTTGCAGCAGCGACACCAGATAACAGCAACATCAGCGCCAAAGATACAAGATAGCGTTTCACTTATTTGTCACTCCCTTGCGAGCGGCTGAACAGAAATTGGCCGATAAGTTTCTCCAGCACCAGCGCAGACTGGGTGATTTCGATACGCTCACCCTCTTTGAGACTCTCATCTTCACCACCCGGTTCCAGACCGATGTAATTTTCACCCAATAACCCGTCAGTGAGAATGCTGGCGGAACTGTCCAGCGGCAACCGGTCATACCGGGCATCGATACGCATCGATACGATAGCCTGGAAGGTATCGCTGTCAAAGCGGATATCACTCACCCGCCCGATGCGTACACCGGCTATCCGCACTGGAGCCCGTACCGTCAAACCGCCAATGTTTTCGAAAGCGGCGCTGATCTGGTAGCCTTTGTTGTCAACGTAACTGGTGATATTACTGACCTTCACCGCCAGCATCAGCAGCGCGGAAAAACCCAGGGCCACAAACACACCCACCCAGATCTCTATGGCTCTTGACTGCCTCATACATTATCTCCAAACATCAATGCGGTCAGGATGAAATCCAGACCCAATACGGCCAGTGAGCTGTTTACCACAGTACGGGTCGTAGCCCGCGCCACCCCCTCAGAAGTCGGTGCAGCATCATACCCCTCAAACACGGCAATCCAGGTAACAACAACGCCGAATACAACGCTCTTGATCACGCCGTTGGCGATATCATCGAACAGATCCACATTGGCCTGCATCTGTGACCAGTAGGCGTTGCTGTCGACACCAAGCAGACCGGTTGCCACCAGAAAACCACCGCTGATTCCGACCGCGCTGAACAGGGCGGCAAGCAGCGGCAGGGAGAGAATTCCGCCAGCCAGACGCGGCGCGATAATCCGCCGCAGCGGATCCACCGCCATCATTTCCATGCTGGAAAGCTGCTCCGTTGCCTTCATCAGGCCAATCTCCGCCGCCAGCGCAGAACCCGCCCGTCCGGCAAACAGCAACGCAGCCACCACCGGACCCAGTTCACGCACCAGACTGAGCGCAACCACCGGCCCCAAAGATTGTTCTGCGCCAAAATTCACCATGGTGTAATAAAGTTGCAACGCCAGCACCATGCCGACAAACAACCCCGCCACCACAATAATGGGTAGCGATAACACCCCGATGGCGAACATTTGCTGGATCACCAGGCCCGGGCGGGCTAACAGCTCCACCAGCCCCGCAGAGACACGGAACAGGAACAAATGGCTGCGGCCAAGCCGTTCAAATCGTTTTAGAGTCCATACGCCCAAGCGCTGCAGCTGCATTATCATAGTTTGTTCAACCAGCTGCTCTCACTGCGAAGCAGACAACTGTAGAAGTTCCTCCGCAAAATCAGGCGCCGGGTAATGAAACGGCACCGGGCCATCGGGCAGCCCTTCGAGAAACTGCCGGGTCCATTCGGAACCGGACTGACGCAACCATTTCGGGGTTCCATGCTCCACTACTTTTCCTTCCGACAGCAGATAGAGATAATCCGCAATATCAGCCGTCTCGTTCACATCGTGCGAAACGATGATCGTGGTCATCCCCAGGACATCATTCAGTTCACGGATCAGCTTCACCAGCACCCCCATGGAGATGGGATCCTGGCCGGAGAACGGTTCGTCATACATCATCATCTTCGGATCGAGGGCAATAGCCCGCGCCAGCGCAACCCGGCGTGCCATTCCGCCGGACAACGCCGATGGCATCAGATCCCGCGCCCCGCGCAACCCCACCGCTTGCAGCTTTATCAATACCAGATCACGAATCATCATCTCCGGCAGATCCGTGTGCTCACGCAGGGGGAAAGCAACATTGTCAAACACGTTCAGATCGGTCAGCAGCGCTCCACTCTGAAACAGCATGCCCATCCGCTTGCGCAACTGGTAGAGGTTTTTGCGGGAAAGATCCGGAACATTGACGCCGTCAACACGGATAGTGCCGACGGATGGATGCTCCTGCCCGCCAATAAGTCGCAACAACGTGGTTTTACCGGTTCCACTCGGCCCCATAATTGCTGTTACCTTGCCGCGCTGAATATCAATATCGATATCATCGAAGATCATTCGCCCGGAATAGCCGAAACAAAGCCCTCTAATCTCCACCAGCGACGATCCATCCAGCATACAGCCAACCAACAACCAATTATAGAATCCGGCATTGTACGCAGATTCATGGCGCGTTCAAAATAACCGCTGGCTGACAACACCGTAATTTGGATAGAATGTCCCCTTTCATCATTCAAAACCGGGCTGTTGTTGCAAAAAGTGTACAAAACCCCATCTGCTCACCGCTTTATTTACCCGGTTTTGCCGGCTGTTGTCCTGTTGCTATCCGGGTGTGCCAGTACATCTGAAAACCGTGAAACCGGCGACCCGCTGGAGTACTACAATCGCGCCATCTACTCTTTCAACGAGAAACTGGATACCTACGCGCTAAAACCGGTTGCAAAAGGATACCAGGCAATTACCCCGGGATTCGTGGACAAGGGGGTTACCAATTTTTTCAATAATCTCGATGACGTCACCACGCTGATAAACAATCTGCTGCAACTCAAACCGGACGCAGCGCTGTCGGATCTGGGCCGAATCACCATTAACAGTTCTCTAGGCCTGTTCGGCCTGGTCGACATCGCAACCGCCTTCAATTTGTATAAGAACAATGAGGATTTTGGCCAGACGCTCGGTTACTGGGGGATCGGCTCCGGCCCCTATATCGTACTGCCGTTCTGGGGACCCAGCACCCTGCGCGGCAGTTTTGGACTCGCAGGAGATTATTTCACCGAACCGTACACCTATGTTGAGGATCAACCCATCGAGTACGGACTTTTCGCGCTGAAAGTCACCGACACCCGTGCCGACCTGCTCTCTGCCAGCCGTATCCTGGAGCAATCGACTTTCGATCCCTACGCTTTTCTGAGGGATGCCTATCTGCAGCAACGCAGGAATCAGGTATTTGATGGCAACCCTCCCCTGGAACCGGAAGATGATTTCCTGTTCAATGACGAAGAGATCGAATAATTTATGCTTATCTCCTCTCTTGCTGTGTTAACCGGATTCGTGTTGCTGGTCTGGGGTGCCGATCGCTTCGTGGAAGGCGCTGCGGCCACTGCCCGCAATATGGGCATCTCGCCGCTGGTTATCGGACTCACTATCGTCGGCTTTGGCACCTCAGCACCGGAGATGCTGATTTCGGCTATGTCGGCATGGGATGAAAACCCGGGCATCGCGATCGGTAACGCTCTGGGTTCCAACATAGCCAACATGGGACTGGTGCTGGGCGTCACTGTACTGATAAAGCCTTTGCGGGTGCACTCCGGCACACTGCAGCGGGAGTACCCTGTCATGTTCATCGCCATGATATTTGCGCTGGTGTTGATTATGGATGACAAGCTGGGGTTTATGGATGGCCTGCTGCTCCTGTCCGGCCTCTGTCTGGTTCTGTACTGGATGGTTCGCATGGGACGCCGCGGACAGGACGGACTGGATCCTATGGCGGCTGAGTTCGAAGCAGAACTGCCCCCGGAGATGTCCACCGGGAAAGCCCTGCTCTGGCTGGCGATCGGCCTGGCCATTCTGCTGCTCAGCTCCCGCATGGTAGTGTGGGGCGCCGTGGATATCGCCCGTGCTTTCGGGATCAGCGATCTGCTCATTGGTCTGACTGTCATCGCCATCGGCACCAGCCTGCCTGAACTTGCCGCCTCCATTATGAGCGCCGTCAAAGGCGAACACGATATTGCCATCGGTAATGTCATCGGCTCCAATATTTTCAATATACTGGGCGTGCTTGGAATTTCCGGGATTATCTTTCCCCATGCGGTTGATGCCGATGTGCTGGGTCGGGATTTTCCGGTCATGATCGGACTGTCCATCGCACTGTTTGCCATGGCATACGGCTTTCGCAAACCCGGTTCGCTGAACCGCATCGAAGGAGGGTTGCTGTTAACGGCCTATGTTGCCTATCTCTCGGTACTCGCGCTGGGCGGTAGTTCATCGGGATAATCCCGCTGTATCATCTATAGTGAAGAGGTAACCATGAAGACTGAACTGTTCGAGGTGAAAAACGTGAAATGCGCTGGTTGTGTCAAGGCGATTGCCGATGGGTTGACTGCCCACCCCCAGGTGGACGAGGTAACGGTAACCGTCGAGGATAGTTGCGTTACCGTCAAGGGTGACGGGTTCACCCGCGAGGCCCTGGCCCGCAAACTGGCAGAACTGGGATACCCCGAAGCGGGATCGGGGTGAGCATCGAGAAACTGCAACAGCTCGGGCGTGCCGTACTGGAGGTGGAGGCCCAGGCAATCAGTGAACTGATTCCACGTATCGATGCCGGTTTCGCCCGTGCCTGTCAATACATGCTTGATTGTACCGGGCGCATCGTGGTTACCGGCATGGGCAAATCCGGGCATATCGGCAGCAAGATTGCCGCAACCCTGGCCAGCACTGGCAGTCCTTCTTTTTTCGTACATCCCGGTGAGGCCAGCCATGGCGATCTGGGCATGTTTACCGCTCGGGATGTTGTCATTGCCCTGTCCAACTCGGGTGAAACCAATGAACTATTAACTATTTTACCGCTTATCAAGCGGCTGAACGTACCGCTCATCACCCTGACCGGCAACCCACGCTCCGGTCTTGCTCAGGCAGCCGATATCAATATCGACGTAAGCATCTCCCAGGAAGCCTGTCCGCTGGGGCTGGCGCCGACCTCCAGCACAACCGCCACACTGGCCATGGGGGATGCGCTGGCCGTCTCCCTGCTGGAAGCAAGGGGTTTTACCGCGGATGACTTTGCCCGCACCCATCCAGGGGGCCGTCTGGGTCGGCGTCTGCTGCTGCTGATTTCCGATATCATGCATACGGGAGCAGATGTTCCCCACGTCCCCCAAACGGCTCCCCTTGGCGATGCACTGGTGGAGATGAGCAAAAAAAGACTGGGATTTGTCGCTATCGTGGATCAGGACAGCAGGATACAGGGAATTTTCACTGACGGTGATCTGCGGCGCGTTTTCCAACAGGGACAGGTTGACGTGCGCGCCACCACCATCGGCGAAATAATGACACCCGGCGGCAAAACAGTCCACCCTGATATACTGGCGGCTGAGGCATTGCAGATAATGGAATCCGGCAAAATCAATGCACTGCCGGTAGTGGATGAAAACGGCAAACTGATTGGGGCATTTAATATGCATGACCTGTTACGTGCCGGAGTTGTTTAACCGCGGGGAAGATAACATGCAGGATATTCTGGAAAAGGCCGCCACCATCAAGCTGGTGGTTTTCGATGTTGACGGCGTACTGACCGACGGCAGTCTGTTTCTCGGTGATGACGGACAGGAGTACAAGGCATTCCACTCCCGCGATGGCCACGGGATGAAAATGCTGCAGGCCAGTGGCGTCCCTATCGCCATCATCACCGGCCGCACCTCTCGGGTGGTCCAGCACCGCATGGATAACCTGGGTATCCGCCATATTTATCAGGGACAGCTGGACAAACTACCTGCCTTCGAGGGTCTGCTCGAGAAGCTCGCCATCGAGCCCCTGCACACCGCCTATGTGGGAGATGACGTGGTTGATCTGCCGGTGATGCAGCGCGCCGGACTGGCTGTTGCCGTACAGGATGCCCATCCGCTGGTTAAAGAACATGCCCACTGGTGTACGCCAAACGGAGGGGGACGAGGTGCTGCAAGGGATCTCTGTGAGTTCGTCATGCGCGCCCAGGGGACACTGGACAACCAGCTGGTTCGCTATCTCAGCTGAGACAATGACGCTACGGCACACCCTGTCAGGAATTACCAGCCGCTACGGCTACAGAACTCCCCTGTTGCTTGCTGTGCTGATTGTTCTGGCAGTAATCAGCGCCTGGGCGCAGTGGTACAATAAACCGGATTCAACAGCCGTGAAAAAAACAAGCCCGGGGCCGGACTACTATCTGAAAAATTTTACCATCACCACCACCGGCACCGAGGGTTCACCCCGTTACTTGATTAAATCAAGCTATATGGAGTACATGGCAGGGCAGGAAACCATCACACTTCTCCAGCCGCAGTTGCTTTTTCATAACGAAAACGACTCCTCCTGGACCATAACCGGAGAACAGGCCCGGATTACCGAGCAGGGAGAACAGGTCGTGATGGAAGGAAAAGTGGTTCTGGAGCAGCATTCGAAAGTCAGCAAGGAAACCCTGTGGATAGAGACCGCCGATCTGCTGGTTCTCCCTGTACTGAAGCGCGCAGAAACCGCTGCGGAAGTTGCAATGAAAACGGATTATTCCACGATCAATGCCATCGGTTTACGGGTGGATCTGACGCAGGACAAGCTCAATTTCCTGCACCAAACCCGAGGAAAATACTATGCGCCGCCACCCTGACTGGACTATAGCCTGCCTGCTGTTCCTGTGTTTTACCGATGTAGCAGTAGCCGCGGGCAATCCGATTGATATCGAGGCAGATCAGGCCGAGTTTGACGAACGCAACGGAACCAGTTTTTTCCTGGGTAATGTCCGGCTACAGCGCGGCACACTGTCCATAACGGCCGACAAGATAACGCTCTACCGGGTCGGAAAACAGCTTGACCGAACCGTTGCCGAAGGCCATCCCGCACGCTATTCGCAAAAACTTGCCCGGGGCGGCGAAATTCGGGCAGAGGCGGAGAAAATGGAATATTTTGCCACCACCGAAGAGCTGCATATGATCGGCAAGGCACGTTTGTGGCATGACAAGAACCGCTTCAGCGGCGAACGCATTATTTATCATATCCGTAGTGACAAGATACAGGCCGAGAGCAATAATGATGGCAAACAGCGGGTACATGCCACCATCTATCCCGACGAGAACCAATGAGCAGACCGGCAACCAGCCACTCCCTCACCGCCAGCCAACTGGTAAAACAGTACCGTGATCGGCAGGTGGTCAACGGCTTCTCCCTTGAGGTCAACAGTGGCGAGATAGTCGGACTACTGGGTCCTAACGGTGCCGGGAAAACCACCAGTTTTTACATGATTGTCGGCCTGATTTCCTGTGACAAAGGCCGCATTGCCCTGGACAACCAGGATATTACCACCTACCCGATGCATATTCGCGCCCAGCTTGGTATCGGCTACCTCCCCCAGGAAGCCTCGGTATTCCGCAAACTCTCGGTCGAAGAGAACATCCTGGCGATTCTGGAAACCCGCAAGCAGTTAAGCCACGAGCAGCGTCAACAGCTTCTGGAACAGCTGCTACAGGATTTTCATATCGGTCACCTGCGCAAGACAGCGGGTATCAGCCTGTCGGGTGGTGAACGGCGCCGGGTAGAGATCGCCCGGGCGCTGGCCACCGAACCCCGTTTCATCCTGCTGGATGAACCCTTTGCCGGAGTGGATCCCATTTCCGTACTGGACATCCAGAGTATCATCAGACAACTGAGCGATCGAGGTATCGGTGTTTTGATAACTGACCACAACGTCCGGGAAACACTGGGAATCTGTGAACGGGCCTACATTATCAGCGCCGGTAAGGTAATCGCCACGGGATCACCTGCCGATCTGCTGGAGAACCAGCAGGTACGAGAGGTCTATCTGGGTGACAAATTTACGCTTTGAGCTGCCACGCACTGAGAACCAGGCGGCTTTTATTGAGTTTATTTTACAAAATAGCCGAATAAACAGGCCAAAGTGGTTTTTCCGCAGCAGGCTTCTCTATTCTCAAACCACCTCCTAGGGTAAAATACCCCTATATTCCTTGGCATCCTCACTAAATGAAACAAACACTACAACTCCGCCTCGGACAACAATTGACCATGACGCCGCAGTTGCAGCAGGCGATACGTCTGCTGCAACTGTCATCCATGGAGCTGCAGACGGAGATCCAGCAAGTGCTAGAGTCCAATGTGATGCTGGAGCGGCAAGAAGAAAATGGCGAAGCCAGCCACAGCAGTGTCGCCGAACAACCGGAAACTTCGCCAGTTGAATCCTCCCCCAATCCAGCCGACAGCGACATGCAGGCTCTGGACATCAATAAACAGAATGACAATATTCCCTCGGAGCTACCGGTAGACACTCGTTGGGAGGACGTCTACGAACCCGGATTTACACCCAGTGGTGGCGGTGCTTCCGATGATGGACGAGAGTTTGAATTTCAAGGCAGCACCACCGAAGATTTGGGCGAGCACCTGCGCTGGCAGGTGCAGATGGGCAACTTTAGCGAAACTGACCAAATCATTGCTGAAGCAATTATTGATGCAATCAATGAAGACGGTTATCTAACCACGGCGCTGGACGAGATACACCAGCTGTTGGTCAATGATCTTCCCGAACTGGAGCGCGATGAGCTGGCTGCCGTGCTACGCAGAATTCATAACTTTGATCCTCCCGGTGTAGCCGCCCGGGATCTGCAGGAGAGTCTGGCTCTGCAACTGCAGCAGTTGCCCGCCGATGCCCCCTGGCTCAACGAGACAAAAACCGTTATCCAGCGGCATTTCAATTTGCTGGCAAAACGGGACTATGGTCAACTGATGCGACGCAGCCAGCTTGACGAGGAGAGCCTGCAGCAGGTTATCCAGTTGATCCAGTCGCTCAACCCCAGGCCAGGCGGGCATATCTCCAGCAGCAGCCCGGAGTATATTGTTCCCGATGTTTTCGTTACCAAAGTTAATGAAAACTGGCGCGTTGAGCTGAATCCCGACAACGCTCCCCGTCTTGGCATCAACGCGCACTACGCTAAAATGATTCGCCGCGGAGATAACACTGCGGATAACACCTGCCTGAAAAACCACCTGCAGGAGGCGCGCTGGTTTCTAAAAAGCCTGCAAAGCCGCAGTGAAACCCTGCTCAAGGTTGCAAGCACCATCGTCGAGCGCCAGCGGGATTTTCTCGAATATGGCGATGTCGCCATGAAGCCCATGGTCTTGCACGATATCGCTGAAGCAGTCGACATGCATGAGTCCACTATTTCACGGGTTACCACCCGAAAATATATCCACACCCCCCGTGGTATTTTTGAACTGAAATATTTTTTCTCCAGCCATGTAAAAACCAGCGATGGTGGCGAAGCTTCATCAACCGCCATCCAGGCACGCATCAAAAAATTTATTCTTGAGGAAGAGCCAAAAAAACCCCTGAGCGACAGCAGGATTGCCGAGATTCTTTCACAACAGGGAATCAATGTCGCGCGGCGAACAGTCGCTAAATATCGTGAAGTAATGAACATTCCGCCATCCAATGAACGCAAACGGCTGGCATAATTTTTTCTGCATTTTTTGGGAGCCATCATCATGCAACTGAACCTGACCGGACACCACATCGATCTTACCGATGCCCTGCGCGCCTATGCTGAAGAAAAACTGGGGAAACTGGAACGTTTTTTTGATAAAGTCGGGAACGTACATGTAGTGCTCAGTGTGGAGAAAAACCGCCAGAAGGCCGAAGCAACCATGCATGTAAACGGCGCTGATCTGTTTGCCAATGCCGAAGATGAAAATATGTATGCAGCCATTGATGCATTGAGTGATAAACTCCACCGCCAACTGAAAAAGCACAAGGAAAAAACCACCAGTCATCATCCGTAACAATAATGGTTATGAAATAGACAGATACCGGACATCCTGATGAAGATTTCAGAAATATTGTCTCCCGAACGCATTGATTTCCGTACTGATGTTGCCAGCAAAAAACGAGCGCTTGAACTGCTGAGCAACAAACTTGCTGACGATCAGGGAAACGTTTCCAGTTCCGATATTTTCGATAGTCTGCTTGCCCGCGAGCGACTCAGCAGCACTGCATTGGGCAAAGGGGTTGCTCTACCCCACGGTAGAGTAAAAGATATCGACCAGACGCTCTGCGCTTTCCTTCAACTGCGAGAAGGTATCGATTTTGACGCCAACGATCACCAGCCCGTGGATCTGCTGTGTGCACTGCTGGTTCCGGAGCACTCTACCAACGAGCATTTGCGGGTACTGGCAACCCTGGCAGAGATGTTTCGTGACAAGGAGCTCTGCGAGCAGCTGCGCAACACGTCATCCAATGATGATCTGTACCAGCAGCTAATACAGTGGCAACCTTCTGGCCGCTCTTTCTCTGAAAGACGCTCTCTATAAACAAGGCCGCAGGGCCGAAACAGAGACAGAACGCCAAATTGTATATGCCTGCCCCGACAAAAATTCTCCACGGTGTATTTATTGAAATATTCGATACGGGTGTACTTCTCGAAGGTTCCAACGGGATTGGGAAAAGCGCCCTAGCGTTAGATCTTGTCAGCCGGGGGCACAAACTGATTGCTGATGATGCACCCGAGTTTCGCTGTTGCGCTACCGCAACTATTAACGGAAACTGCCCCGCACCGCTGCAGGATTTCATTGAGGTTTTTGGTCTGGGAATGTTAAATATTCCCGCAATGTTTGGAACAGACGCGGTTAAAAAAAGCTGTCAACTTCAACTGCTTCTCACCCTGATACCGGCAACCCAGTTTAAACCGGCGGAAGACAATCACCTGAAAAGCAGCCTGCAGCGACGAACTGTTCTAGACGTGGTAATTCCAGCAATTGAACTTCCGGTCATGCCGGAACAAAATATGGCTGTGATGGTGGAAAGCACCGTACGAAACCATGTACTCCGCTCAGCAGGTTACAATGCCACTGAGGAATTTGTCCGCAAACAGTACTCCTTCCTGGAGAGAAAAAAATGAGACTACTGATCATCAGTGGCATGTCCGGTTCGGGAAAGAGTGTCGCGCTGAATGTTCTGGAAGATCTTGGCTACTACTGTCTTGATAATCTGCCCGTCTCCCTGTTGCCTGCTTTTGCCGAACGGGTACTGATCAATAACCAGTCCCGGGTCAACAAGGCGGCGATAGGGATTGATGCCCGTAATCTGACCGGCGATCTGGACTCATTTCCGGATATCATTACCGAACTCAAGGAAAAAGGGGTCGAGTGTGAAACCTTTTTCCTTACTGCCGATGAAGATACACTATTGAAGCGGTTCAGCGAGACCCGGCGCAGACACCCGTTGACCTCCAAGGCCATACCGCTCGCTGATGCTATCAAACGCGAAGGAATTCTGTTGGAACCCATTGCTGCCAATGCAGACCTGCGGATTGAAACAAGTCGCACCAATATTCATCAGCTGCGTGATTTAATCGTCGATCGCCTGCAGGATCTGCATCCCGGCACCATGTCGATCCTGTTTGAGTCGTTTGGCTTTAAAAACGGCATTCCGACTGATGCCGATTTTGTTTTTGATGTCCGTTGCCTGCCCAACCCCCACTGGCAACCCAGTCTGCGTCCGTATAGTGGACGTGACAAACCGGTCATCGGCTTCTTGGAAGCGGAGCCACTGGTAAATCAGATGAGCGATCATCTGTGTGAATTCATGAACACATGGATTCCTCATTTCGAAGCCGATAACCGCAGCTACATGACCATCGCTATCGGCTGTACCGGCGGCCAACATCGCTCAGTCTATCTGGCAGAGCGACTGGCCGGACACTTTCAGCGGATGCGCGTCAATGTGCAGGTACGCCACCGGGAGCTGTCATGAGTATCGGGTTACTCATTATTACCCACAACCAGGTTGGCGAAGCACTGGTCGATGCTGCCGTTACCCTGATAGGAAGCACCCCGCTGCAAACCGGAACGGTAGCCGTTGCACCAACTTCAAATCTGGAGCAGATTACAGGACTTGCCCGCAAGCTGCTCAATGAATTGAACTGTGGCGAAGGGGTGCTGATCCTCACTGATATGTTTGGTTCCACACCCAGCAACGTTGCCGCTTCGTTACTGGATCAGCCCCGCATTATGCTGGTAACGGGAATCAATCTGCCAATGCTCGTCCGGGTACTCAACTATCCGCATCTGGGATTGGCAGAACTTGCACACAAGGCAACCAGCGGTGGCCATGACGGCATCATCTGGAGCAGTTCCAATAACAACCTTTCAACCTGGTGACGTATCCTGATACGGGTGAAATAGCAACATTGAACAACAAACAGATCACTATTGTCAATAAACTGGGCCTGCATGCCCGGGCAGCGGTAAAATTTGTCAACCTGGCCACTGAATTCAATGCTGAGATTCAACTGACGGCAAACCACCGTTGCGTCAACGGGAAAAGCATCATGGGTATCATGATGCTGGCCGCATCACGCGATACCGTCATCACCGTCAGCGCTGACGGCCCGGATGAAAACCAAGCACTGGAGCAGCTGGAAAAGCTTGTTCAGGATCGCTTTGGAGAACCAGAATAGTACTTTATGAGTACTAGGAGTCTGTCGGGTTTGGGTAATCGTAGCGAGCGGGTGGGAGATCGAGTCAAAATATTTCCGGTTTTGAGGCGAATAGTGGGGCTATTTAACGAAAAACCGGGGATATTTTGGCCGCTCTCCCATCAGCGCAGTAGATTATTCCCAAATCCGACAGACTCCTAGCTAAAATGCTCCCTGACAATATGCTGGAGCAGCCCCGTTGAAGCACCCTCAACTAGGCCAAGCACCTTCTCAAACCCTCTTTTCCCGCCGTAATAGGGATCAGGGACTTCCCGCAACGCTGAATCAGCCGAAAAATCAAGCAACAGATGCAGCTTGTGCTCATGGCCTTCGGGACAGAGTTCTTGTAGCATCATCAGGTTTTCAGCATCCATGGCGATAACATAGTCAAATTGCTCGCAGTCCTGGGCAGTCACGCGACGCGCCTGCAGATCAGACAGGTCATACCCCCTGAGCTGCGCAACCTGGCCGGCGCGTGGATCCGGTTCCTTGCCGATATGGTAGGAGTGGGTTCCCGCTGAATCAATTTCGACCAGATGGGCAAGATCAGCCAGTTCAATCATTTTCCGAAATACACCATGCGCCGTGGGAGAACGGCAGATATTACCCATGCAAACAAACAGTATCCTGATTTTATAACTCATTTATTTTATAGTCTTGAATTGCGCATAATCAGGAAAACAGATCCCCTGCTCCAACCGGCAGCCTGCGAATCCGCACCGTTGTCGCGGCGTAGAGCGCATTGACCACCGCCGGAGCTATTGGCGGCACACCGGGTTCACCCACTCCGCCAGGCGGCTTACTACTGGGCCTGATATAGACATCGATGGGAGGCGTCTCGTCTAACCGGAGGATGGGAAAATCATGGAAGTTACTCTGTTCCGTCCGCCCGTCTCGGATGGTAATAGCACTGGTCAGAGTCGCAGTTAATCCGAAAATGATCCCGCCTTCCATCTGCCCCACAACCATGCCGGGATTGATCACCTGACCACAGTCCATAACACAGACAATACGGTGAATCCGGATTCCCTCGTTTTTATTGACGGACAGCTCCACCACTTGGGCCACATAGCTGCCAAATCCCGGGTGTGCGGCTATCCCCAGATAGTGCTCTTGCGGCAGGGGACCGCCCCAACCAGCCTTGTCCGCAGCCATCTCGACAACCGCTTTCAGCCGTGGCTGTTGCTCCAGCAGTTCCAGTCGATAGGCCAGCGGATCCTTGCCGGCATGTGACGCCAGTTCGTCAATAAACCCTTCCACCACGAAGGCATTCCAGGAGTGGCTGACCGAGCGCCAGGGACCGATCGGAACCCCCGTATCCACATCAACGGTGTTCCCGCCGCTGGCCGGAATTTTATAATAGGGGGAACCAAAACCCGATGCCCCGACCGCAAGCTGATGCCACGCAACTGGCATCCCATGGTTATCCAGACCGGCTGTCATACGGTGCAGACTGGCGGGACGATAATAGCCATGCTGGATATCCTGCTCCCGTGACCAGATCAGTTTTACAGGTGCATCAACCGCCTTTGCTATCTGCACTGCCTCGACAACGTAATCGTTCTTCAGGCGCCGACCGAACCCCCCACCCAGCAATGTGTTGTAAACGCGGATTGAGTCAAAAGGGTGTTTCAGCAGTTTATTTCTTGTGCGCTGTAACAGGTACTCAACCCGGGACATTGAGAACCGCGCAGCAACTGCCTGCACCTCGCTGGGTTTTTGGCTTGGCGCCCAGACCTCACATATACCGTCATGGATATGGACAGTGCAACACATCGGTTCTGCCGTGGCATGCGCCTGATAAGGAAGTTGGTACTCAGCCTCAACTCTCAGCGGTACATCAGTCAATGCTGCGGCCAACCCCTGCTCCATACCGGTATGCCCATCCGCCTGCTCGGCAAAAAGCTGCCGGATACTTTGTGAGCTGATACCCGCACGGGAGCCATAGTCCCACTGAATATCAAGGGCGTCCGCCCCCTTCCTTGCAGCCCAGAAATGGTCGGCAACCACCGCCACACCGGCGTCAATCTCAACCACCTGGCGCACACCAGGAACGGCCAGCGCCTTTTTACTATCGACTTTCCGCACCTTGCCACCAAACACCGGGCAATGCACGATCGTAGCAGTAAGGAGGCCGGGCAATTTGACATCGGCGCAGTAAACCGCACTGCCATTGAGAGCATCCGCGCCGTCCACGCGGGGTAGCGATTTGCCGATAAGCTGAAACTCCTTCGGCTCCTTGAGCCTGACGCTTCGGGGAACCGGCATTCCGGCAGCGACAGCAGCAAGCTCACCGTAGCTCGCCTGCCGTTCGCCAGCCGTGTGAACAACCACCCCCTGCCTTGCCCGGCACTCTTTTACCGGCACTTGCCAGCTCTGCGCTGCTGCCGCGATCAACATCTCCCGTGCTACAGCACCGGCCTGCCGAAAACGCTGCCAACCTTCTTTTACACTGGTGCTCCCGCCAGTGTACTGCCAGCCATAAACCGCATTGTCAACGGGTGCCTGCTCTACCTCTATCATGTCCAGATCAACTTCCAGTTCTTCGGCCAGCAGCATGGGCAGCGCAGTATGCACCCCCTGCCCCATCTCCGCCTCATCGATGAAAATGGTAATATGATTATCCGATGTTATCCTTAACCAGCCATTGGGACGAAAACTGCTGTCACTGCTATCCGATGGCATTGAGCGGGCACAAGATGTTACCGAAAAGGCCAGAATCATCCCAGCGCCCGCAGCTGCACTGGTAACCAGAAACTCTCGGCGTTCAGGATTGAAATCCATGCTCATGCTTTTTTACCCTGGGCAGCAGCACGATGAATCGCCTTGCGGATACGCGGGTAACTGCCACAACGACACAGGGTTCGCGCCATCACTCTATCTATATCGGAATCACCGGGTTCAGGATTCTTTTCCAGCAGCGCTGCCGCCGCCATAATCTGCCCTGGCTGGCAGTAACCGCACTGGGAGACCTGTTCGTCGAGCCAGGCGCGCTGAACCGGATGGCTGGCATCACTCGACAGTCCCTCTATTGTGACAATCTTCCGGCTACTTGCTGCAGAGATAGAGACCGTGCAAGACGGTATCAGTTCGCCGTCAAGATGGACATTGCAAGCCCCGCAGGCCCCTTCACCACAACTGAATTTCGTACCGGTCAATCCTAGCAAATCCCGCAATACCCACAACAATGGCATGTCAGACTCTGCCTCAACCTCATGCGGTTTCCCGTTAACTGTTAATAACCAATGCGCCATGTTCTCCCCTGACGATAGCTTGCAGCTTTCTGCCACCAGTATAGTATGGATATAACCAGATTTCACAGCAACCCGGATCTGCTCTCTCGGCACCAAGTTATCCGGTTGCCGGAGAGCAGGAGCCGGAAAAAACCGAATCAGATCAAAAACAGTGTTGCCAGCCCCAGAAATGAGAGAAAACCGATCACATCGGTGACAGTAGTCAGTACCACGCCACCAGCGAGCGCCGGATCAGCTCCGAGTTTGCGTAGTATCAGTGGAATTGTTACGCCAGCCAAGGCAGCGATCAGGAGATTTATAGTCATTGCAGAAGCAATAATGACACCAAGACCAAGATTATCAAACCACAGATAGGTAACAGTAGCGATTACCAGCGCCCATACCATGCTGTTGAGCAGGCCAACAGCTACTTCCTTGAATAACAGTTTGCGGGCATTGTGGTCGCTGACTTGATCCAGCGCCAGACCACGGATCACCAGGGTCATGGTCTGGCTGCCGGCAATACCGCCCATGCTGGCAACAATCGGCATCAGCACCGCCAGTGCCACCAGTTTTTCAATCGTGGCATCGAACTGTCCAATTACCCAAGAGGCAAGAAACGCGGTGAGTAAGTTGATCCCCAGCCACAAAGCTCTGCGCCGCGCACTGGGAATCACTGGCGCAAACAGATCCTCCTCTTCATGCAAACCAGCCATGCTCATCAGGGAGTGCTCCCCTTCATCACGAATGATGTCTACCACGTCATCGATGGTAATACGTCCCAGCAGCAAATGTTTGTCGTCGACCACGGGGGCACTCACCAGATCATGAAGCTCGAACAGCTTGGCTACTTCATGAGTGGGCATGTCCGCCGGAATCGCCTCGACATCGCGCTGAATGATTTCAGCAACAGTGGCGGTCGGGATGCTGGTCAACAGGGTGGTGAGAGGAACCACTCCCATGAATTTTCCCTCGCGATCCACAACCATCAACGTGTCGGTGTGCTCTGGAAGCTCTTTGTGACGGCGCAGATAACGCAATAACACATCCACGGTAATGTCGGCACGTACCGTGATGGTATCCATGTTCATCAGGCCACCGGCAGAATCCTCGGGATAAGAGAGCGCTGACTCCAATCGTAGTCGGTTCTGCTCATCCATTGACAGCAGAACCTTGTTGAACACATCGTCCGGCATGTCGGGCAGCAGATCGGCCAGATCGTCAGTCTCCAGACCGCTGGTTGCGGCCACCAGTTCATGGGGCTCCATCTTGCGGATCAGGCTGGCACGCAGATTGTCGTTGACGTGGATAAGAACGTCTCCTTCAAGCTTGGTGCGAACCAGATCCCATGCCAGATCGCGTTCATCGGTCGGCAAAGACTCCAGCAAATGCGCCACCTCGGCGGAATTCATATCATTGAGCAACTGAAGTGCCTTACCGTAAGCATGTGAGTGCAACGCCTCACTGAAGGCTTGCTGCTCGCTGACGATATTTTCGCTGGTTTCTGGCATTGCAGGATCTCAAACAGCCACGATGGCGATGGGAGAATAAATCTGTGCCAGATTCTAACAGAGGAGTATCAAAAGGGGGTGATAAAAAATTTAACTAACTGGCTAGTACTCCGTCAAGATGATAAATCAGGATACAGTTGGCCTGTCAGCGTTCAGGGCAAGGCGCGCCTCGCAGCGAATGGCCATCGCCCTTTGCAAGAGGCGCAACGCCGCCATGGGCGCT
>JAJRUX010000075.1 GCA_024277575.1 Gammaproteobacteria bacterium | reverse complement strand
GGATGGCAAGTTTGTCACCTCCCGCCAGATCCATGACCGTCTGCACCGCGAGCTGGTGCACAATGTTGCCCTGCGGGTCGAGGATACCGGAGATCCGGACAAGTTCCGGGTCTCCGGGCGTGGTGAACTGCATCTCTCCATACTCATTGAAAACATGCGCCGCGAGGGATTCGAGCTGGGGGTATCGCGCCCCGAGGTGATCATTCGCGAGATAGACGGGGAGAAGCAGGAGCCTTACGAACAGCTTACCGTGGACGTGGAGGACAGCCATCAGGGCACGGTAATGGAGAAGCTGGGGCAGCGCGGCGCAGAGCTCAAGGATATGCAGCCGGACGGCAAGGGGCGGGTGCGGCTGGACTACATCATCCCGGCGCGGGGATTGATCGGTTTCCGCACCGAATTCCTGACCGCCACCCAGGGCACCGGCCTGCTGTATAACGTGTTCGATCACTACGGCCCGCTCAAGCCGGGCGATTTCGGCCAGCGGATTAATGGTGTGCTGATCGCCAACGGCGCCGGCAAGGCGCTGGGGTATGCGCTGTTCAATCTCCAGGAGCGGGGCCGCCTGTTCATCGGCCATGGCGCCGAGGTTTACGAGGGGATGATTATCGGCATCCATGCGCGGGCCAACGACCTGGTGGTCAATCCGCTCAAGGGCAAGCAGCTTACCAACATCCGCGCCGCCGGGACGGATGAAAACATCCAGCTGACGCCACCGATCCAGATGTCACTGGAGCAGGCGCTGGAGTTCATCGATGACGATGAACTGGTGGAGGTCACCCCCAACCATATCCGGCTGCGCAAGAAACTGCTGCTGGAACATGAACGGAAAAAGGCCGCCCGGGCGGGATGATCGGACTGCTGCAGCGGGTCAGTGAGGCCAGCGTTGTTGTCGCTGGCGAGAAGATTGGTGCAATCGGCACCGGCCTGCTGGCGTTGGTGGGAGTGGAAAGGGGCGACAGCGAAACGCAGGCGGAAAGATTGCTGGAGCGCCTGCTGGGTTACCGGGTGTTTGCCGATTCAACCGGCAGGATGAATCGCAGCCTTGTTGATATAGAGGGTGGATTATTGCTGGTGCCGCAGTTTACCCTCGCCGCCGATACCGGCAAAGGGATGCGCCCCAGTTTTACCCCGGCGGCCTCGCCGGAAACGGGAGAGCGCCTGTTCTCCTGGCTGCTTCGGCAGGCGCAACAACGCCATAGTCCAGTGGCAAGCGGGCGTTTTGGTGCGGATATGCAGGTGCGTCTGACTAACGATGGCCCGGCAACATTCTGGCTTCGGGTTTCTCCTTCCGTATCCTGAGCTGGAATATCAGAGGGGTAATGCCCCTGTGCGCCGATGGCGTTGCGGTTCGTTGCAATAGGTCAACCGTTATACCTTGTTCAGCGCCAAACAAGTTCCGGAATTGTACTTACCCGGATAAAGCGGAATACCGTCGGGGGGCTGGTTTTTGGTGTGGTTAGATGGTAGCGTTGCAAAATAACTAGAATTTACATTGGTTGGACAATGTTCTCTTCACAAAAACAACGAGATCCAATAGAGGAAATTCAACGTAGTATGGATACATCCACGCTGGACGCGTTGCGTAAGGAAAATCAGCAGCTGCGCATCCGGCTGGATGATCTTTTAAAGCAGGCACATGTTAATGAAAAGAAACTGCGCCGTCTGCAGATCCAGGAGATGGAGCTGCTGGGTCTTGACTCACTGGCCGATGTTATTACCACCCTGACGGTAGATTATCCGCGTGCTTTTGATCTCGTTCAGGTTACACTGGTGCTGGTAGATGCAGATAACCAGATCCAGAAGCTGCTTGAGCAGTTGCCAGAAGGGTTGCGGCAGTTTCAGGGTGTAATGCTGCTTCCCGATACCACCGCCCTCGAAGAGATATTCCGCAATTCGCCCACCCCGCGTCTCGGTAACTACAACTCTGCTGTCCATGCCTCATTGCTGGGACATTCACGGCCTGTTCCACTCAGCGTGGCCATGCTGCCGCTGCTGCGGCGTGGTCGGCTTATCGGCTGTCTCAACATGGGCGCGCGTGATACAGAGCGGTTTGCCGCCAGCAAGGATACCTATTTTCTGGAGCGGCTGGCAACCACAGTCGCGGTGTGCGTGGAGAACGCCATTAACCATGAGCGGCTGGCCAATCTTGGTTTGACCGATCCGTTGACAGAGGTCAACAACCGCCGTTTCTTCGACCAGCGTCTGGAAGAGGAGATTATGCGCACCATGCGTGGCAAGGCACCGTTGGCCTGCCTGCTGATCGACGTGGATCACTTCAAGCGTATCAATGATACATACGGGCATCAGGCCGGTGACAATGTACTGCGCCAGGTCGCTGCTGTTCTGAGACAGCACCTGCGCGGGCAGGATGTCTTGGCGCGTTATGGTGGTGAGGAGTTTGTTGCCCTGTTGAGTGCCGCCACCCTGGAGCGGGCAGAGGTGATTGCCGAGCGTATCCGGAGGGCCCTTGAGCAGCGTGCGCTTCCCCTGGATAGTGGTGACACCCTGCAGATCACCGCCTCCATTGGTGTCAGCGTGCTGCAACCCCAGCAACACCAGGGTGAGTTCAAGCGTCTGGGCGTGGAGCTGGTTGAGCGTGCCGACCAGGCTCTTTATCATGCCAAGGAGACCGGCAGGAACCGGGTGGTTGCTTCTGCCTGAGCCATTTTGAAGCCGGATTATGTCGTTGACCGGTTTGCCGAAAGGCTGCTGGAGTGGTACGAACAGCACGGGCGCAAGGGACTGCCGTGGCAGCAAGAGCGCACAGCTTATTCTATCTGGCTTGCAGAGGTTATGCTGCAGCAGACCCAGGTGGCTACTGTTATCCCCTATTATTTGCGTTTTCTGAAACATCTTCCCCACACAGTTGCATTGGCCAATGCGAGCATCGACGAGGTTCTGCACCTGTGGTCCGGTCTGGGGTACTACGCCCGTGGCCGAAACCTCCATAGAGCAGCACGGATGATTCGTGACCAGCATGATGGAGTTTTCCCGCAGACTTTTGACGAAGTGGTTGCTCTGCCGGGAATTGGTCGTTCAACCGCCGGGGCGATACTTGCCCAGGCGTTTGGGCAGCGTCACCCCATCCTGGATGGCAATGTAAAACGGTTGTTGAGCCGGCTGTATGCGATAGATGGCTGGCCGGGTAAAACGGAGGTACAGCAGGTATTATGGCGGATTGCTGCGCACCATACACCACACGAGCGGATGGCTGACTATACTCAGGCCATCATGGATTTCGGGGCGACTCAATGCCGCCGAACCCGGCCTGCATGTGGCGATTGCCCCTTCTCTGCTGACTGTCTTGCCCATCAACAGGGACGGGAGCAGGAGTTG
The DNA here is from genome assembly GCA_024277575.1 of Gammaproteobacteria bacterium. GTDB lineage: Bacteria > Pseudomonadota > Gammaproteobacteria > Thiohalospirales > Thiohalospiraceae > DRMK01. The sequence goes on along the minus strand of JAJRUX010000075.1, from coordinate 10,409 downwards.
CCTGTTTCCAAAAAATCCGGCCAGTTGCCTCTGCGTCACACCACCCTGTTGCTTGTCACCGATGCAGATGGTCGCGTCTTGCTGGAGCGGCGTCCACCGACCGGAATCTGGGGCGGACTGTGGAGTTTGCCGGAGTGTGGTGATGAAACTGATCCGGCAGAGTGGTGCATCAGAGAGCTGGGTTGTGAAGTTGATCTGCAGAAGCCTCTGCCGCCATTGCATCACACCTTCAGCCATTTTCGCCTGGCGATTACGCCGTTGCCCGCCCATCTGCTTGATAATTGTAACGGGGTAATGGAAGCACGTCCCCTACTCTGGTATAACATTCGGCAACCCGAAATATGTGGGATTGCCGCACCTGTTCAGCGACTGCTTGAGCAGCTCGACCAAGGAGATATTACAAATGAGTCATACTGTTAACTGTGTCAAACTGGGCCGGGAAGCGGAGGGGCTGGACAGACCGCCCTATCCCGGTGAACTGGGTAAGCGAATCTATGAAAACGTATCCAGGGAGGCGTGGCAGGGTTGGATCCGCTACCAGACCATGCTGATCAATGAACACCGCCTGACCCCTATCGATCCCGAACATCGCAAGTTTCTTGAGAAAGAGATGGAGAATTTCTTCTTCGGCGAAGGTGCTTCCATGCCGGACGGTTTCGTTCCCCCGAAAGAGTAACAGTAGCCCTGTTCGTAACGGGCTGGTTTGATGTATGCTTTGTTTTTTATAGAAACGTACTGAAAAACTTATGAAGCAGCGAATATTTTTGTTGATCCTGCTTGCCAGCATTGGCGGTTCTGTGTGGGCCGAGGCGACCCACTGGGTGCGGGACAGGATTGTAGTTTCACTCCGTAGCGAGCCCGGCTCAGAAGGCAAGGTACTACGCTCAATCTCCAGCGGTACCGGGATGAAGGTAGTGGAGCGCTCCAGCAATGGTGCTTATGCCAAGGTGGTGCTGAACAGTGGTCTGGAAGGATGGGTGGCTACCCGTTATCTGGTTGACAAGCCAATTGCCGCTATGCGTCTGGCCAAGATGGAGACAGAGTGGAAGCAGTTCAAGGAGGAAAATGTTCGTCTGAAGAAAGAGCTGGAAGAGCTCCAGGCACTTAGCGGAGATCTGGAAGCGGTGCGACGTTTGCGGGCTGAAAATGCAAGGCTTACTGCTGAAGCAGACAAGTTCCGGGAAATCAACACGGAGCCGCTGGCTCTGGCAAGCGAAAATGAAGAGCTGCGCAACAAAAATGTTGCTATCGATAAAGAGCTGCAGATGGTGCGCCAAGAGCTGCAGGTGGTCAGGGATCGCTCCGACCGGGACTGGTTCCTGCTTGGTGCCGGGGTGTTGATCGCCGGAATCCTGGTGGGAATCGTTCTTCCCCGCTTGCGGGTCAGGAGAAAAAACAGCTGGGATCTGTAACAGGTGCGTTCCTCTGCCAAATCGGAAGCAAGCCGTTGTTTTGGGGCCAGTATTTTCCAGCCCAAAAATGAGTCTGAAGATAGCTGAGGAGTTTGTTTGTCAGGCGGTTTTCAACATCCGTCCATGAATGGCTTTGGAGAGTTTCTGGCGAGCCTTCTGTAGTTGGTCCGCAGCCTGGTTGTCGCTGATCGGGTGAACGAGTTTGTCGAGCATTTCAAAACTGAGGCCGGGTTTCAAATAACCTGATACGTTGGGCAGTGATTTGAGCTTGCCATAAAGTGTCATCATGTTCTCATAGCGGTAGACCTCGCGTTGTTTTCCCTTGTCGTCGACCCGAGTTTCGATGAAGAAACAGGTGGAAGTTGAGGTAGGGATTCAAGTGCTGCTGATTGAAGTCATTGTTCAGCGGCGCCTACCGATTTTCGAGGGCTCTGGGCCGGGTCTTTTCGAAGTGACGCCGCTGGTGGGTGCAGGGGGTGGATTTTCTCAGGTTGTACAGATGGCTCACGGAGATCGTTGCCAAAGCGGCGTACTCTGTCTGCCCAAAGAGCTTACAGGCCCGCTTACACAGCTTCTTGATGGCCGGACCGCAGGGCGTGTGTCATGGCGCTCATCCATCGCCGCCAGCAGGCGGATGTCCTGCGCGGCGTACTTCTGCTTGAAGCTGGCCACGGTGCGCTGGCGGCGTTGGAGCCGGCCTGTTTTGCGGTACCGGACAATCAACCGGGTGAGCTGCTGAAGGGAGTAGCCACTGATCTTCATCAGGTAGCGGATTACTACCCCTTTCCCTGGCGAGGCAGCGTCAGGTAGCGGAATTCGCCCCCCCCTAAATCCAGCGGTAGCAGGTGTCCTTGTCGCTGATAACCGAAAAGACCGCCTGACAGGAAATCCGTCAATTGTTCTATGGTCGTCAAGTCCTCGAGTTTCATGATGGTTTTCATCCTCCCATCATGAACGGAACCCGCTTCGGACTCATTTCATATTGGACAAGGCTTCCGCTTACTTTTCATTTTTATTTATGATAATATTTATTACCTGAGTAAAACGCTCAACTATTGTGATGTTTTTGATATTGGTTTAGTTTAGAGGATAAATAAGATGAATGTAGATCAGCACCTGAAAGTTGCCCAATGGCATATTGAACAGGCTCGGCTTCATGCAACCAAAGAGGGGTACAGCTGTGGCTGTCCCGCCAACGAGCATGACCAAAAAGCCATTGATGCCGTTGAATCTGGATTGATCAAGGAAGAGACCGCCTGCACAGTGTCAAACTGATTTCTCCAGACACGGTGATGAAAACCCGCCCTTCGTGGCGGGTTTTTTGTTTTTGTATTCTCATCAGAATTATTTTGAACATCCGGAAAAGAAAGAGGATTTTTTCCTATACTTCAATTGTCTACAGTATAGATAACTGGGTGTGTGATTTGTTTCGCTGATTGTTGAGGGTGAAACCATGTCGCGGATAAAACGAAGTATGGGCGGGTTGTTCAGGCACTGGTCGGTGATGACCTTTTATGAGCGCTTTGAGCATGCGGTGGCGCTGGTTCTCACTGGCTTGATTGCTGTTATCATCACAGTGGCACTATGGCGTCTAGCAAACGAGATTTTCAGGGTTTTGGTGCTGGATGCATTTGACCCGTTGGATCATGCTGTTTTCCAGAGTATATTCGGGATGATTATGACCTTGTTGATAGCCATGGAGTTCAAGCACTCAATCCTGCAGGTGCTGGAGCGAAAGGCGCATATTATCCAGGTCAAGACGGTGTTGCTCATCGCCTTGCTGGCACTGGCCCGAAAATTCATTATTCTTGATGCCAAGGAGATGGGAGCATCAACTCTTGCCGCGCTGGCATTGAGCGTGGTTGCGCTTGGCACTGTCTACTGGCTGATACGGGAGCGTGAGGGGAGGGAGCTGCTTTCTTCTGTACAGAAAATGGATGCCAGAGAGAAGCCGAGTCCGTAGCCTACGGGGTATTTTTTGTTACTCGATTCAAATGGTGGGCGATACTGGGTTCGAACCAGTGACCCCTGCCGTGTGAAGGCAGTGCTCTCCCGCTGAGCTAATCGCCCCATTGAAATCCGGATTCTACGGTTGACAGGGGAAGCCGTCAATTCACAGATCAGTAAGGGGCGAGTAGAATACTCTTTTTCCCGGACTGGATTGAAAGAATTCTATGAGTACTCGTACCCGTTTTGCCCCAAGCCCTACCGGCTATCTGCATGTTGGCGGTGCGCGCACTGCACTGTTTTCCTGGCTGCATGCCCGCAAACATGGCGGAAGATTTATTCTGCGTATTGAAGATACAGATATTGAACGCTCTACCATCGAGTCAGTCAACGCAATCCTGGAAGGGATGACTTGGTTGGGGCTGGAGTATGATGAAGGTCCAATTTACCAGACAGAACGTTTTGACCGCTACAAGGAGGTCATTCAGCAGCTGCTCAATAGCGGAGATGCCTATCGCTGTTACTGTACCAAAGAGGAGCTGGAGCAGATGCGTGCCGAGCAGATGGGGCGGAAGGAGAAGCCTCGTTACAACGGGCGCTGCCGACTGGGTGCCGAGCCGCGTGAAGGAGTGGAACCGGTGATTCGGTTCCGTAATCCGGTGGAAGGCGCAGTTATCGTCGATGATATGGTGCGAGGCAAGATCGTATTCAATAACAGTGAGCTGGATGATCTCATCATTGCTCGCTCCGATGGCACCCCCACCTACAATCTGACCGTGGTGGTGGATGATCTGGACATGGGAGTAACCCACGTCATCCGTGGAGATGATCACATCAACAACACGCCACGCCAGATCAACATTCTCAAGGCATTGGGAGCGGAGCCGCCACACTATGCTCATGTGCCGATGATTCTTGGCGATGATGGCAAGCGTCTTTCCAAGCGTCATGGTGCTGTCAGCGTCATGCAGTATCGAGAGGATGGTTTTCTGCCCGAGGCGCTGCTTAACTATCTGGTGCGGCTGGGCTGGTCCCACGGGGATCGGGAGCTTTTCTCCCTTGATGAGATGATTGCACTGTTTGATATCAAGGATGTCAACAAGGCGGCCTCCACTTTCAATAGTGAAAAACTGCTATGGTTGAATCACCAATACATAATGAACAGCGAACCCGAGCATGTAGCCCATCATTTGAGCTATCAGATGGGTAAACTGGATATCGATCCGGTTGATGGCCCTGATCTGGTGGAGGTGGTCAAGGTGCAGCGGGAGCGAACCAAAACGTTGGTGGAGATGGCGCAGAACAGCGTTTTTTTCTATCGGGACTTTGATAGCTACGATGAGAAGGCGGCACGTAAAAACCTAAAGCCGGCAGCAGTGGAACCGCTTACCGACATGCTTAATAACTTCAAGGCACTGCCGGAGTGGTCAAGCAAGGCGATCCACAAGGTTGTGGTGGAAGCGGCTGAATTACGGGAGCTGAAATTGGGGAAAGTCGCGCAACCGCTGCGGGTCGCTGTGGCTGGCGGCCCGGTTTCCCCCCCTATTGATATCACCCTTGAACTGCTGGGGCGGGAGCGTACCGTTCAACGGATTGAGCGCGCCATTGCCTGGGTTTGGGCACGGAGTACTTGATCTTGTCGGCAAGTCTGCGTAAAATGCGCGCTCTTTCGGGGCTATAGCTCAGCTGGGAGAGCACTTGCATGGCATGCAAGGGGTCGGCGGTTCGATCCCGCCTAGCTCCACCAAGTTCGGAAGAAATGGCTGGTGTTTTAATATTAGCCAACAAGTTTGTCCCCATCGTCTAGAGGCCTAGGACACCGCCCTTTCACGGCGGTAACAGGGGTTCGAATCCCCTTGGGGACGCCATCTGAAATCCCCGGTTACCAGATGTAACCGGGGATTTTTTTATTACCTTGAAAGAGTACTAGGGCAGGTTGCGTCCGTAAAATATCTCCAGCATTTCCCGTTTGATCTGTTTATGCAGTCGCTTATGTTCCGTCCGGGTCAAATCTTTTCCATCGGTGTCGAACAGGTAGTTATCCAGGTCGAAATCCTTGAGCATCATTTTGGTGTGGAAAATGTTCTCCTGGTAGACATTAACATCGATCATTTCGTAGCGTGCCTTGGTATCCTTGGCCAGATAGTTCTGGATTGAGTTGATTTTGTGATCGATAAAGTGTTTTCTGCCGCGCACATTCCGGGTAAAACCACGTACCCGGTAATCCACAATGACAATATCAGATTCAAAACTGTGGATCAGATAGTTCAGTGCCTTGAGAGGTGAAACCAGTCCGCAGGTGGATACATCGATATCGACGCGGAAGGTGCTGATGCCGTTGTGGGGGTGGCTTTCCGGGTAGGTATGGACGGTCAGGTGACTCTTGTCGAGATGGGTTATCACTGTATCCGGCAAGGGGCCGGGGGCAGCGCTGTTGGACAGCTTTCCGGAGGCGGATGGCTCCTCGGCGATCAGCATGGTTACGCTGGCGCCTTGGGGGTCATAATCCTGACGGGCAATATTGAGGATGTTGGCGCCGATAATCTGCGCGACCTCGGTGAGGATGCGGGTCAGGCGCGCGGCGTTATATTCTTCATCGATATATTCGATATAGGTGCGGCGTTGCCCGGCGGTATGGGTGTAGCATATATCATAAATGTTGAAGCTCAGGGTTTTGGTGAGATTGTTGAAGCCGTGCAGCTTCAGTTTTTTGTTGAGTTTTTTTGTCACCCGTGGAACCCTGCTATTGTTTCCCGGCCAATGGCGGATGATAGATCATCTGTACGGTATTTCCATCCGGATCCTCGCAATAGAAGCTGCAGGCACCATCACGGTGATTTTTGACGCCGCTTCGCATGGTTATCTGATGCGCGACCAGAAAATCGTGCCAGACAGCGACCTGATCCGGGGTGTTGATAATGAAGCCAATGTGGTCAAGGTGCTGCGGACCGGTAAACTTCCTGTCGCTGCGGTGCAGGGCCAGATTATCATTACCGGAGCTCAGGTAAACGTTGTCCGGATCGGGGCGCCACTCCACCTGCATTCCCAGCAGATCCGTGTAGAATTTTTCGCATGCTTCAAACTGATTTACATACAAGGCAACATGGCGCATGCCTGCCGTTGGTTCGGGTTTGTTCATAATTCGATGATCTCGTAATCGTGGCTGATTTCTGCTGTTTTTCCCAGCATGAGGGATGCTGAACAGTATTTTTCGGCAGAGAGTTCCACAGCGCGTTTTACCTGGGCCTCTTTCAGGCCGGAACCGCTGATGATGAAGTGGACATGGATGCGGGTAAACACCTTGGGAACTTTTTCTGCACGCTTGGCACTAATTTCTACAACACAATCAGAGACAGGCTGGCGAGCCTTTTTCAGAATATGGATGACATCAAAAGAGGTACACCCTCCCATGCCCAGCAGTAGCAGCTCCATCGGGCGCATGCCAAGATTACGGCCGCCGTTCTCCGGTGCGCCATCCATCACCAGGGAGTGGCCACTTTCCGACTCTCCCAGGAATGTAACCTGTTCTACCCATTTGATTCGCGCTTTCATGATCTCTCCTGGCACACTATCCAACTCGGCGTTGCTGCTGTATATGTAACGACGTTTTGCTCTGAATGTGCAGATTAATGCTGATATCGATACTATCTTGTGAAGGTATCGGTTGCCCAATCCCAACGGGATTGTTATAACACATTATATTAAATAACCTGATGGTGAAAAATGGAACAACCTGATCAAGAGACTATCCAGAAATTTTTAACCCACTGCCATCGGCGGCACTATGCCTCCAAGCGAACCATTATATGTGAAGGTGATCGCTCCGACGTGCTTTATTACATCATCCAGGGCTCTGTTTCCGTACTGATCGAAGATGAGGAGGGCCATGAGATGGTGCTTGCTTATCTGAATCCGGGTGACTATTTTGGCGAGATGGGGCTGTTTGATACCAGTCAGCAGCGCAGTGCCTGGGTGCGGGCCCGGACTGACTGTGAACTGGCGGAGATTGGTTATAACAAGTTTCGCCAGATTTCTGCGCAGTTTCCCGAAATTCTGTTTGCGCTGGCGTCACAAATGGCCATGCGTCTGCGTGACACCAGCCGCAAGGCAGGCAATCTTGCGTTTCTTGATGTAACTGGCCGTGTGGCGGGGGCGTTGCTCGATCTTGCCCGCCAGCCTGATGCAATCACTCATCCGGATGGCATGCAGATTCGTATTACCCGGCAGGAACTGGGGCGTATTGTAGGATGTTCCCGAGAGATGGTAGGGCGTGTGTTGAAGGATCTGGAGCTGCAGGGTCTGATTACTGCTCGTGGTAAAACCATGGTGATTCACGGAACCCGATAGCTCTTCTTCAACCTGGTGGAGCGTGAAAAACAACTAGCCAGGTTGCTCTTGGTTTGTTCAAGTACAAAAAAAGCGCCCCCTGCCTACAGGCAGGAGACGCTCCGGCTGGGAACAGCCTAAACCAAACCTACTTGATATCTGCAATCACGGCAGCTGGTGTCGCTGGAAGCCGCGGCATGGTCTGTTCAGGGAACTCACCGGTCAGGCCATTAAGGAACGCAACAATATCTGCAACATCCTCATCGCTTAAATCCTTGTTAAGCTGCGTCTTGGCCATCACGCGTACTGCCTCGTCCAGCGTTTTCACTGTGCCGTTGTGAAAGTATGGGGCGGTAAGGGCAATATTGAGCAATGTGGGGACACGCCACATGTTTTTATCCGCATCCTTTTTGGTTGCTTCAAAGCGTCCGCCGTCTTCTGCCAGGTTGTATTTACTGACGTAATCGTTGTCAGTAAAGGTTGGGAACTTCATGAAAAACCCCTCTCCCAATGGCTTTTCTGGGCCGGCAAAAGCGCCCCCAGAGTGGCACCCGCCACAACCAAGTTTGGCGAATTTTTCCATACCTGAAATCTGCTGGGTGTTCAGCGCCTTTTTATCTCCTTTCACATAGCGGCTGTATGGGCTGTCCGGTGTGATCAACGTGCGCTCATAGGCAGCAATCGCCTTGGCAAAATTGTCAATATTTACCACATCACCTGCGCCAAACGCCTTTTCAAAATAGGGTTTGTAACCGGTAATCGCCTGCAGGCGTCGTTTGACCAATACCTCATGACTCTCCATTCCCATCTCAATGGGATTGGTTACTGGTCCTTTGGCCTGAGCTTCCAGTGTTGGTTCACGACCATCCCAGAACTGAACGGACAAATAGGCGGCATTCCAGACTGTGGGGGCGCTACGGCCGCCCTTCTGGCCCTCTACTCCAACGGAAACCGGACGATTATCTTCACCTCCCAGCATGACGTTGTGGCAGGAGTTGCAGGAGACCGTACCGGTGGAGGAGAAGCGTGGGTCGAAATATAGCATCTTGCCCAGTTCAACCTTGGCGGCGGTGGTAGGGTTGTCTTTCGGAGTGGGTGGCGTTTCCGGTAATGTTTGCCACTGTTGGGCCATCGCCGGAACGGCAATAACTGCAGCAAGCAGGGCGGAATATTTGGTGATTCTCATACTAAAGCTCCTCTTGATTTTAATTTTCTTGGTTTAGTGTAGTTCAGTAACTGGCTAGATTGTGTTTGTGCATGTATTTAGACACAGTCTAAACATAAAGTCAATAAACACAGTGATGCCCCTTGAGATAAGTAACATTTTTATTATATTCGGGAGAAGCAAAGAAATATGTGGTGAACTGGTCTTGGTGGCGCTTAAGGGTGATTGATTGTGAGGGGGTTATCCCTGATGCTGAGAAGAGGGGGCCGAGCCAGGAAGCCAGCTACCCCACAGCCCCTCCCGGGTGTGCGGCGGATTGACCAGGAGCCTGTCGGATTTGGGAATAATCTACTGTGCTGATGGGAGAGCGGCCAAAATATCCCCGGTTTTTCGTTAAATAGACCCACTATTCGCCTCAAACCGGAAACATTTTGACCCGCTCTCCCACCAGCTCGCTACGATTACCCAAACCCGACAGACTCCTAGAATTTAAACAGCTCTCCTGCCTTTTTCTTCAATTCATCTTCCAGTTGCTGTTTCGCTTTTTTCTTCTCTTCTTCCAGTTTGGCCTTTGCCTTTGCTTCTTCAGCTCTGGCTTTGGCCTCCAGCTCTTTCTTCTTTTTGTCTACTTCGGCCTGAGCCTTGGCTTTTTCCGCTTCCAGTTTAGCTTTGGCCTTCGCTTTTTCAGCGTTTAATTTTGCTTCCAGCTCCTTTTTCTTCTTGTCGATTTCAGCCTGGGTCTTGGCTTTGAGTGCTGAGGTGAAATCCTCTTTGATTTTGGGATTGGCAAAGGTGCCGGTGATGCGCACGGGGATAGTCAGACCCTTGAGTTCTTCCAGGTTTTCACCTCCCTGTCCGGCAACTGTGCCAACAATGGCGGTGCTGATACGGTAGTTAATTTGTTCGGTAACGAGGTTCACGGTTCCTTCGCCCTGGATGCGCAGGGCGGGAGCCTTGGCGCTGAGATCCTTGTTGGTTACCACGCCGTTAACGATGGTAAAGGTGCCTCCCAGCTCGCTGAAATCGGTCTTGACGGTCTCCTCTTCCCTGGGCAGCGGTTTGTTGGTCAGTGTGGCATATCCCTTGCGCAACATCTGGCCAAGATTAATTCCCTTGACGGCTCCGTTCTGGAAAGAGAATGCTGCCTTGCCATTCATGGTCTGACGCAGCTGCAGGAAAGTGGCACCCTGGCCGCTCACATCGATGTTGATATCTGCCTTGCCGGAGATGTAGTCATTATCTGCCAGATCCTTGAGAAGCGGCCCTGCCTGCAGACCGGCAAGTTTCGTCTGCAGTTTCATTTTGGCTTTTTCCTGCCGGGCATCCAGGGTCAGGCGGGTGTTGAGATTGCCCCCATAGAGCGCCGTGCTCAGCGGGTTCAGTTCAAGCTGTCCATCTTTGGCTTTGACTGCCAGCAGAATGTCTGCCGCATGCAGGCCGCTTATCTTGAGTTTGCCCAGCCGCAGCTTGCCTTGCAGGTTGAGTTCACGCAGTGGTTCCAGCGGCAGTTCAAAATCAGGCAGCAGCAGATCTTTTTTGGTGCTTTTTTGCGGGGCAGG
>JAJRUX010000005.1 GCA_024277575.1 Gammaproteobacteria bacterium | reverse complement strand
GCTGCGGAATGGTTCATCCCAATGTGTTCAGCTCGGCGGGAATTGACGCCGAGCGATACACCGGTTTTGCATTTGGCATGGGCGTGGAACGTCTGGCCATGCTGCGTTACGGGGTGAACGATCTGCGCCTGTTCTTTGAGAATGATCTCCGCTTTCTGCGGCAGTTCAACTAAGTGATAGCCAGATGAAGTTCAGCGAACAGTGGTTGCGTGAATGGGTTGATCCCGATATCAGTACAGAGCGGCTATGTGAGCAGCTGACCATGGCGGGGCTGGAGGTGGATGCTGCCGAGCCGGTTGCCCCCGGGTTCAGCGGCGTAGTGGTTGCGGAGATTGTCAGCGTCGAACCGCATCCTGATGCAGACAAACTGCAGGTCTGCCGCGTGAATGCCGGACAGGATGAACTCCTTCAGATTGTCTGCGGAGCCAGTAATGCCCGTGCTGGAATCAAGATTCCCGCTGCTCTTGTGGGCGCGATACTGCCGGGTGATTTCAAAATTAAAAAGGCAAAGCTGCGTGGCGTGGCTTCGTTCGGCATGCTCTGTTCGGCGAAGGAGCTTGGGTTGGCAGAGGAGGCGGCGGGACTTTTCGAACTGCCATCAGATGCGCAGCCGGGGAGTGATCTACGTGACTATCTTCAGCTTGATGACGTTACCATCGAACTGGGGCTGACGCCGAACCGGGGAGATTGCTTGTGCCTGGAGGGGGTTGCCCGGGAGGTTGGTGTTTTGAATCGCCTGCCGTTGCAGATACCCGCCATTGATGCGTTTCCGGCCGAAGCTGAACATACCTTTCCTGTGAAAATCGAATCAGGGCAAGCTTGCCCACGCTATGCGGGGCGAGTAATTCGGAATATTGATCCAACGGTGGAGACACCCCTCTGGATGCGAGAGCGGTTGCGTCGCAGCGGCGTGCGTTCGCTGGGTGTCGTGGTGGATGTAACCAATTATGTCATGCTCGAACTGGGTCAACCCATGCATGCCTTCGATCTTGGTAAACTGAGCGGCGGGATCCAGGTGCGGATGGCACAAGCGCAAGAGATGCTGTTACTGTTGAACGGGCAGCGGATCACTTTGCGGGAAGATTCGCTGGTGATCGCCGATCAGAACGGTCCGGTGGCACTGGCCGGCATTATGGGCGGCGCTGGTTCTGCAGTGAGTGACAGCAGCCGTGATATTTTTCTGGAGTGCGCCTTTTTCAGTCCCGCGGCGTTGGCAGGCCAGGCGCGCCGTTATGGACTTCATACCGATTCATCCCATCGTTTTGAGCGAGGGGTTGACCCTGAATTGCAAGTCAGAGCGATGGAGCGCGCAACGGCGCTGCTTGTTGATGTGACAGGTGGAGAGCCCGGTCCAGTGGTGGATGTTTCCGAGGCGGTGCAGTTGCCGCACAGTCCAACCATTTCGTTGCGGGAAAAACAGATCTCAAGATTGCTGGGTACCGGGATTGCGGAAGACGAAGTTGAACAGATACTGTCCCGGCTTGGTATGTCGGTTGAACGGCAGGCAGCCGGATGGCGGGTAACACCGCCCGGTTATCGTTTTGATATCGCTATTGAAGCCGATCTGATAGAAGAACTGGCTCGTATTTACGGCTACGATAACCTGCCCAGCGTCAGGCCGGTTGCGACGCTGACGATGGGGAACCGTCCTGAAGCGCGGATGCCGCTGGAAACACTGCGGCATACCCTTGCAACCCGTGGTTACCAGGAGGTAATTACCTACAGCTTTGTCGATCCGGAGGCTCAGAAGCTTCTGACTCCCGATTGTAAGCCGGTTGCACTGGCTAACCCCATATCATCTGATATGGCCGTAATGCGAACCAGTTTGTGGACAGGTTTGCTGCAGGCAGTAGCCTATAATCTCAATCGTCAGCAGCCCCGTATCCGGCTGTTTGAAACCGGATTGTGTTTTATCCCCGGTGATGGCGGGGTGCGGCAGGAGAAGATGCTGGCGGGCGCCATATGCGGTCCGGTTGTCCCCGAACAATGGGGGAGTGTGTCGCGGGAAGCGGATTTTTTCGATCTCAAGGGGGATGTTGAGGCATTGACAAACCGGCTTCCAGTTCAATTCCGGGCAGACACACACCCGGCGCTCCACCCAGGGCAAAGTGCACATATATACCTGTATGATAAACCCGTCGGCTGGCTTGGATTATTACATCCTTTGGTGGAGAAAAATCTGGATCTTGCTCGTCGGGTTCTGCTGTTTGAGCTGTCATTGACGGAGATCCTTAATCGGCCGCTGCCAGCGTTTAAAGAGGTTTCCAGATACCCGGCAATCCGCCGTGATCTGGCAATTATTGTTGATGAAAAGATTGAAGCGGAGGTTGTTTTGCAGTGTATTCGTCGAACCGCTGGTGAATTACTAGAAGATATTTGCTTATTTGATGTATATCAAGGCAAAGGTATTGATTCCGGTCGGAAAAGCCTTGCATTAGGCTTGACCTTGCAACATTATTCACGCACTCTTGAAGATAAAGAGGTTGATGGTTTGATACATCGTGTGGTTGATGCGATAGAGCAAAAGCTTGGGGGCACACTGAGAGAATAATCATGGCGTTAACAAAAGCTGCAATTGCTGAACATCTGTTTGAAGAACTTGGCCTGAATAAACGCGAAGCCAAGGAGGTCGTCGAGATGTTTTTCGAGGAAATTCGTACTGCCTTGGAGCAGGGGTATCAAGTAAAGTTATCCGGTTTCGGAAACTTTGATCTTCGTGAGAAGAGACAACGTCCAGGGCGTAATCCAAAAACCGGGGAAGAGATCCCGATTACAGCCCGGCGGGTAGTTGTATTTCGCCCCGGACAGAAACTGAAATCCAAGGTAGAGACCTATGCTGGAACCGAGTAACAATAACGAGCTTCCACCGATTCCCGGGAAGCGCTATTTTACTATTGGGGAGGTTGCTGAATTGTGTGCGGTCAAACCGCATGTTCTGCGCTATTGGGAACAGGAGTTTCCGCAACTTAAACCTGTAAAAAGACGCGGGAACCGGCGTTACTATCAACACAAGGATGTGTTGATGATTCGCCAGATAAGAACCTTGCTGTATGAAGATGGTTTTACTATCGGAGGTGCGCGCCAGCGCATGTCTGGCCAGCAGGACGATGATGGAAGCAATGGCTTCAAACGGCATCTGGTGCGCCAGCTTAGGAGCGAACTGGAAGAGGTTCTGGCAATTCTCAAATCATAACTCCGGGTTTGGGTGTTTTCTAGTGATTGATTAAGGTATCATATGCAGCCGAAACCGGCATGCTTGGCCGGTTTTGTTGCTATCGAGTATCGGGGCGTAGCGCAGCCTGGTAGCGCACCTGCATGGGGTGCAGGTGGTCGGAGGTTCAAATCCTCTCGCCCCGACCAATTCCGTTTTTCCGGATATGGCGATTTATCATTTCCGGCGCATCAATTCCGTTAGCATTTCAAAGAACCATAATAGGCGGTTGGGCAACAAACCGAATGAACGGTTGGAGAATTCGCATTGTTCTCCAGGTTTCATCGTCGATTTATTCTGGTCCCAATACCAATACCCTTCGAGTAATCAATCTATAGTATGCGTGTGGTGAAAAGTAGATTACTGCTGTAACCCAGGTTACTGCAAAAAAGCACAATCAATCATTAACTATGAAAGGTGGTTGAAACCAGAAAGAGGTGGTTTGAAATGGGAATAAAGGAAATATTGCCAGCTCCCTCTTCAACTCAGTCAGATTGACGGATAAGGAGTCGTCTGCTATTCGTTAGATATCCCGTTTGGGCTAATCTTTTTCGGTAGCTCACTCATTGCAGCTAAAGGAGAATACTCGTATGGGCATTATCAAAGAAGATATTACCAAGTTAAAAACTGATCTAGAGGCCTTGCATAAAGATGTGGCGGTGGCGCTGGATCATCTAGAATATCATCTTGGTGTGAAACGAATGGATGAAAATGATATTCATCGGATGCAGAAACACCTGAAAAAAATGGACAAGGATCTGGGTGAATTGATTGAACATACCGGTGTCCTGGAGGAGAAGCAGGAGTCATGATTGTTCATCCAGCAGGTTCGGGTAGCTATCTATAACCTGAATCCGTGAGTTCAAGGCGGATGAAGCGTGCAACTGCTTGATTCGTATCGCGTAGTGAAAAACCGAGGGAATAGCGGGGACTATTGCCGAGGTTTTTCATATAGCGATACGGATCAATGAATTGTGCGATTCGCCGTCATGAACTCACGGATTCAGGTATAACCAAAGGCGGCTGTGATGCAAGGTAAAGTTGGTGAGTTGGTTACGACCTTTTCAGAAAGAAAAACGTTGGTTGAGGACATTATCCTTTTGGTTCTGCTTGCGCTCTGCCTGCTGGGAATGGCAATTACCAACTTTTCACCTGCCCGGAGTTACCGATACTGGTTGACCATGACGGCGGTGTTCTGGGTAGGCGGAATGGTGATTGTCTGGTCTAAAAAATCGGAGCACAGGATCCGCGATGTGTTGTTCGTACAGACGCTTCACTGGCTCGCTACCACCATCGCCGTTATT
>JAJRUX010000074.1 GCA_024277575.1 Gammaproteobacteria bacterium | reverse complement strand
GTTTCAGTACTCGGTGCAGGGGTTGCGGGCCGCATACAGATATGAAGAGGCGTTCCGGCTGGAGCTGCTGGCCTGTCTGTTCATGATTCCGTTTGGCCTTTGGCTGGGGCGCAGCGCCGTCGAGTATGCGCTGCTGTTCAGCAGCCTGTTGCTGGTGCTGATTGTGGAGCTGATCAACTCCGCCATTGAGGCAATCGTCGACCGAATCAGCGTCGAGCAGCATGAACTCTCCGGCCGAGCCAAGGATATCGGCTCAGCCGCGGTATTCCTGAGCCTGTTTTACGTGGCGGCGGTATGGGGCTGGTTGCTGCTGGGGCGGCTGGTCGGGTAGCTGCTGCTTTTGGTGGCCTGTTTAAAGGTGCAGGCCGCACTCTGTCTTGGGGGAGTCCACCCAGCGTCCATCCCGATCCTGACCGGGTACGGTGCAGTGGGTGCAGCCGATGGATGAATAGCCTTCGGCCACCAGGGGATGGAAGGGCAGCTGGTGCTCCCTGATATACTCATCACGCTCTTTTTTGGTCATGTCGATGAGTGGATAGAAGCGGATAATGCCATTGCGTTCTTCGAAAATATCCAGCGTGGCACGATGCTCTGTCTGCCAACGCATCAGGCTTGAAATCCACACGTCAAAGTGTGTTTTTATCTCGTCGAATGGCTCGATCTTGTTGATGGTGCAGCAGAAATCCGGATCGGTCTTGTAGATCTGCTCCTTCTCGGTAAATTCATGCTTCCACGCTTCTGCCCGTACATCAACAACATCCAGGTTATACAGTTTGGTGAGTTTTTCCTTGTATTTCAGCGTCTCCGGAAAATGAAATCCGGTATCGATGAAATGCACCTTCTGTTTGGGCGCCAGCCGGGAAAACAGATGCAGGAAAAAGGCGGATGTGGCAGCAAAGGATGAAGTGAGCATCACCTTTTCCGGGTCAAAATCCAGATAAAGCTGCTTGACGCGCTCCTCTATCGACAAATCATGATATTTTTCGTTAAGTGCGGCCAGCCGGCTGGCGATATCAGAAGCGGCAGAATCTTTGGTCATGGTTGCTTGCGGTGTGGGGTCTTTCTTTCATGAATCGGACTCTATACTCTATACGTTTCTTTGGGGTGGGTAAATTCATTTCTATGACAACAGGGCATAACAACAGGTTCCCGCTGCTGGTCGGTGATGTTGGGGGAACCAATGCGCGATTTGGTCTGCTGCAGAGAGAAGGTGAACAGCCTGTCTCCGTCAGGGTGTATCCCTGTGCCGACTTTGCCGGTATTGCGGAGGCGGTGGAGTGTTATCTGTCCGGAATTGCCGGGGAGCGGCCAAGACGGGCGGCTATTGCGGTGGCCACCGCCGTTACCGGCGATCAGGTGCAGATGACCAACCATGTGTGGCAGTTCTCCATTGAGGCGGTCCGCCGGTCCCTGAAGCTGGAGCAGTTGACGGTCATCAATGATTTTACCGCTTTGGCGATGGCGTTGCCTCATCTCAAGGCGGATGAACTATGGAAAACGGGTGGCGGTAAAGCTGTTTCCACGGCCCCCGTCGCCCTGCTGGGAGCGGGTACCGGGCTGGGGGTCTCCGGCCTGATTCCGGGGAAGGGGCACTGGATACCGCTGCAGGGGGAGGGGGGGCATGTTAGCTTTTCCCCGGTTACAGAGTCCGAAATCGGGATTTTGCAGTTTCTGCGGCGACGTTATGAGCATGTTTCAGCCGAACGGCTGCTGTCCGGACCGGGCCTGGTCAATCTCTATGAAGCACATGCAGCGTTAAAGGGGGTGGAGCCGCTCCCCTGTTCGGCGGCCGATATAAGCACCAGGGGACAAGATGGCACATGCCTGATCTGTGCCGCGGCACTGGAGAGTTTTTGCGCGATATTGGGGACCGTTGCGGGGAATCTCGCTCTTACCCTGGGTGCCCGTGGGGGGGTCTATATCGGAGGAGGCATTGTACCCAGACTGGGCGACTATTTTGCTGATTCTCCCTTCCGCAAGCGCTTTGAGCAGAAGGGGCGTTTCTCCAGCTATCTTGCTGCGATTCCATCCTTTGTAATTATGGCAAAATATCCCGCCCTGATCGGGGCAGCCGGTTTTTTGTTCCAGCAGGATGGTGTTGCAGAGGAAAAATAACCAGATGAACAACAGGAACAGAGTTTTACTACCGGGAAAACCCTACCCGCTTGGCGCCACCTGGGATGGCCACGGGGTTAATTTTGCCCTGTTTTCCGCACATGCGGAGAAGGTCGAGCTGTGCCTGTTCGATGAAACAGGGCGGCATGAGCTGGAGCGCATCACACTGCCCGATCAGACGCACCAGGTATGGCATATCTATCTGCCGGATGCCGGGCCGGGTACGCTCTACGGCTACCGGGTGTATGGTCCCTATGAACCGGAGCGGGGTCACCGTTTCAACCATCACAAGCTGTTGCTGGACCCCTACGCCAGGCAGCTGCATGGCAATTTCCGCTGGATTGAGGCCCATTATGGCTACCGTTTCGGCAGTCCGCGAGAGGATCTCTCGTTTGACAAGCGGGACAATGCCCAAGCCATGCCCAAATGCCGGGTGGTTGACCCCGCCTTTACCTGGGACGGTGATCGCCCTCCCGCCGTTCCGTGGCCCCAGACCATAATCTATGAAACCCATGTGCGCGGTTTTACCGTCCTGCATGAAGGGATTCCCGTAGCGGAACGGGGCACCTTTGCCGGCATGGGGCACCATGAGATTGTGGCTTATCTGAAGGCGCTGGGAATAACCTCCGTTGAACTGATGCCGGTGCACGCTTTTCTGGATGATCATTTTCTGGTGAAAAAAGGGCTGCGCAACTACTGGGGGTACAACACGTTGAATTTCTTTGCCCCGGAGATGCGCTACATGAGCCGCCCCGATCTGGCGGAGTTCAAGACCATGGTGCGGCGTCTGCATGACGCCGGTATCGAGGTGCTGCTGGATGTGGTCTATAACCATACCGCCGAGGGTAACCAGCTGGGTCCGACTCTCTGTTTTCGCGGCATTGATAATGCCTCCTACTACTGGCTGGATCAGGATGACCCACGCTACTACATCAATGATACCGGTGTAGGAAACACGCTGAACCTTACCCATCCCCGCGTACTGCAGCTGGTGATGGACAGCCTCCGCTACTGGGTAACCGAGATGCATGTGGACGGTTTTCGGTTTGATCTGGCGGTGACGCTGGGACGGGAGCGGCACGGATTCGACCCTCACAGCGGATTCTTTGACGCCATCCACCAGGATCCGGTTTTGTCCCAGGTCAAGCTGATTGCCGAACCCTGGGACATCGGACCAGGCGGCTATCAACTGGGGAATTTCCCCATCGGCTGGACGGAGTGGAATGATCACTTCCGCGACACTGTGCGGCGGTTCTGGCGCGGCGACAAGGGGGTGTTGCCGGAGGTGGGACGGCGTCTGCTGGGTTCCAGCGACCTGTTTGAGCACAATGGCCGCAAGCCGTGGGCGAGCATCAATTTTGTCGCCTGCCACGACGGCTTTACCCTGGCGGATACGGTGAGCTACAACGAACGCCACAACGAGGCAAACGGAGAGAACAACCGGGACGGTCATCACGAAAATTTCAGCTTCAACTATGGCGTGGAGGGTGAAACCGATGATCCGGAAACAGTCGAACTACGCCGCCGGCAACGCCGCAACATGCTGGCCAATGTGCTGTTTGCACAGGGTACTCCCATGTTGCTGGCCGGGGACGAGTTCGGCCGCAGTCAGCGGGGCAATAACAACGCCTACTGCCAGGACAACAAGATAAACTGGATTGACTGGTCGGCAATTACAGATGAAGAGTCCCGGTTCATTGATTATGTCCGTTATCTGATCTCCCTGCGCCGAAACCATCCAGTGTTGCGTCGCCAGCATTTTCTGCATGGCAGACAGGTTTCAAAACGTACCGGACTGCGTAACATAGAGTGGCTGGATCCACAGGGCGGAGAGATGAGCGGGGAGCGATGGCACGATATAAACCTTCACTGTATCGGGATGCTGTTAACCGGTGATGCGTTGGAGATGCCGGTAAAACAGTTTCCGGTAGAGATTGATGATACGTTGTTGATTATTCTGAATGCGGACGATAAGGATGTCACTTTCAAACTTCCGGAGATTGAAAGGAAAAACGGTAATGAACCTTACTGGATCTATCTGCTTGATACAGCCCTGCCCCATCAGCCTGTTGATGATAAGCAGGTAACAACAGCCGAAGATATTGTGGTCAAGGCCCGTAGCACTACCCTGTTGACCCTGTGCAGCAGCGGTGATTCTCTGCACCATTGATTCAAGCTATGTTTTTTGCTCTTTTTTTGCTCTGAACGGTTGTGGGACTTTGGTAGGGGGTGGGTGTGTCGATTCCGTATCCTTGGGCATAATTTACCCCGATCTTGGTCAATAGTTTAAGTGTCGCATCATCCTCAACAAATTCGGCAATGGTTTCAATCCCCATGGCGTGGGCAATTTGGTTGATTGATTGAACCATGGTTTGATCTACTGTGTTGTGCACCATATCTTTGACAAATCCACCGTAGATTTTCAGATAGTCCACTGGCAGGTTTTTCAGGTAGGCGAATGAGCTGAAACCGCTGCCGAAGTCATCCAGAGCAAAACGGCATCGTAGCTCCTTGAGACAGCAGATGAAACGAATAGCTTCAGAGAGGTTGGCGATAGCCGCTGTCTCGGTTATTTCAAAACAGAGTCGTTGTGCGTCAATGCCGCTCCGATCAATTTCCTTGATAATAAATTCCATAAATCCTTTTTCACAAATAGACTGTCCTGAGAGATTGATGGTGCAGAGAGTGATGTCGGTAGCTTGGGTTGTTAGCAACTCCAGAGCATTGTGAACTACCCAGCGATCCAGTGTGGACATCAGATTGTAGCGTTCGGCGCTCGGGATAAAGGCCATGGGCGAAATGATCTCTCCGGTTTCGTCCACCATGCGGATCAGTGTTTCACAACACCTGCTCGTTTTTCTCTGTTCGGGAGAAAGTGGCAATATGGTTTGGGAATAGAGTCTTAAACGGTTTTCTTCCAATGCGTGACGGATACGTGGAACCCACTGCATTAATCCCTTGTGGCTTGCCAGTGCGCTGTCATCGGCGGCATAAATATGTACCCGGTTTCGTCCCTGGTCTTTTGCTACATAGCAGGCCGAATCTGCAGCGCTCATGATCTCTGCAAGATTGTTGTTGCTGCCATCTATTGCCACCAGGCCGATGCTGACTCCCACATCGAAGCTTTTCCCTTCCCAGCTGAAGCGGAATTCAGCCACTGTCTGCCGCAATCTTTCAGCGATCTCCATTGCTCGTTCAAGGGGACATCGTTCCAGTAGTACACCAAATTCATCTCCGCCCAGGCGTGCCAGGGTATCGCTGCCACGTACTTTTCCCTTTAAGAGATAAGTCAGCTGTTTCAGTAACTTGTCACCGGCACTATGACCACAGGTATCGTTAACGATCTTGAACTGATCGAGATCCAGGTAGAGCAGGGCATGCCCCTTGTCTACAGGGGTATTTGTGATGGCGTTGCGCAATCGGACTTCAAACTCCTGACGGTTGACCAGTCCGGTCAGGGCGTCATGACGGGCTTGATGTTCCAGCTCCCGAGCCATTTTGTGGATAGTTGTAATGTCCAGGGTATAGATGTGGAGGACATCAATATCAGCGACATAAGTGATGTGTTGCTGATAAACCGAGCCATTGATTTCGAGCTGGCGGATAACGGGGTTTTTATCTCCACTTCGGAAATATTCCATAATCATCCTGAGTTCGATTAGCAAAGGGTGTTCAAGTCCATCCTTCATAAGCTCGGGAAATATTTTTCGAGCTGCGGGATTGCTGTAACTGATGGTGTATTCAGCATCGACCTCTATGATAGGTATAGGGCTGTGTTGGGGAAAAGATGCCAGTCGTTGCTGCTCACGTTTTTCCTGTATGCGTTTGGTGATATCCCTGATAATAGCGGTAACCAGCACTCCTTGAGGTGTTTTTCGCGGACTCAAACTTATTTCTACAGGAAAAGTTGAGCCGTCCTTTCTCTCTGCCAGCAGGATACTGCGTTTTCCCATTAGGCGGGTTTCCGGCATGGCTATGTAGCTGTTCCGTACGTCAACATGGGAAGCACGAGCCGCTGTCGGTATAAGAATCTCAATAGCCTGACCAACAAGCTCGTCCCGCTGGTAACCAAACAGTTGCTCCAGCTGTTCATTTACCAAGGTGATTTTTCCGTCTGCATCAGTAATGACGATTGCATCGGGTGCTGATTCCAGCAGACCGCGAAAAAGGGCTTCACTGTGCTTGAAAGTGTCAGCGCTGGGGTTGCCGAAAGGTATCCCGGTGATAACAGTCTGCTTTGCTACCATGAAGGTGAATGCTCCTGATATTTTTGTTATGCAGGGTATATCGGCGTGTTTCCGGCATACATTAGCAGCAACTGTGTTTTCGAAATCGGTTAATCGGCCACGGGAACACGATAAGGCTCCCCGCTTCGAAACACCGCGTTGATGATGGTCAACAGCTTGCGCATGGCAGCGACCAGGGCGACTTTCTTGGGTTTTCCG
>JAJRUX010000073.1 GCA_024277575.1 Gammaproteobacteria bacterium | reverse complement strand
GACAAAGGGGATTAGCGCATCGGCATAGTCCTGCGCCTCATACGGGGAGTGGAGGGAGGGTGTGGTTACGGAGACGTAGTGTTGCCGATAGAGGGAGATATCGGTGATTGTCGCTCCATTCGGGCCGGTCAGTTGATTCAGTTCGACCTCCACATCCCATAGATCCTCATTTCCGGAGGCGGAGACGACGACCTGAAAGGGCTCTGTTTCGTTGCGGGCGGCGTGGATATGAATTTGCTCTTTGCCGTCAACCACTCCGCCAGGCGAGACACGTTCCATTGTCTCGACGGCCATGAAATCCAGTATTGATGGTGTTGCGGCGTGGGTACCTGCTAGGCCAATACACAAAAAACATGCGGCAACAGCACCCGTTACGGCTGCTTTATCCATAGCGTTCCTCCTGTCCTTCCATGGACCATGAACTTTTCATATTAGAACGCCCGGGCAGAAAAGTGAAGGCCGGTTATTAAACCTGGTTCTCATTTTTGCCGATAAATTGGGTGCTGGTGGTTGTTCCTGTGGGCTCTCCACCATTTATGACGGGATAGAGGAGAGATGCAGAAAGATGCACTATAAAAACCGGCAACTTCAGGTTTCGGCTGTTACCACCGCCGAATTTATTTTGCCGGATGACCTGCGCTGGACACGGATGCTGCAGGATGTGAGGCATGATGTTTACCATCTTCCGGAGTATGTTGTGTTGAGCTCCGAGCACGAGGGTGGTGCGCCGGCAGCGTTTTATGCAGAGACCGCTCACAACACATTTTTGATCCCCCTGCTGATCAGGAATATTCCGCTCGGTTCCCGGCTGGAAGGTAAATGGCAGGATCTGGTTACTCCGTACGGCTATCCCTCTCCCTTGTTACTGGACCCCGGCGATATAAATGGTTTCAGGCAGCTCATGAGGGCTTTTCAATGGACCGCCATGGAACAGAATTTTGTCAGTGCTTTTTTTCGACTTCATCCGCTGTTGCCGGTTGCGGGTAGCGTGCTGCAGGAGTTTGGGGAGGTAATAAAACACGGGGAGACCGTTTCCATCGATCTGACCCTGCCCGAGGATACTCTCTGGCGTCAGATCCGGCGGGATCGGAGATCCTGTATCAATAAACTCGTCAAACAGGGTTTTCATGTGGTGATGGATGAGTGGGATGGTCTGGATGAGTTTATTCAGATCTACATGGAGACGATGCAGCGGGTCAGGGCGAAAGAGTTTTACCTCTTCCCGCGCAGCTATTTTACCGGGCTGCGTAGCGTTCTGGGAGACAGACTGCATCTGTGTCAGGTTATTTCTCCGTCAGGCCGGGTTGCGGCGGCAAGTCTGTTTACACTGGCGGAGGGTATCATTCAACTGCATCTGTCGGGGACGGGCACGGAGTATCGCCATCTGGGACCATCAAAACTGATGCTTCATGAGATTAGCCTGATGGGCAGATCCGCAGGTGTGCAGACAATGCATCTGGGGGGAGGTGTCGGCGGACGGAGGGATTCGCTGTTTGAATTCAAGGCGGCGTTTTCACCGTTGCGTAACAGCTTCAGCACCTATCGCATGGTGCTGCTGGAAGAGCGCTATCATCAACTGGTCCGGCTATGGAAAAAAGAGTACAAGAATATTCCGCTGAGTAGTGACTACTTCCCGTTGTATCGCTATAGTGGATAACCCCGGAACAAAGAAATCCGGATCACTATTTACCAAGTCTTCTTTGATAAAAACACACTGATTGCAGGTTGATAAAGGGTTGCATAATTGACTGAATGTAAAGTTTCAGGTTGGGGTTGGGCCAACCGCTTGTTTGATGTCGTTGTTGCCGGGTTGCTGTTGATACTTCTGCTGCCGGTACTTGTTGTGGTTTCGGTGATGGTACGGCTTCGGCTGGGCTCGCCGGTACTTTTTTCGCAGCAGCGTCCGGGCCTGCATGGGCAGCCGTTTACCCTCTACAAATTCCGTACCATGACCGATGCTTGTGATACCAATGGCGTGCTGCTGTCTGATGGTGAACGACTGACGGATTTTGGGCGTTTTTTGCGTAGCGCCAGTCTGGATGAGTTGCCGGAGCTGTTCAATGTGCTCAGAGGGGAGATGAGCCTGGTGGGGCCGCGGCCGCTGCTGACGGAATACCTGCCGTATTACAGTGAACGTGAGCACTGTCGGCACAGTGTGCGGCCCGGCATTACCGGCTGGGCGCAGGTCAATGGCAGAAATCTGGCTCCCTGGGATGAGCGGTTGGAGATGGATGTCTGGTATGTAGAAAACCGCTCGCTGTTACTGGATATCCGTATCCTGTTTATGACCGCCGGCAAGGTGTTCAGACGGGAGGGGGTTTCAAGCAATGCAGATGATGCAGAAACCTACCTGTCACAGGAGCGTCAGGGAACCACATCAAACAGATAAGGCGGAGAGAAGCGTGATAGAGTTAAACCATGCTGAAATAGATGCTGTTGCGACGCAATACGGATCGCCATTTTATGTTTTCGATCCGGCGCAATTCCGGAGCAATATTTGGCGCTTCAGTGCGGCGATGCGGGCCCGCTATGAGCCATTTATTCTTGGCTATTCCTATAAAACAAACTATCTTCCAGCGGCATGTCTGCTGGTGAAAGAGGCGGGTGGCTATGCTGAAGTGGTGTCCCGGCTCGAATATGACCTCGCCATCAGGCTGGGCTATGATCACCAAAAGATTATATTTAACGGTCCGCTGAAAAGGGAGCAGGATCTGGATATTGCCTTTTCCGGTCGCGCCGTTGTCAATCTTGACTCCATGACAGAGCTGGAATTTCTGTGTGACTGGGTGAAGAAACACCCGGGCGAGAAGCCGGTTGTGGGTCTGCGCATCAATGTAAATTTGACCGGTGCCGATGGTGAATCTCATGTTCAGGCCGGGTTGAAAGCGGGACGTTTCGGTTTTGCCGGAGAGAATCTGGACAGCGCTGTTGAAAAGCTTTCTACCTTGGGCGTGGATCTGGTCTCTCTGCACGGACACTCTTCTTCGAATAACCGAAGTGTAGAGAATTTTCACACCATCTGTCGTACCCTCTGTTCAGTGCGTGAGTACTATTCTCTGGATGGCTTGCGCTTTTTCAATATTGGAGGTGGTTTTTTTGGACGGGTGCCAAAAGAGCTGATTGGTCGGGAGGTTCCGAGCTTTGAGGAATATGCCGCTGTCATATCAGAAGTTTTACTGGCCGATCCCTGGGTCAGGAAAAACAGGCCTGCTCTGGTAGCTGAGCCGGGGGTATCTGTTGTTGCAGACAGCATGAGTTTCTACACAAAAATACACAGTGAAAAAACTGTTCCCGGGCAGAAAAACTTTATTACCGTTGATGGCAGTGTTTTTAACGTCAAGCCAACCATGCACCCTTACAATATGTTGTTCCGCCATATTCCCGAAAGCGCAGGATTGGGTGATGAACTATTGTGTGATGTGGTTGGTTCCACCTGTATGGAAAAAGATGTCATTCTGCAAGAGATTTCTCTGCCGAATCCGCAGCCTGGAGACTACATTGAAATCAAGAATGCCGGTGCCTATACAATTGTCATGACACCTCCTTTTATAAATCTTGCACCAGCTATTGTTGCCCCTGATGGAAAAGGCGGTTTTGAATTGTTGCGCGAGGCTCAGAGCGTGGATCATTTTCTGGCCTGCTATAATTTACGGACTCTCGTGATATGAATATTCTCTTTACCTGCGCTGGCCGGCGAAACTATCTTGTTGACTATTTTCGTTCTGCGCTGGGTCCCAAGAGCGGTCGGATTCTGGCGGCCGATGCCAGTCATACCTCGCCTGCAGTGCAAGAGGCGGACCGCGCCTTTTTACTGCCTTATGTCAACGATCCATCCTACCTTCCGAAGCTGCTGGATCTTTGTGAGAAAGAGGAGGTGACTGCCATCATCTCGCTTAATGATCTGGAACTTCCGCTGCTTTCCAGTCACAAAAAAGTTTTTGAACAGGCGGGGACCGCCATTCTGGTTTCCGATCCTGGAGTGATAGATGTCTGTTTTGATAAATGGAAAACAGACAGGTTTTTCTCCCGTCTGGGTATTCGTTCCCCTGCTACCTGGTTGACGCTTGATGAAGCGAAATCAGCGGTTTCCGGGGGGGAGTTATCATTTCCGGTCGTAGTAAAGCCCCGCTGGGGGACGGCCTCCATCGGTATTGAGTTTCCAGAAGATATGCGAGAACTGGAGCTTTCCTATGAGCTGGTGCGGCGTAAGCTGATGCGCACCTTTCTTTCTGATGTCAGTTCAACGGATGAACAGCGCTCTGTTTTGATCCAGCAATACCTGCCGGGCAAAGAGTATGGGCTGGATATCATCAACGATCTGCAGGGAAACTATCAGGCGACTATCGTCAAGCAGAAACTCGCCATGCGCGCCGGTGAGACCGACAAGGCAGTTGTGGTGGATAGTCCGGAACTGGTTTCCATCGGGAAGGCGATCGGAACCGAGTTGCGGCATATTGTAAATCTCGATTGTGATTTTTTTGAGCACAATGGGGCGTTTTATGGTCTGGAGATGAACCCCCGTTTTGGTGGTGGATACCCCTTCTCCCATGTGGCCGGACTGGATCTTCCGGCCGCAATCGTGAGCTGGTTGGATGCAGATCCTGTGGCCGATGATGTTTTTTCCGTGCATTTTGAAACACTGGCTGCAAAATGCGACCGGCTGGTAAATATAAACGGTATTGGAGAGGATCTGGTTTAATCACCTTTTGCAACAAATGGACAGGGCCGTGATTTGCTGCTTGGCCTCTTCTATTGGCAACCGCAATTGATAACCTGAGTGACGCCGGTTCGACTGTCAACACTCTTTACCCAATCATTGCATAAATTCTCGGCGCTGGATCATTTTTCTCCTTCCACGCCTCCTGAAATCCCCTGCATCCAAAAGTTTATGTGAGGAATGGATTTTCTTTGATGAAAGGCTGATTTATTATCGCCTCAACCAGCCGGATATCAGGCGTGTGTTACGCCGCCGGGGCGTGGATACACCGGAGCGGTTGTACCGGTATTCTAGCTTGACGTGAGCGGAGGCTCTGGCGGCGGCAGGTGAAGCAATGGTGAATAGCGATACCAGTCTTATTCCTGAAATGCGGCTTGCGTGGTTAAATGAGCAGCCAAAGGGAGAGGATGGCATTATCCAATTATTGGAGCGGTATTATCGCCGGGATGTAGAGAAATACATCAGAGCCAACCCGGCACCTTGATGATTGTTGTTGATAAAGGAGGATAAAATCATGCCTTCATTTGATGTGGTTTCCGAGGTGGATATGCATGAGGTATCCAATGCTGTTGACCAGGCGAACCGTGAGGTGGGCACCCGTTTTGATTTCAAGGGAAGTGATGCAAAATATGAGCTGGAAGGGGCAGATATAGCCATGAGTGCGGAGGCCGAGTTTCAGCTCAAACAGATGCTGGATATTCTGCAGACAAAACTCAGCCGGCGTGGAGTGGATATTGGCTGTCTTAAGGTTGGCGGTACAGAGGTTACCGGAAAGCGTGCTCATCAGAAGGTAACGTTGCGTCAGGGAGTGGACAAGGAACTTGCCAGAAAAATTGTCAAGATGATCAAGGATGGAAAATACAAGGTGCAAGCGGCCATTCAGGGGGAGAAGGTGCGCATTACCGGCAAGAAGCGTGATGATCTGCAGCAGGTAATTGCGATGCTTCGCGAGGCAGAGCTGGGATTGCCCCTGCAGTTTGGAAATTTTCGCGACTGAAAACCGTCTGGAAGATTCTATTTGCCTGCCCGAATCAGGCCACCCAAGCCAGCCTGTTCCAGTGCCTGAGTCAGGTGCTGGCGGATTGTCTGAACATCATCCATGGCCAGCACTTCGTTCAACAGTGTGACGGCGTGCTGTTTGGTAAAACTGCGGATGACCCATTTGATTCGTGGCAGGCCGGAGACGGTCATGCTCAGAGAATCCATGCCCATACCCAGCAATAGAATAGCCGCCGCGGGATCGCCGGCCATTTCGCCGCAAACGCTGACCTTCTTGCCAAAACGGTGGCCATTTTCCACCACCTGCAACAGGGCGCGTAGTACTGCCGGATGTAGTGAATCGAACAGATCGGCTACCCGTGAATTATTGCGATCAACGGCCAACAGGTACTGGGTGAGATCGTTGCTTCCGATAGAGAGGAAATCCACCCGTTGCGCCAGTGCGTCCGCCTGATAGACGGCTGCCGGTACTTCTATCATTACCCCGATTTGCGGCCAGTCCAGCGGTTCATCCAGCTCTTCGCTGAGTTCATGGTGTGCGCGTTGTATCAGCTGGAGGGCCTCATCCACTTCGGATACGTTGCTGATCATGGGCAGCAGCAGGTGCAGATTGCCGAGCCGGTGGTTGGCGCGCAGCATGGCGCGCAGCTGGACCAGGAATATTTCGGGGTGATCTAGGGTGATGCGGATACCGCGCCAGCCCAGAAAGGGGTTGTCCTCCTCAATGGGGAAATAGGGGAGGCTTTTGTCTCCGCCTACATCCAGGGTGCGCAGGGTTACCGGCTGTGGGGCAAAAGATTCGAGTACGGTGCGATAGATCTGTAACTGCTGCTCTTCGCCGGGAAAATGCTCGGCCACCAGAAAGGGAAATTCGGTGCGATAGAGGCCGATGCCTTCTGCACCACTGTCGCGTGACGGGGTGATATCTGCAATCAGGCCAGAGTTGATGTAGAGGGGGATGCGTACTCCGTCAGTGGTTTCGGCCGGCAGGTCGCGCAGGTGGGAAAGATCGGCAGCAAGCTCAGTCTCTTCCTGTAACAGCCGGGCAAACTCTGCCCGTACCTCGTCAGATGGTGAGATATAGACGCGTCCGGTGTACCCATCGGTGATGATTTTATAGCCATCGATCCGGCTTACCGGCAGGTTTTTCGCCCCCATGACTGCCGGGACTCCCATTGCACGGCACAGGATGGCGATATGGGAGCTGCGTGAACCACGGGTTGAGACGATTCCCGTCAACTGTCCTGTCGGAACTTCGGCAAGCATGGTGGCGGTAATCTCTTCTGCCACGAGTACAGTTTGTTCCGGATAGTGGGGTTGGGCAGGCGGGTTTTCCTGCAGATAGGCTAGAATCCGCAGCCCCAGATCGCGGATGTCGTCACTGCGTTCGCTAAGATAGGGATCATCCATCTCCTTGAAGATACGCACATGCTCGTTGATGGTGTCCCGCAGCGCCCCCTGAACCCAGTTTCCGGCCCGGATATGCTCGATAACCCGGTTGCTCAGCGTACCGCTGTCCAGCAGCATGATATAGGCATCGAACAGTGCCAGCTCCTCGGCAGGTAAAACTTTTTCCAAACGGGCGGAGAGTGCCCTGATGTCTTTTTTTACCGCCTTTACGGCGGTGTAAAAAGCAGCTTCTTCCTGTTTTGGTTCATCCGGCTGACGGTCAGGGATGGCATTCAGTTCGGCCTGCGGATAAACAACCACTGCTGTCCCGATCCCTACTCCGGGGGCGCCAGCCAACCCTTGCAAGGGGCGGTTTTCAGGAATGGATGGTTCTCCGGAGCGCTGATGCAGCCCGCTGACACCGCCGCTGGCCTCGGCCAAGGCGATTCCTCCTGCCAGCTGTGCGGCAATCGTGATCATGAATGACAGTTCGGACTCGTCAAACCGGACCGGTTTGCGCCGCTGTACCACCAGTACGCCGAGCAGTTTGCGTCGGTGGACGATAGGAACGCCCAAAAAGGCATGATACTGCTCTTCACCGCTACCGGGACAGTAACGATAACGCTGATGCCGGGGTGCATCGTCGAGATTGACCGGCTCATTACGCTCGCCGACCAGCCCGACCAGTCCCTCGCCAATGCCCAGCCTCACTTGACCCACACTTTCCGGGTTGAGACCCTCGGTAGCCATCAATACATGCTGGTGATGAATATAGTCGGTCAGGTACACGGAACACAGATCGACGGACATGGTCTGTTTTACCCGGCGCACGATGAGAGTCAGCGCCTGATCCAGATCCGGTGCACAATTGACCTCTTCGATAATCCTCCGCAGTATCTCCAGCATAATAAATTTACGGTTTCTCAAAGGGTGGGGTGGAAGTTCAACCACCCAACACCATGACGAACGTCAAATCAGCACTGCAGCTGTTTAACGTTTTCTGGTTGTCCGTCGCGGAACTTCCAGTGACAGCAGCGGTGCCAGCTCCTCCAGGGCATGCCGGTAAACCCGCTGCTTGAAAAAAACAACTTCCTGTATCGGGTGCCAGTAGTCCACCCAGCGCCAGTGATCAAACTCCGGTTTTTCGCCCCGGTCGAGGCACACGGCACTCTCTCCGCCAACCAGCCGGAGCAGATACCATTTCTGTTTTTGGCCAACACAGAGGGGGGAGCAGTTGCGCCGCAACATCTTTTCCGGCAGACGATAGCGTAACCATCCGCGGGTATAACCGATGATCTCTACATGTTCAGGGAGCAGGCCGATCTCTTCACCCAGCTCCCGGTACATGGCCTGCTCCGGGGCTTCGTTGCGCCGAATCCCGCCCTGCGGGAACTGCCAGGCATCCTGACGGATGCGGCGCGCCCACAGAACCTGGTTTTCCTCGTTGGTAACGATAATGCCTACATTGGGTCTGAAACCATCCGAATCAATCACTTGAGTATCTACGCCCGGGCTACAATTGTTAACGATTGTTCCACAATTTGAGCCTTGAGGGCAAGATAATGGCTTTCTAATTGGTATGATATATTGCCGATTCTGATATATTCGGAGAGATGACGAGTGGCATTGGCGATATTTGACTTGGACAACACCCTGCTGGGTGGAGACAGTGATTACCTGTGGGGAGAGTTTCTGGTAGAGCAGGGTCTCGTGGACCGGGCGTACTATACCCGGGAAAACCAGCGGTTTTATGATGAGTACAGGGCGGGAAAGCTGGATATTCATGAGTTTATGGCGTTTAGTCTGGAGCCGCTGACCCGGTATTCTATCGTGGGGCTTGGTGCCCTGCGTGCGCGTTTTATTGAACAAAAAATCACTCCGATTCTATTACCTGCCGCTGAGGCATTGTTGCGCAAACATCGGCAACAGGGTGATTACCTGCTTATCATTACCGCTACCAACCGTTTTGTGACCGAACCGATTGCCACATTGCTGGGGGTTGATGATATTCTGGCAACTGATCCGGAGATTCATGATGGCCGATATACCGGCAGGGTGGAGGGTACGCCCTGCTTCCGTGAGGGGAAGGTGGAGCGGCTGGAGGCGTGGCTGGCAGCCAGTGGCGGCAACCTGGCGCAGAGCTGGTTCTACAGCGATTCTCACAATGATCTGCCGTTACTGGAGCTGGTTACGCATCCGGTCGCCGTTGACCCGGATGAAACCCTTGCCCGGCATGCTGAACTGAAAGGTTGGCCGATTATCTCCTTGCGTGACGAATGTTCCTGAGCACCCTCACCACGTCTGTGCGGATCCTTGCCTGGCTGTTGCTGCTGACACTGTTTGTTTTTATCACCTTTGGTTTTGCATTGAACTCGGGCAGCATCGATGTTGGTTGGGGAAGGCTGTGGCAGATCCTGGCGGGTAATGGTGGAGGGATGGAACAACAGTTGGTCATGGAACTGCGTTTTCCCCGTGCGTTGTCTGCATTTGCCACAGGGGGACTGCTAGCGCTGGCGGGGGCGCTGCTGCAGGTTTTGTTGCGTAATCCGCTGGCAGATCCCTATGTGTTGGGTGTTTCCGGTGGGGCGGCAGTTGCAGCTTTGCTGGCGATGCTGTTCGGGATTACCGGCTGGTGGTTTTCAGCCAGCGCCTTTGTCGGGGCGCTGTTTACGGTAGTCCTGGTATTCGGGCTGGCTCATGGACGAGGGAGTTGGAGTGATACTCGCTTGTTGCTTGTGGGGGTAATCGTTGCATCAGGCTGGGGTGCTTTGATTACGTTCATACTGGCTACTGCACCTGACCAGGATCTGCGCGGGATGTTGTTCTGGCTGATGGGCGATCTGAGCAATGCGGGGGAGCCGTTACCGGCGCTGCTGGTGCTGGTTGCTGGAGTGATATTTGTTGTTCCGGTGGCACGCAGTCTCAATGTCATGGCGCGGGGGGAGCTCCAGGCGGCGGCGCTGGGTGTGGAGGTTGGCCGGCTTCGGCTGACCATTTACGTCAGTGCCTCCCTGTTTACCGCGACAGCGGTAACCCTGGCGGGGAGTGTTGGTTTTGTCGGTCTGGTGGTGCCTCACCTGTTGCGCCTGTTGCTGGGGAACGATCATCGATTGTTACTCCCTGCTGCGGTTTTGCTGGGTGGCGGTCTGCTGGTTCTGGCGGATACGCTGGCACGGACCGTTATTGCCCCACAGCAGCTGCCGGTCGGTGTGCTTACCGCCTTGCTGGGGGTGCCGGTTTTCCTCTATCTGTTGCAACGCAGCCGATGAAACCACTACTGAAAACCATCCATTTGAAGGTGGTGGCTGGCGAAAAAATTTTATGCGGCAATCTGAATATTGAGGTTCTGCCCGGCCAGTGTTGGGGCATTCTTGGCCCAAATGGTGCTGGCAAGACCACCCTGCTGCATACCCTGGCAGGTTTATCCACTCCAGGTTCAGGAACCGTTCTGCTGGACGGACATGCGGTGATAGATTTGCCGCGGCGGCAGGTAGCCCGGCGGGTGGGCGTGTTGTTTCAGGACCACTCCGATCCATTTCCCGCCACTGTCATGGAGGCTGCACTGGTTGGCCGCCACCCTCATCTTGGCCGGTGGCAGTTGGAGAGTGAGCGGGATATTGAATTGGTGTATGCCAAACTGGCTTTGCTGGGGCTGGAGTCCCTATCCAGGCGACAGGTTTCGACCTTGTCAGGGGGCGAGCGACAGCGTCTTGCCATTGCTACCCTGCTGGCGCAGCAGGCGGAGCTTTCACTGCTTGATGAGCCGATCAATCATCTTGACGTAAATCAGCAGATCAACGTACTCGATTTGTTGACTGAAGCCCTTTCCCAGGGGCAGACCGCAGTGATGATGGTGCTGCACGACATCAACCTGGCGACTCGCTATTGTGATCATCTGCTGTTGCTGTTTTCCGGGGGAGAGACGGTGCATGGCAGGGCGGATGAGATCCTTGACCAAGAGGTACTTGGCCGTCTGTACCGACACCCGATGATGATTACGGATGGTCCCCACGGGCCTGTATATTTGCCAGCCTGAACAATGGTTGACATGAACGGCTTGTTGGCCCACAATACTGCGCCTTGTGTGTCTGGAGGGGTTCCCGAGTGGCCAAAGGGATCAGACTGTAAATCTGACGGCTCCGCCTTCGGAGGTTCGAATCCTCCCCCCTCCACCAGCTTCAAACGGTGTAATGGACAGGCCGCTGGTTTGTACAACGAGATCGCGCGGGTGTAGTTCAATGGTAGAACCTCAGCCTTCCAAGCTGATGGTGTGGGTTCGATTCCCATCACCCGCTCCAAATTAAGTAGTAGACGGGTAGTTTGGGGTGCTGGTGTTTGCGATGCCCATATAGCTCAGCGGTAGAGCACTTCCTTGGTAAGGAAGAGGTCACCGGTTCAAGTCCGGTTATGGGCTCCATATGCTCAAATGCTTTTTTATATATTCGGTTGTTTAATATTGATTTGTTGAATTGGAGGAGAACTTCCAGTGTCTAAGGAAAAATTTGAACGTACCAAGCCGCACGTAAACGTCGGCACCATCGGCCACGTTGACCACGGCAAGACGACGTTGACGGCGGCTCTGACCAAGGTAATGGCGGAGAAGCACGGTGGCGAGAGCAAGGG
>JAJRUX010000072.1 GCA_024277575.1 Gammaproteobacteria bacterium | reverse complement strand
TGCTCTTGTTATGCTGCTCGATCTGGATGTGAAAACGGTGGGTGATCTGGCCTCCATTGCCGGTGGGTTTCCGGAGTTTCACATTCCGATGGTGCCGCTTAACTGGGAAACATTGAAAATTATCCTGCCCTACTCTTTTATTTTTGCCGCTATCGGGCTGATTGAGTCTCTGCTGACGTTGCAGCTGATTGATGAAATTACCGAAACCCGTGGCAAAAGCAATCGTGAATGTATCGGTCAGGGGGCGGCGAATATCGTTACCGGATTTTTTGGCGGCATGGGCGGCTGCGCCATGATTGGCCAGAGCATGATCAACATCAACTCCGGCGGTCTGGGGCGTTTGTCGGGGATTTCTGCGGCGCTGTTCCTGTTGAGTTTTATCCTGTTTGCCTCGGATCTGATTGAGATGATCCCAATGGCGGCTCTGATCGGAGTGATGTTCATTGTTGTGCTGGCAACATTTGAATGGTCCAGTCTGCGTATTTTCCGTAAGATTCCTCTTGCCGATGCTTTTGTGTTGGTGCTGGTTTCCGTGGTTACGGTGTTTACCGATCTGGCGGTGGCGGTGGTGGTTGGTGTTATTGTTTCCGCTTTGGTATTCGCTTGGCACACTGCCAGCCATATGGATGCACGGACCATTGAAAATGAAGATGGTTCTTTGACCTATGAACTTCATGGTCCGCTATTTTTTGGCTCGGTTCACAGCTTTGCCGATCTGTTCAGTCCACGTACCGATCCGGACGAGGTGATCGTGGATTTCCGCTATACGCGGGTACATGATCACTCCGGGCTGGAGGCCATCGACTCACTGGCAGAGCGCTACAACAAGCAGGGGAAGCGGCTGCATCTGGTGCATCTGAGTCCCGAATGCAAGGATCTGTTGAAAAAGGCCGGAACTGTCGTGGAGGTCAATGTCAGCGAGGATCCCCACTATCATGTGGCAACCGACAGGTTGGCCTGAAGATCTGGTTGAGCAATGCTTCAGCCAAGCAGCATGAACCAGAGAGGTAGTGTTACAGCGGCGATAGCGGTGGAGATGACCACTATCTCCGCATACAGTCGGGTATCGAGGCCAAATCGATCACATATCACCAGGCCGAGCACCATACTCGGCATCGCTGCCTCCAGTACCACGGCGGTACGCAGGTTGCCGCTGAGTCCCAGTATGGCTGCCAGCGCCAGCACAAAGATGGGAACTATCACCAGGCGGATTGCAATAACGGGAAGCACGGCAGAAATTCGATCCTGCCATCCGGATACCCAGCGTAATGCAAGCCCGGTGGAAAACAGCATCAGTGGGATGACTCCTGCCGCCAGCATCTCCAGCAGCTGCTGCAGCCATGCTCCCATCGGAACCTGCAGATAGTTGAGGGTTATTCCGGCCAGCGCCGCCCAGATGGGGGGTACTTTAAGCAACTCCCGAATGATGCTGTCAGGTGCTGCCTTGTCGCCATACCGGCTGGCCAGAATGATTCCCAGGCTCAGCAGTAATGGTGTGGCGGCAAACAGGTCGAACTGGATGGCAATGGCACGTGCCCAAGGCCCGAGAGCGCCCTCCAGAACGGGTAGTCCAAGGTAGGTGAAGTTCCCCCAACCAGCAGCCAGCAGTACGGTGCCCAAGGTCTTGCTGGAGGTCCGTTGCCAACGAAACCAGAGCCATGCCATCGCCAGCCCTGCAAAAATACAGCTTGCTGAAATGAAGGCCAGACGTACCGCATCCATTCCCAGTGGTGCACGCCACAATACCAGCAGTACCAGAGCTGGTAACAAAAATACATAGACCAGAGAGGTTAGCGACTGGCGCATCTGATCAGCGTCACTGCCAAACGGCCTGAGCAGCCGCCACACTACCCCGCTGACAATCAGAAATGCGGCTGTGGCGATGGCTTGATTCATCGGTTAGTCAATATGTACGATGACAGAGCGCCGTCCACCCTGGTGCCGATGCTCCCACAAAAAAATCCCTTGCCAAGTACCGAGAGCCAGTTGGTGATTAATAATTGGTATAGTCAGGCAGCTGTTGGTTAGTGCAGTTTTGATATGGGCCGGCATATCGTCAGCCCCTTCCTGGGTGTGAGTGTATAAAGGATCATGCTCTTTCACCAGCCGGTTCAGCCAGTTTTCCAGATCATGTCGGGCGGAAGGATCTGCATTTTCCTGGATCAACAGGCTGGCAGAGGTGTGCTGGACAAACAGGGAACATAACCCCTCCTCAATACCACCTCGATGGACAACGGTGGAGACTTGAGAGGTGAACTCATGCAGGCCCCAATGATCGGTCTGTAACTGAAGTTGGGTATTCACAAGCACTGCTCCTTTGTTGTTATATTACAACATAGGTCAAAAAGTAATTTCATAACGTTTAAATCAGTGGTAAAAACGCATAGCATACCGTTTTTCACTACCGGGTGGAGAATCATCACTCACAACAGACGATACAGGAGACAATAATGGTAGCAAAAAAGAAAACCACCACTAAAAGAAAGACAGCTACAAAAAAAGTTGCTGCCAAGGCAACGAGTGTCGCCAGGAAAAGAGTAAAAGCTATCCCGGATCCAATGACAAAAACGGTGCTTTACCGGACGCTTGCCGAACAGACCGGTCTTGCCAGAAAAGATATCAATGCGGTATTCGAAGCACTGGACGAGATCATTGAAGGTCACCTTAAGAAAAACGGTGCCGGGGTGTTTACCTTGCCCGGGCTGATGAAGCTCAAGGTTGTCCGTAAACCGGCCAAACGGGCACGTAAGGGGACGAATCCGTTCACAGGTGAGGAGATGATGTTCAAGGCGAAACCTGCCCATAATGTCATCAAGATAGCGCCGCTGAAGGGCTTGAAGGAAAAGGTTTAGTTCACCGGATATATGCAGGCCATGGTAGTTCCGTGGCCTGTATTAGAAATGCTTTACAAATCCGATATTGACTGCATTGATTCGGTAAGCTGAACGTTCAGCATAGTTCATCCACTCCAAGCCGAGATCCAGGTTTGCCACAGCCTCCCAGCGAATCCCGAAACCAAAAGAAAAATTTTCACTGATCTCTGATTTCCTGGCACTGTCGACGTTGGTACGCGCCATGCCTGCCAAGGTGAACAGATGCAGGCGTTCATAGGGAAAACCGGCATACAGATAGGCGGCGGAAACGTTGTTCAGCTCAAAATTCCTCCCAGTTTGGGAAAAACCTGTTTGTAGCTCCAGGCCAAAATGGTCGCCCATCATGAACCCCAGCCGGGCCAGAATCCCGTTGGGGCTGTAGTTCAGCCCTGCTGTCGGGCTGCTCTGCAGCTGCAGATAGCTGATGCCGAAATAATTGATGGGCTTGTACTGTTGACCCCATGCCGCGCCCACCGGAGCGGTGAACAATAGAAGCAGAAGCAATCGTTGTGCCAAATGGATCCCCCCCGTAGCAGATGTCGACTAACTGTTTATCGAACGGCCCCCATCCACGGTAATGACCTCCCCGCTTACATAGTCGGCATCCCGGATCAGATAGAGTACCGCACGTACCACATCGTCCGGAGAACCCTGACGCTTGAGAAAGGTGCGGGAGATAATGCGCTGTTTGGCCACTTCGTCAAGCTCCTGCTCCGGCCACAATATGGCACCGGGGGCAATGGCGTTAACGCGTACATTGGGCCCCAGTTCACAAGCCATGGCTTTGGTAAGCATAACCAGGCCTGCCTTGGCAATACTGTAGATGGGATACCCTTTTAAAGGGCGCAGGGCGTGAATATCTGCAATGTTGATGATGCTCCCCTGCCATCTCGCGAGGTGGGGTGCAGCCGCCTGGCAAAGGAAGAACGGGGCCTTGAGATTGGTTCCAATCAGGTCATTCCAGCAGCGTTCATCAGCGGTGCCCGTCTCTGTGGGAAAGAAGGTCGAGGCATTATTGATCAGCACGTCCAGGCGCCCCCATGCTTCACGCGCCTGCTTGATGATGGCGGAAATCTTGCTGGTTTCGGTCAGATCGGCCTGTATCAGTATTACCGAGCCCTCCCGCTGCTGGTTCAGTTCGTGCTGGAGAGCCAGTGCTGCGCTGCGGGAGGTGTGGTAATGGATGACCACATTCATACCCTGATGGTGCAGTCCCCGAGCCAGTGCTGCGCCGATTCGGTGTGCCGCACCCGTAATCAATACCACCTTGTCTGCCAGAGGCTGTATGTTATCCTGCACTGGTTTTTTCCTTTGCGGTTTGTCAACAGACACTGTACCGCAAATGTGATCCCATAAACACTAAATTATATGAGTGAACCCTTATCTTTGCACGCCCGTATGCGGCACGCGGCTACTGCGCTGAACAGCCTGCCTGTGCCCGATCCGGTTGCCATTGCCCATAGCAAACGATTGGTGGCGCGGCTGCAGCAGGAGATGGATGAATGCGGTGGGGCCATTACCTTTGCCCGCTTCATGGAGCTGGCGCTGTATGCGCCGGGGCTGGGTTACTACAGTGCGGGCAGCCGAAAATTCGGGGCAGAAGGGGATTTTGTCACCGCGCCGGAGATATCTGCGCTGTTTTCCCGCTGTGTCGCTAACCAGATTCAGCAGGTGCTTGGGACGCTGGAGGGGGGGGCGATCCTCGAGGTGGGCGCAGGCTCGGGGGTGATGGCTGCCGATATACTGGCAGAGCTGGAGAGACTGGAAAGCCTGCCCGAACACTATTTCATTCTGGAGCTGAGTGGCGATCTGCGGGAGCGTCAGCAAGCGACGCTGCAAGACAAGGTGCCGCAGCTTGCAGGGCGGGTGCAGTGGCTGGACAGCTTGCCGCAGGCCCCTTTTAGCGGAGTGGTGGTGGCCAATGAATTGCTGGATGCCTTGCCGGTGCATCGTTTCCAGGTTGGGGGTGGTGGAGTGGATGAGCTTTATGTGACCTGTGGCAAGGACGGGTTTCGTTGGGAGCGTGGCCTAATCAGCAGCGAACCGCTTGCTGAACGGCTCGAGAGGAACGCTGTGCAGTTGCCGGTGGGCTACCGGTCAGAGATCGGCCTTGCCGCCGAGCGGTGGCTGCGCAGTGTTGGCGCCATTCTGGAGCGGGGTCTTGTTCTGTTGATCGATTATGGTTTTCCCGCGCATGAGTACTACCATCCGCAACGTGATGGCGGAACCGTGATGTGCCACTACCGGCACCGCGCCCACCCGGATCCCCTGATTCTGCCCGGCCTGCAGGATATCACCGCCCATGTGAATTTTACCGCTGTTGCAGAGACTGCGGTGGATGTGGGTATGGAAATTTACGGTTACACTACCCAGGCCTATTTTTTGCTTGCCAACGGACTGGAGCAGGCGATGCGGGATCTGCCCGATGATCCACTGGCTCTGCTGGAACTGAGCCGGCAGATAAAAATACTTACCCTGCCCGAAGAGATGGGGGAGCTGTTCAAGGTGATCGGTGTTGGAAAAGGGTTGGCCGGGGTGCCGCTCAACGGTTTTATGCTACGGGACTTACGGGGGAAACTATAGATGGATTTGATGCAGATCGTTGTGCTGGCGCTGTTGCAGGGGCTGACGGAGTTTCTGCCTGTCTCCAGCTCGGCACATCTCATTCTGGTGCCGGTATTGACCGGCTGGCAGGATCAGGGGCTTGCCTTTGATGTCGCGGTACACCTGGGAACCCTCGTAGCGATCGTGTGGTATTTCCGTCATGAGCTGATCGCCATGGCGCAAGACTGGAGCCGCTCACTGATTACGAGGCAAAGTACGGCCAACAGCCGGCTGGCCTGGGCGGTACTGTTTGGCACCATTCCGGCGGGTCTGGCGGGTCTGCTGTTCAAGGACTTTATCGAGACAGAGCTGCGTTCTCCACTGGTGATAGCCAGCACCACCATTATTTTTGGTCTGTTGCTGTGGTGGGCCGACGCACAGGGCCGCCGGGAGCGGGATGAGCATACCCTGACCTGGCAGGATATTCTGGTGGTTGGTTGCGCCCAGGCGCTGGCATTGATTCCCGGCACTTCACGTTCGGGAATCACCATGACAGCCGCCTTGATGCTGGGTCTGACCCGGGAGGGGGCGGCACGTTTTTCCTTTCTGCTCTCGGTTCCCATTATTCTGCTGGCGGGTGGCTTTAAAACCCTGGATCTGATGCAGATGGAGGCGCCGGTCGACTGGTTGGCCCTGACTCTGGGAACGCTGCTATCAGCGGTGAGTGCTTACTTATGTATTCACTGGTTTCTCAAGTTGTTGGAGCGCATCGGTATGGTTCCGTTCGTGATCTACCGGTTGCTGTTGGGCACTTTCCTGTTCTATACGTTTCTCTGACATGAGTACAACAATAACCTTGATATATCGCCCGCTCTGGCTTGCTATCGGTTGGGGACTGGTTGCGCTGGTTATCTATCTCTCCCTTACCCCGCAGCCAGTGGAGTTGCATGTCAGCCACGGTGATAAGTATACCCATTTGCTGGCCTATTTTGTGTTGATGGGGTGGTTTCAGCAGCTCTATCCGGGCCGGTTTTCCCGATTGTTACTGCTGGGGATGTTTATTGGCATGGGTGTCGGCTTGGAGTATCTGCAGGGTATGAGTGGTGTGCGTTTTTTTGATGTGGCAGATATGGCTGCCAATGCGCTGGGCGCATTGTCGGCCTGGCTGCTGGGATGGTTTGGATTTGCATCGCTGTTGTCCCGGCTAGAGGAGCGGCTGATATTAAAACGGTAATGAAAGTCCCCCTTACTGGTTGTTCCAGTAACGTTGCGCAAGTATCCGGTATGGCTCCGGTGCAGGCAACTTGTCCCTGCCCAGCCTGAAGCGAATGGCCCCGTGGCGGGTCGAATCCAGCATCTGCACTCCTTTCGCCCGATAGCGCTCCACCACCTTGGGGTGAGGGTGATGAAAGCGGTTGCGGTAGCCAGCCGGAAACAGCACATACTCCGGATTGACTGCGTCGATGAACCGTTGCGAGGAGGAGGTTTTGCTGCCGTGATGGGGAGCTACCACGATTGTAGCGGCCAGGGCGGAGGGGTTTTCGATCACCAGCCTTCGTTCTGCTCGCTGTTCGATATCCCCGGTCAACAGCAGGCTGGCAGCGGCGGTCTCCACCTTGAGTACACAGGAGGCATTGTTTCCCGCCGCCGTGCTTTGTGGTGCGGGGTGCAAAACGGAGAACCGTACTCCGTCCCAGTTCCATGACTGCCCTTGCTGACATAACTCCGTATTTCCTGGCAGCTTTTCCGGGACTGTGGTCAGTAGGCGTCTGGCAGGATACTCCTGCAGCAGTGACGCGGCTCCGCCGATATGGTCATTGTCTCCGTGGCCGACAATCAGCATGTCCAGCACGGTAATACCTTCCCGGTGCAGGAAGGGAACGACAACCGCCTGTCCGGTATCGAAATGGTCGCTGAATTTTGGCCCGGTGTCATACACCAGCGTATGATTCCGTGTCTGTATGACGGTGGCCAGCCCCTGACCCACATCCAGCAGGGTAAACCAGGCCTCTCCCTGCTGCGGACGTTCCGGGTTGATCAGAACCAGAGGTAACAGCCAGCCCACGCCAGCCCAGCGGGCGGGGATGCCGCGCGGAGCCAGCAGCCAGAGGATACCGACAACAGCGGCGAGCAGGCTCCATAGTGGCAGCTCAGCAGGTAGTTGCCACTGAGCAAACTCCACCTTGGCCAGCCATTGCAGAACTGGCCACAACAATTCCAGCAGATTGGCGGCCTGAAGCAGCAGCCAGCCACCCAGCGGGGGATAGAGCAGCAGGCAGATGACCCCAAGCAGGGTCAGGGGTACCACAGCCAGACTTACCCAGGGAACCGCGATGAGATTGGCCAGGGGTGACAGCAGCGATGCTTGCTGAAATGAGAATGCCAGTAATGGCAACAGGCCCAGACTGACCACCCACTGTACCTGCCCCCATTGTCTCCAGTTGCCCTTCTTGTGCAATCGTCCACTCAGTCCGTACAGAATGACTGCTACAGCCGCAAAAGAGAGCCAGAACCCCAGTGTTACCACTGCCATGGGATCGAGCAGCAGTACGCCGCCCAAGGCAACAGTCAAGCCATGACTGGGGTTGATCTGCCGTTGCAGCAACAGCGCTGCCATGACCACCCCAACCATAATCAATGCCCGCTGGGTGGGGATGGAAAAGCCAGCCAGCGCTGCATATCCACAGGCAGCCAGCAGGGCAACGATAGCCGCGGCGCGGGGAGCCGGGACAAATAGTGGTGCCCGGCCGAGCCGGGACCAGATCCAGCGGCCCAGGAAAAAGGCTATCCCCGCAACCAGTCCGATATGCAGACCGGATATTGCCATCAAATGATTGGTTCCGGTACGGGTCAATACCTCCCACTGCTCGCTTTGTATGCTGCTGCGATCACCAATCGCCAGTGCAGCAATCAGGCTGGAGAAGGGATGATCCTCCAGATGATATTCAATCTGTTGTCGCAAATACTGACGCAGGCGATCTACGGGGCGGGAGTACCACTCTGATGCCAGAAAGGCCTGGCTGGACTTGGTGCGTACATAGCCAGTGGCATTGATCCGCTGCTGAAACAGCCATTTTTCATAATCAAATCCACCCGGGTTCATAAAGCCGTGGGGCTGTTTGAGCCGCACCGTCAGCCGCCAGCGATCACCAACCGAGAGTTCGGGTACTCCCCCGTACCAGCTTAGCAGTACCCGTCGTGGGGTGCGGAATACCTGCTCCCCATATGTCAGGGTATCCAGCAGAAATACAAACCGGGTGCGGCGGGAGTCCTGTTCCACCAGTGAATAGATAGTCCCCTCCAGTTCAACATCCACCCCTTCCAGCTGCTCCGGAAGTGCATTGCCGAACATCCACACGGCATGCAGGAAGGCCCACAGAAATCCACCCAGCATTGCCATCGGTAAACGGGTCATTCGCCACCACTTCGCCAATGGCAGGAGAACGGCGGTGAAAAACCAGTAATAGCCGGGCAGTTCGGCACATTGCTGGAACAGGACTACCCCAAACAGAAAAAAGAGTATCGCCAAACGCATGTTGTTGTTATTAGAATAGGGAATTCCTTATAGTAGTTGCCGAATGCCCAGAAAATTTTTAAAACGCCATATGCCGGATCACCGCCAGATTCGGGAACACAAGCATTTGCAGGTGTTCGGTGACTTGCTGCATGATCCCAATCTCTGGCATCTCAATCGTCGTTCTGCCGCGGGGGCTTTTGCGGTGGGGCTGTTTTGTGCCTTTGTACCAATCCCGTTGCAGATGATCCTGGCCGCTGCTGTGGCAATTGCGGTTCGTGTCAATCTGCCGATTTCCGTTGCCCTAGTCTGGATTACCAATCCGTTGACAATGGCTCCGATATATTATTTTGCTTACAAACTGGGTGCCTGGGTATTGCATCAGCCTGCGCGGGAGTTTTTTGTTGTGTCGTCATTTGAACAGGTACTGACAGAATTGAACGCTGTCTGGGCCCCTTTTCTGCTGGGTTGCTTTATTCTCAGTAGTGTTAGCGCCATTGCCGGTTACTTTGTCATTCGTGGTTTGTGGCGACTGTATATTGTTCGGCAATGGCGGAGAAAAAAGCTGCATCGTAAACGGTGATGACGGTTGTTGTTTAGTTATCCGATGAAATGGATATGACCTTGGTTCTCTCCCAGTCGACAGAGGCGACTGCTGTTTGCAGATCGATATAGCGGTACTCATCCAGCAATGTTTCCAGCTTGGCGAGTGAAGAGCCTAGTCCGATATAGGATTTGAACTTGCGAATGGTTGAAAGATCCCTTATTACCGGCTGTCCGGGATCAAAATCCCTTGGGTGGAAATAGGTCATTACATAGTCGGTGTTACGCATCCAGCGGCGTAACAGCGCAAGAG
Organism: Gammaproteobacteria bacterium; assembly: GCA_024277575.1. Taxonomy (GTDB): domain Bacteria; phylum Pseudomonadota; class Gammaproteobacteria; order Thiohalospirales; family Thiohalospiraceae; genus DRMK01. The sequence continues at coordinate 2,831 of JAJRUX010000072.1, read as the reverse complement.
GAATAAGGCGAAAATAGCCACCACCTGAGAAAATAATGGGCTTCCCTAAGATGGTTTTGATATTAATGGGCAGCTCTTTAATAATGCCACTGGCAGTTTTTACCCGTGCCGGGCGAGCAGCACCAAAGCTCGGGTAGCCTCCATGTGATCGTGGAGCGGGAAATATTGAGCTGTCCACCTCTATTCCCTGTTCAACGAGTGCTTCAAAAAACCAGGGACAGGAAACCGTCACTGAAAACCCCGGAGCCCGGTAACTGGTTACTTTTTTCCCAACAGCGTCTTCAATAGAGTGGATTGCATCATGAAGATCAGCTCGAAATTGTTCAGGAGTCTGTTCATAGACCAGCTGATGCATGTGGGAGTGACAGCCGATTTCATGTCCTTTATCGGCAACTTTTCGTACCACGCCAGGGTATTTCTGAGCTACCCAGCCCAGACAGAAAAATGTGGCGGACTGATTTTTTCGATCCAGCAGATCCAGAATCCGATCCACGTTCTCTTCTATTCTGGAGGGAAATTGTGTCCACTCCTTTTCCGTTTTCGTCGAGTTGTTATCGAGGATATGGAACCACTCTTCAATATCAAAAGTCAGGATTTTCATATAACTGTCCCGAAAAGCTGGTTGGCAGAGTCTTGTTTTACAGTAATAGCATGGACAGAAAAATGGTGCATTAGCTCAATTATTATTGTGACCTGTGGTTTCTATCGGCCGCAGCGGCTTTTTTCTGTATTCAGATTATGGCTGAAGATGGTGATGGTATGTAATGATTTTAGAATCGTTGCAAATAATTTATGTTTGGGCTGTATAGCTGTTACTTCTCTCATTTGATATGGGCAAGAATTCCATCCAGTTCATCAAGGCTGTTGTACTGGATCACCAGTTTTCCCTTTCCCCGGCTGGTGTGCTGCAGCTTCACTGGCGCACCGAGCTTTTCCGCCAGCTCCTCCTGCAGGCGCCGGGTGTCCGGATCCAGCGATGTTTCTTTTGATCGGGGCTTGGGTCCTGATGTCATGCGTCGCACCAGTTGCTCGGTTTCCCGTACGGATAAGCCTTTGGTTTCAACAATACGGGCTGCCTCACTCTGTTGATCACCTGATAATCCCAGCAGGGCCCGGGCGTGACCCATCTCGAGATCACCATTTTCCAGCAGTTTTTTGACGTCCTCATTGAGAGTAAGCAGGCGCAGCAGATTACTGACGGCGGCACGGGAACGACCGACGGCATTAGCCGCATCCTGGTGGGTAAGGTTGAACTCATCAATCAGGCGCTGCAGGGCGTGAGCCTCTTCCATGGGGCTCAGCTCTTCGCGCTGGATGTTTTCGATCAGCGCCATGGCAATGGCGGCCTGATCCGGTACCTCGCGGATTACGGCCGGAATTTCATGCAGGCCGGCAAGTTGGGCGGCGCGCCAGCGGCGCTCACCGGCGATGATTTCATAGTGTCCTGCCTGCTCCAGCTCGCGAACGACTATTGGTTGCACTACGCCCTGGGCGCGGATTGAGTTTGCCAGCTCCTCCAGCGCCTCATTGTTCATTCCGGTGCGTGGCTGATAGCGTCCGCGCTGCAGCAGATCGACGGGTAGCATACGCAGTTCACCATCCTGGCTGCTATTGTCTGTAGCTGGCTGAGCCTTTGCTGCTGTTCCTCCCAGTAGCGCGTCCAGCCCGCGCCCGAGACCCCTTTTCTTAACCGCCATAATCAACTTCCACTATCTGTCGTGTGTGCCGCATTGTAACCCATTCCCTCGGTCTCTTTCTGCCGAGATTTTTTTTCCCTGCGCAATATTTCTCCCGCCAGCGCCAGATAGGCTTGAGCCCCTCGTGAGTATTTGTCATAGATCAACGCTGGTACGCCGAAGCTCGGTGCCTCTGCAAGCCTTACGTTGCGGGGAATGACTGTGCGGTAAACCAGATCGCCAAAGTGTTCGGTCAGCTGGGCGGAGACGTCGGTGGAGAGCCGGTTGCGCGGGTCGAACATGGTGCGCAGCAGACCGGCGATTTGCAGTTGCGGGTTCAGGTTCCGGCGGATCTGTTCCACCGTGTCCAAAAGGGCGGAAAGCCCCTCCAGTGCATAGTATTCGCACTGAGTGGGAATCAGCACGCCGTCCGCAGCCACCAGTGCATTCACCGTAAGCATGTTCAGGGAGGGCGGACAGTCGATGATGATGTAGTGGTAGTCACTCTTGACCGTCTGCAGGGCGTTGTTCAGCGCTTGCTCCCGCTGCCGGGCCTCCAGCAGCTGCACCTCTGCGGCGGTCAGATCGCTGTTGCAGGGGAGCAGGTCGTAGCCCCCCTGCTCGGATAGTGTGATGACTTCGCTGGCGGGCAGTTCGCCCATCAGCACGTCATAGGTGGAACTCTCCAGCTCGTTCTTGTCGATGCCGCTGCCCATGGTGGCATTTCCCTGGGGATCGGCATCGACCAGCAGCACCCTGCGTCTGGTTGCCGCCAGGGAGGCGGCCAGATTGACGCTGGTGGTGGTTTTCCCCACACCGCCTTTCTGGTTGGTTACCGCGATAATCTGTCCCATGTTCTATCCGTCTCTCTGGATGATGGCTGCGTACCGCAGGCTGTCCGAACCGGGTATCTTCAGCTGTTTCAGTTCACCGAGGGTAAAACCGGCGGGCAGGTTTTCGGTTTCCTGCCGTGCATTTACCCCTTTGAGGGCCACGAAACGCCCCTGTTCCGCCAGCAGATGCTGCGTGTACTGTACCATCTCCGCCAGGCTGGCGAATGCGCGTGTGGTCACTGTATCAAACAGATCGGGCGGGTGGTAGTTCTCCACCCGGCTGTGTACTACCTCAACATTTCGTAACGCCAGTTCGGCAGCC
>JAJRUX010000071.1 GCA_024277575.1 Gammaproteobacteria bacterium | reverse complement strand
TTTGATGAGTCATCAGGAGCGGGTATACAGCCGCAATCAACTTATTGATCGGGTGTGGGGTGGTACGGTGTATATTGAGGAGCGCACTGTGGATGTTCATGTGCGCCGTTTACGCAAGGCTCTCGAGCCGTATCAGCATGATAAGTTTATTCAGACGGTGAGGGGGGCGGGATACAGATTTTCCCCGCAGATATGATCCCGGTGCAGAATCCGGGATGAATGGAGTATCGATATCACTACGGTAGAGTATATCCGCATGATCATGGTTGCCTTGCTGGCCCTGCTGCTGGGGTGGGTGACAGGGCATGCGCTGCTGTTTCTGTTGCTGGTGACGTTCGGCTATCTTGTCTGGCATCTCTACAATCTGTCACGCTTGCGACGCTGGTTGCGGAAGGCTGAACTTGGTGCCCTGCCAGTGTCCAGCGGTATTTGGGGAAGTGCTTTTGATGGTATTTACCGTCTTCGTGAAGGTAGCCTCAGGCGCCGCAAGCGCCTTAATCGGTTGCTGAAGCGTTTTTATAAACTGGCTGCTGCCTTGCCCGATGCTACTGTTATGCTCGGTGAGCACGATATCATTGAGTGGTATAACAAACCGGCGCAAAAACTGCTCGGGCTACAGCCTTCAGCCGATGTGGGGCAATATATCGGCAATCTGCTGCGTCATCCCGCCTTCAGGGAGTATCTGGATAAAGGTGATGGTGATGAGCCAATCGAGATTCCCTCACCGGAAGATGAAAACACGATCTTGTCTGTGCATCTGGTCTCCTACGGAAAAAACCGCCGTCTGCTGATTGCCCGTGACATTACCCGCCTGTACCGGCTGGAACAGATGCGGCGTGATTTTGTGGCTGATGTTTCCCACGAGCTGCGCACGCCGTTGACGGTGATTGCCGGTTATCTTGAATCCATGGCGGACAGTGCCGAGGAGTTGCCTGGGGGCTGGCAGCGTTCCGTACTGCTCATGGAGCAGCAGACTCGCCGCATGCAGCATATTGTGACTGATCTGCTGTTTCTTTCCCGCATGGAGAATGGTGTGCAATCGATCGGGACCGAGAAAGTGGATGTGTTGGCCCTGCTGACGGCCATCCAGGAAGATGCGGCTACACTGAGCGGTGACAACGGGCATGTTATCGGTCTCGATGTCGATCCGGATTTGTTAATAAAGGGGAATTATGAGGAGTTGCGCAGTGTGTTTTCCAATCTGATCTTCAATGCGGTGCAATATACTCCCGCAGGCGGGAAGATACAGATCCGCTGGCGGCGGACTGAGCAGGGCGCCCGTTTTGATGTTCATGACAGCGGTCAGGGGATTCCGGCTCACCACATTCCACGCCTGACCGAACGTTTTTACCGTATTGACGTGGGCCGTTCGCGTGAGAAAGGTGGAACCGGGCTGGGGCTCGCTATTGTCAAACATGTCATGAACCGCTACCAGGGTCATCTGGAGATTGACAGCGAAATTGGTAAAGGCAGTCTGTTCAGCTGTTACTTCCCGGCCGCTGTGTTGGCTTCCCGTGTTTCACAGTCGCTGTTAAAAGCCGGGAGCTGATATTATTAACCCGGCAACAATATAGATGCTGTTCAGGGCTTCAAGAATGGGCCGGATCAAGGCGCAGCTCGCCGGCAAGGGTGGCCCCCCTGGCAAGAGCTGCAACACCGAGGCGGCCCATTCTTGAAGCCCCTAACTGTATGAATAGAAAAGGATAGGGTTACTCACTGCCCCACTGCTGTTCCAGAATATCCGTGTCGCTTTCATCCAGAAACAGTTTGCTGGCATTTTCCGGCGGAGTAAGGCGGTGGTGTTGAATCATGCGCCGCAGCCGGGGACGGGAGACGCCGAGGATTTCGCAGGCCCGGCCCTTGTGCCAATTGCAGGCGTTGAGAACTCGGACAACATGCATCGCCTCAATTTCCTCCAGACTCAGTTGCCAGAGCGGGCGATTGGTTGATGCGGGATGCTTGGTATCCAGGCAACGCAGTGTGGAGGGAAGGAGATCCATGGTGATGGTGTGACCGGCACAAAGGGCTGCACTTTTCATCAATACATTTTCCAGTTCCCGGATGTTGCCGGGCCAGTTGTAACGCTGAAAGCACTCCATTACCTCCATGGTCAGTCCGGAGATGTTGCAGTGCATCTCGCGGTTGATCCGGGCGAGCAGTGTCTGTACCAGATCCAGCAGGTCGTTTTTGCGAACCCGTAACGGAGGAAGATGAATGTTTACAACCTGCAGGCGGTAATAAAGATCTTCGCGAAAACGGCCGTTTTTTACGCTCTCCTCAATATCGATATTGGTCGCAGCGATAACACGTGCATCAGTACGTTCAACTTTTTTTGCACCCAGGGGAGTGAACTCCTTCTCCTGGAGCACCCGTAGCAGTTTGGCCTGTATTGCAGGAGAGGTCTCCCCAATTTCGTCCAGGAATATGGTACCCCCGCGTGCCAGGGAAAATTTACCGGGCTGATTGCTTACCGCACCGGTGAATGCCCCCTTTTCATGGCCGAACAGGTCCGACTCCAGCAAGGTTTCCACCAGTGCGGCGCAGTTTACGGCGACAAATGGTCCTGTCGCCCTGCTACCGGAACGATGAATGGCCCGGGCAACGAGCTCTTTCCCGGTACCGCTCTCACCTGTAATTAAAACAGTGACCGGACTGTCGGAAACCAGACCAATGGTTTTGAAAACCTCTTTCATCTGCCGGCTTCGGCCGACCATGGCGGGAGGTTTGTCACTCTTGCTGGAGAGGGTTTGTACCTGTTTGTCACAGGTATCTGCATTGGTCAGGATTCGGGTAACAGCGGAGTCCAGTTCATCAATGTCGATGGGTTTGTGGATATAATCGTCAGCGCCCAGCTGCATGGCCTGGATGGTGCTTTCCATATCATGGAAGGCGGTGATCATGATGATGCCGGCACCGGGGCAGATACTCTTGAAGTCGGGCAGTCCCTCCAGGCCGGATCTTCCCGGCATGCGGATATCCAGCACGATCAGGTCGGGCGGCGTTTGAGCAGTACGGCTCAACCCGTCATCCACGCTGTGTGCCATCAGCGTTTCATGGCCCAGGCTGCGAAAATGGAGCTGCAGGGTACGGCAACTGGCGGTATCGTCATCAACGATAAGAATGGTACTCATATCTGTTTAACTGTTTCCTGATTGGGCGGTAATAGGATAAACGTTTTCCGAATTTTTGGCCGCTGTTTCGGTCGGGCGGTTATCCCTGGCCTGAATTCCGTTTGTTGGCAGGATGACGACAGCGCGGGTGCCACCATCGTCATGTTCCTGTAACGTCACCGAACCTTGATGCTGCTCTATTATGCGTTTAACGATGGCAAGTCCAAGACCGCTCCCTTTGGCCCGGGTAGTAAAAAACGGTTCAAACAGGTTTTCATGTTGTGCAGGGTCAATTCCGCTGCCGTTGTCGTGAATTTCGACCTGGATCCGGGGTCCGCTTTCAGTCAACAGAAGCCGGGTATGTACTGATATCTGCCTGTTCGCTGTAGGCTGTTGTTCGGTGGATTGAGCAGCATTGACAATCAGGTTGGAAAACACCTGGCGGAGTTTGGTTGCATCGGCGTAAAGCGTGGGCAGCCCGGGCTGATAACAGGTGGAAAGCTCTACACCGTATTCATCAATTTTTTTCTGTACCAGCCCGATGGCCGTATCCAGTAATTTGTCGATGGTGATCCACTCCGGTTTCAGTGTATCCGGGCGTGAATAGGTCAACAGATCGGCCAGCATGTCTTCCATATAACGCACCTGCTCAAGGGCAATCTGACACAATTCGTGGTTGTCCTCATGCCAGTGGGCCTGTTTCTGTTTGCCCAGGATCTGCAGAGTCATTTTGATTGATGAGAGCGGGTTGCGCAGATCGTGAGCAATCATGTTGGCCATCCGGCCGACCACCGCCAGGGCGTGTGTTTTGGCAAGTTCGCGATTGTGTTTTTCAACTTCATGTTCGAGCCGTTTTCGTTCGGTGATATCCTCTTTTACTGCCAGAAAATGGGTTATTTGTCCCGAGTTGTCTCTCACTGGCGAGATGGCGGCCGCTTCCCAGAACAGTTCGCCATTTTTCTTTTTATTATGCAGCTCGCCACGCCAGATGCCGCCGCTGAGTAATGTATTCCACAGTGCTTTATACTCTTTGCTGGAGGTTTCACCGGATTTCAGTATTTTTGGATTCTTCCCGATCACTTCATCGGGGCGGTAGCCGGTTATCTGGCAGAATTTTGGATTGACATATTCAATCTCTCCCTTGCGGTTGACGATCATAACCACGCTGGGGCTCTGTTCCACGGCACGGGACAGTTTGCGCAGATCTTCCTGGGCCCGATAGCGCTCGGTAATATCTTCGCCGATGGCGGTAATGCTGGTGAGCCGTCCCTCCTGATTCCAGGAGCGGGTCAGATTCCAGGAGATTAACAGCTGTTTACCGCTACGGGTGAGTATTTCGGCCTGCCGGATATTTGGAGTGAGCGTGGGTTCGTCCGTCTGCATAATCTGACGCGTTTCCCGGCGCTGTGATTCAGGAACAAACAGCTCAATCCAATCATGCCCCAATACTTCATCCCGCTGCCATCCCGTCAGCTTGAGCAGGAAATCATTGCAGAAAACAATTTTGGAATTGCTGTTCAAGGTAACCGCAGCGAGCTGGATCTCCTCCAGGGTATTTCGGAAGCGTTTTTCATACTCGTTTTGCGCTACCGCCTGGCGGTGCCGCAGTCGGGCGTGAGCGAGGTAGAGTGAGGTGATTCCCAGCAGCAGCAACAGGGTTGAATAGAGCAGAAGGTTCCGGCGCAAAAAATTGGATGGTGAAGCACCAAGTGCGGCTGGCTGGATATGGGATATGATTTTCCAGTAATAGTTGCTTACGCTTGGCTTTAATTCGGTCTTCCCCACTACCATATCCGGATTGATGCTTTTTTTTGCGGAAACCCTGGAGATCTGTAATGGATAAATGGTGGTATAGGTAAACATCCCCTGTTCAGTAACAAACTGCCCCATATCACTGCCGCTGATTTTTCTCCATGCTCCCGGATAGCGGATTCCGAACGTCTGATTGTTGTTGAACATGAACCCCCATTCATCTTCCGGATTTGGACTGCTGATCCAGTAACCGTCATTATTGACCAGCTGGATATGATCGCTGATATTGATCGCGGCCTGTTTGAAGCGCCGAATCAGGTTGTCGCCAAGATAGTTGAGAAACAGGACGCCCTGTTTGTTTCCCTGCTCATCAAATACCGGTGTGGCAAAACGGACCATTGGTTTTATCGGCTGCTCGATTTTTCCTGCTTCGATATTCAAATCCAGGGGTGACATATAGACCTCGCCCCGACGGGTATTCATGGCGTCACGAAAATAGTACCGCTGGGACTTATCCTGAAGATCCTTCTTGGGGATAACATGGGACTGGCCCCCGGTATAGTTAATCCGAACGACCTCTCTGCCATTGGTATTCAGAAACCGGATGTGGTCATAGATACGTTTGTTGCGGGCAAATACGAGGTACTCTTCGGCGATGTTACGGCGTGGTTTTTCTATGCGGTCGAGATGCTTTTCCTGCCCGGTCCGTTCAGCGAGAAACATCAGATCAGAAACCACGTTGGCGATGTCGGTGGTGATGGTGCGCCGACCGAGATCGACATTGAGTATTTCGCTGTCACCCTGGGTGACCTGTTTGGCCTTGTACTCGGCATAGTAATGCATGGAAGCGATGGCGATAAGGGAGATGGCCAGTGGCGCAAAGATCGCCATGAATTCCCGGAAATGTGACCAGAAAGTCAGCGGGGTGGCGTTTGGATTAGTGTCCATGACACCTGTTCTGAAAATGGTTTTCCACCCGCCGGAGATATACTTCAACACTCTCATCGGTCTGGCGGGGTAACAGGAACAGAAGTTTTGCAGCAATCAGATATGGCCGGCGGGACTCCTCTCCGGCAGGTCGCGGTTCGGTCAGTATCTGTCGCAGGTGAGTCAGGGTTTGTTGGGGATTGGCGCAGTAGCGGGGCAGGGAGACTGAAGCCGAGTACCAGTTGAGCCAGACGGGAATGATCAGTAGTACGGCTACCACAATGATAACAACCGGAAGCGGCCTGAATCCCGGCCGTTCCTTACTGGATAGGTGATGTGTCCTGTTCACCTGCAAATCCCCGGAGAGTGCTGCATATCTGCTGAAAAAAAACTTCTGGCTGCTTGCTGTTTGCGCAGCTGTTGTGCGATCTCTTTTGCGGTTTTGGCTCCACACACAATCCGGTCTCGCACCGAAACGCCTCCCCTGTAGTTTGCTGCCAGATGCAGCCCCGGCAGATGTTGCAGCTGTTGTTCAATGGTGGAGAGACGCTGCTGATAGTTACCGTGGTAAAGCGGCAATGCGCGTTCATGGCGATCGATACGCAGCCACTCGGGTTCGCCTCGCAGTCCCAGAACGGGTTTGAGATCACGGCAAAGTGCTGCAATCAGCGTCTCTTCTTTCCAGTTTACCATTTGCGGGGCCCGGCATCCTCCCACGTAGGACGTCAGCAGCGCTTTTCCCTTTGGGGTCCGGCCGGGAAACAGGCTGCTCATCCACAGATTGCCATTGAATGCCAGGCCGGTGTTTGCCGGGGTCAGGAATCCGGAACCATCCAGCGGATGGGCGATCTGCTTCTGGGAAAAGCCCATGTGAACAACAGCCAGCGGGGCGTAGGAGATGGTGCCGAGGGCTGCGCCAAGCTCGTTGTTCAGGGGACGAACCAGCCGTGCGGCCGTATTGGCTGGTGTGCTGATAACCACATGGCGGGCGCGCAGGGTGTACTCCTCACTGTCCGAGCAGCCGCTGACCCGCCAGGCGGAGCCATCCCGCACCAGCTCTGTTAACTTTCTGCCGGTGTGGATTCGGCTTTCTGATGTTGCTGCCAGTGACTGTACCAGCGTGGACATGCCGCCCTGAAAAGAGAAGGCATCATTGATGATTGTGCGGCGGTGCAACAGGCGGTTGGCCAGTACGCCCATGGTGATGCTGCCGTAGCGTTGTTCCAGCGCAGTCAGGCGTGGCAGGGTAGCCCGTGCGTTGGCGTGGCTGGCATCTGCGGCCAGGGTGCCTCCGACGAAAGGTTCCATCGCTTTTTCCAGTACCTCGGAGCCAAGCCGGCGGTTGATGAATTCGGCAACGGTCTCGTTTTTGTCTCCACCCCTGGGGATGAACAGTTCCGCCAGCAGACGCATTTTTCCATGCCAGCTCCACAGGGGAGAAAAAAGCATTTCTGCGGGCCGGGAAGGAACCGGCTGCAGCTTCCCGTCGTGAAACAGATAGCGATGAGCCTCTGCTCTCATTGAGCGAGCCACTTTTTTTTCGTTTAATCCCGATGCTTCCAGTAACCGGTTTACCTCCGGCCGGAAGTTGATTATCAGATTGGCGGCCTGTTCGGTGAGATAACCATCAGCACTGTGGCTGAAAATTT
>JAJRUX010000004.1 GCA_024277575.1 Gammaproteobacteria bacterium | reverse complement strand
CTTCAAGAATGAGCCGCCTCGGTGTTGCAGCTCTTGCCAAGGGGGCCACCCTTGCCGGCGAGCTGCGCCTTGATCCGGCCCATTCTTGAAGCCCTGAACACCATCTATATCGTTGCCGGGTTAATAAGCCCGCGGCATTAATAAATCAATAAATTTGAATAGTGTGGTTGGCTGTGTTATTCTCGAAACTATTGTTTGTTTTTTGTTTGTTTTTCCTCTGGCCTGAAAAATTCGTTCGCACTGTCGCTCTGGTGCAATCTCATTTTAACTTTAGACTTGCTGTTGATAAGTCCCTGATGCGACAGAAACAGAACTGTTCAGGCCAATATGATTGCCCCCCTTGGGTGGTATTTGGATGCGCGGCTCTCCTGTCGCGCTTTTTTATACCAATCGCATTTACTATTTTTTCCTCGTTAAAACAGCCAGATACCACTTTGCGGGTAGGTTAAACCTTGACCTTGCCAAAACTTTGTATGAAACTACCCCGCTTAATAAGTGGGAAATTTGATTTTTTGGTGACGAGGCGCGCCTGGCGCCGATGCAGAGGTTTCTCTGCGCGTTAAGTGATGGGCCACTTTGATAATGACACAACCCAGGCAAAACCGGGAGACGATGACTATGAGTGCAGACGCTGTTGATACCAGCAAACGCCGGTTTCTGACTGCTGCCACAGCTGTGGTGGGCGGGATTGGAACCGCTTATGTGCTGGTTCCTTTTATATCTGCGTGGAACCCCAGCGCCAAGGCCAAGGCCGCTGGTGCTCCGGTAGAGGCGGATATCAGTAAGCTGGAGCCGGGTCAGATGATGACCGTTGAATGGCGCGGAAAACCGATCTGGATTGTCCGCCGCACAGAGCAGAATCTGAAGGATCTGCCGACCCTCAACGACCAGTTGCTGGATCCGAATTCGGAAATGCCTCAGCAGCCAGAATATTGCAAGAATGAGTACCGTTCACGCAAGCCGGAATATCTGGTAGCGGTGGGGATTTGTACTCATCTCGGCTGTTCTCCCACATATCGTCCGGAAATGGCGCCCGCTGATCTGGGTGCAGATTGGAAAGGGGGGTTCTTCTGCCCCTGTCACGGTTCCCGCTTTGACCTTGCTACCCGGGTTTTTCAAGGTTTTCCCGCACCGAAGAATCTGGAGATACCACCTTACTATTATCTGTCTGATACCAGGGTACTGGTTGGTGAAGATGGGGAGGCTGCCTAAATGAGCTTATTATCCTGGATCGATGAACGCTATCCTTTGACCAAGGTGTGGAATGAGCACCTGGCGCAGTATTATGCGCCAAAAAACTTTAACTTCTGGTATTTCTTTGGCTCCCTGGCGATGCTGGTGCTGGTCAACCAGATTCTTACCGGGGTTTGGTTGGCGATGAGCTATAAGCCTGATGCCGGTCTGGCCTTTGGCTCCGTTGAGTATATCATGCGTGATGTAAACTGGGGCTGGCTAATCCGCTATATGCACTCCACCGGGGCCTCTGCATTTTTCATCGTGATTTATCTGCATATGTTCCGCGGTTTGATCTATGGTTCCTACCGCCAGCCGCGGGAATTACTGTGGATTATCGGCGTGATTATCTATGTATTGATGATGGCGACTGCATTTATGGGTTACTTGCTGCCTTGGGGACAGATGTCCTTCTGGGGTGCCCAGGTTATTGTCAACCTGTTTACTGCAGTTCCCGTTGTGGGAGAAGAGCTGGGTGTATGGATTCGTGGCGACTATGTCATCTCTGATGTGACCCTGAACCGTTTCTTTGCTCTGCACTTCCTGCTGCCCTTCCTGCTGGCTGCGGTAGTGTTCATTCATATTGTTGCTTTGCACAAGGTTGGTTCTAACAACCCTGATGGCATTGAGATCAAGAAGGGTCCAAAAGGGAATAAATGGAGTGATACTGCCCCTGCTGATGGTATCCCGTTCCATCCCTATTACTCAGTGAAAGATATCGTCGGCGTAGTCGGCTTTTTGTTTCTGTTTGCTCTGGTTCTATTTTATGCGCCGGAGATGGGAGGGTTCTTTCTGGAGTATCCCAACTTTGAGCCGGCTAACCCGATGAAGACGCCTGAGCATATCGCACCGGTATGGTACTTTACTCCGTTTTACGCGATTTTGCGGGCAGTACCATCTGTTGCCGGCTCCGCCTTCCCTGGAGTGGTGGCAATGGGTGCCTCTATTGTGCTTTTCTTTTTTCTGCCCTGGCTGGATCGCAGTCCGGTGAAATCGATTCGCTACAAGGGGATCATCTTCAAGGCCTGGATTGCCATTTTTGTGGTGGTGTTTGTTGTATTGGGCTATCTGGGTGTACAGCCATCAACTCCGGGTAAAACACTGCTTGCCCAGATCTGCACGGCGCTGTATTTTGCGTTCTTTCTGCTTATGCCTATCTACAGCAAGATGGATAAAACCAAACCAGTTCCAGAGAGGGTGACCAAATGAAGAAGCTGATCGCACTGTTTCTATTGGCTATGGCGCCCGCCCTTGGGCTGGCAGCCGGAGGACATGTTCATCTGGATCATGCCGATATTGACTCGACTGACCAAGCTTCCCTGCAGCGGGGAGCCAAATTCTTTGTCAACTACTGCCTGAGTTGTCACTCAGCAAAATATCAGCGCTATAATCGTATGGCGCAGGATATTGGTTTGACCGAAGAACAGGTCAAAGCCAATCTGATGTTTACTACCGAGAAGATTGGTAACACCATGGACGTTGCGATGAGTTCGGCTGATGCCAATATGTTTTTTGGTACGACACCGCCGGATCTTAGTTTGATCGCACGTTCGCGGGGTGTGGACTGGCTCTATACTTATCTGCGCAGCTTTTATATTGATGAGTCACGGCCGTTCGGGGTGAACAATGTGGTTTTCAAAGATGTGGGCATGCCTCATGTTATGTGGGAGCTGCAGGGTTGGCAGAAGGCTATATTCAAGGAGGATGAGCACGGAGGAGATCCCGTGTTTGAACGTTTTGAATTGGCGCAACCTGGTACTATGACACCTGAGCAGTTTGATGGGGCCATTCGTGATTTGGTCAATTTTCTGGATTATGTTGGTGAGCCCTACAAGCTTGAGCGTCAGCGCTTGGGTGTGAAGGTGTTGTTATTTCTGTTTGTATTCTTCATTCTGGCCTACCTGCTGAAGAAGGAGTACTGGAAGGATGTGCATTGATAGAGTTACCGTCATTTCGCCGCAAGGCGGATTGGAAACCATGAGCTATTGGTGGGTATCTTTTCAGTCCTGACAAGGTGCTGGAGTAAAGGGGGGGTAAACCCCCTTTGCTTTTTCAGGTAAGAAAAAAATAAGGATGTACGCGAAAGTGACAACAGTCACGTTGTTGTGCAAATTGGTTACGGGATGAAATTCATGGTGCCATTCGCTGAAATAGTTATATCCGGTGGGCATACATGCAAGGAGAATCATTGATATGGCGGTGATTGCCAACCGACGTACGGTAATGACCCTTTTTTCTGGTGGTACAGATATCGATAGTCATCGAGTGCGTATCGTGCTGGCAGAGAAAGGCATTAACGTCGATATTACCGACGTAACCCTGGATAATTTGCCGGAGGATCTGATCGATCTGAATCCATACAACACGGTACCAACACTGGTTGATCGTGAGCTGGTACTATTTGAGCCCGCAGTTATTGTGGAGTATCTGGATGAACGTTTCCCTCATCCCCCCCTGATGGCTGTGGACCCGGTGTCACGAGCTCAAAGTCGACTGATGTTTTATCGTATCAAGAATGATTGGGATAAAGCAGTGCAACGGTTGGCAGCCGGGAATGACAAGTCTGCTGCCAAATTGCGAAAGGAGTTGCGGGATAGCCTCACGGCTATCGCACCGCTTTTTAATCGACAACCCTTTTTTCTTAGTGAGGAGTATTCGCTGGTGGATTGTGCTATTGCACCACTGCTATGGCGCCTTCCTTCTATCGGAGTCTCCTTGCCCCCACAGGCCAAACCGCTTCTCGATTATGCAGATAAACTTTTTGCGCGGGAAAGTTTTAAACAGAGTTTGACCGAGGCTGAACGGGAAATGCGGAGCTGAGGGTTGGTTTTTCCGGCTGGTTTGAATCTGCGTTTGAAAAAATCGGGAGGGAACAGATGACATCGAGCCGTCCTTACCTGATCCGGGCAATCTATGACTGGATTGCGGATAATGATATGACCCCCTATCTATTGGTAAACGCCAATATGGAAGGGGTGAGTGTCCCCCATCAGTATGTAGAAAATGGCAAGATAATTTTGAATATCACCGCTGGCGCGGTTGGGGCTCTTTCCCTGGGAGATGACTATATTGAGTTTAATGCCCGTTTTGGTGGGGTATCGACAGAGCTGGTAATTCCCGTGCCTTCGGTAATGGCCATCTATGCGCGTGAGAATGGACAGGGCATGATGTTCAACGAGAATGAGAATGGGGATGACGCACCACCGAGTAGTTCCGGAGGTGGTTCGTCGCGTTCTCACCTTAAAGTGATCAAGTAAAAATATGGAGAATATCTTGCGGTATGACTGTCCGAGGCCGTTGGATGGCTAAGGAAACATCTTGCCGGGATTGAGGATTCCGTTCGGATCGAATTGCTTCTTGATGCGTTTCATCAAGGTTAGTGTTTGTGGTTCAATTTCCCTGCCAACAAACTCCCTTTTCTCGATACCCACCCCGTGTTCACCAGATAACGTACCGTCAAGTTCAAGCACTAGTGTAAACAGCTCATCGAGGCAGCGTTCAGCACGGAGAAGTTGCTGCTGTTCTGTCGGGTCGATCAGGAGGTTGACGTGGATATTTCCATTTCCGGCGTGCCCGAAATTGATAATGGTAATATCATGTTTTTTTGCAAGCCGATCCAGCCTGGTAACAAGCTCGGCCATGAGTGATACTGGTACGACTACATCCTCATTTATTTTTTTCGGAGCAACGGTGCGCAGCGCGGGTGAGAGCGCCTTGCGCATGGCCCATAGTGAAGTGATTTCCTGTTGATTGCGTGCTGTTTGAAGATCCACCAACCCTGTTCCACTGGCGGCATCGGTTATGATTGCGGTGGCCGCATCGATGCCTGCTTCTATACCATCTACCTCAATCATCAGTAACGCCCCGGCTTCTGATGGAATGCTGACATTGCTGTAGCTGCGAATCATGTTGATGGCATTACCGTCGATGAACTCCAGAGCCGAGGGTGTCACCGGCTGGGCCATGATGCGGGATACTGCTGCTGCGGCGGATTGAATATCTTGATAGATGGCACGCAAGGTTCGTTTGGCCTGGGCCAGCGGAATCAGTTTAAGGGTAGCTTCGGTAATGACCGCCAGTGTTCCCTCGGAGCCGATAATAAGGCGTGTCAGATCAAAGCCTACTACTCCTTTGCTGGTACGAACTCCGGTGCGGATCTCTTCACCTGCACCAGTAACTGCCCGCAGGCCGAGAACATTTTCGCGCGGTGTCCCATACTTGATAGCCCGGGGGCCGGCCGAGTTGTAGGCAAGATTTCCTCCTACCGTGCAAAAAGCAGCGCTGGTTGGATCCGGAGCCCAGAAAAAGCCATCCTGTTGCGCTTGCTTCTGAACGGCGGAATTGATAACACCGGGTTGTACAATCATGTAGCGGTCTTCCGGTGCGTTGTGCAAAATGTGATTCATTTTCTCACAGGATAGTACAACACCATGATGCAGCGGAACTGCGCCTCCCGGTGTCCCTGTTGCCCGGCCCCTTGGTGTCAGGGGAACGGAAAATTTGTTACATAGTTTGACGATATTCACCACCTGTTGATGGGTAGTGGGAAGAGCGACAGCAGATGGAGGAACCTGGCGGCGGCTGTTGTCGTAGCCGTAGACCCAGGTATCGGCAGGATCGGTCAGCAAGTTGCCGTTAGGAAGAGTATGACCCAGTTGCTCTATGAATATTGGAGGGAGTGACTGGGTGGAGTTATCAGGTCTGGAAGGCATCTTTGACCCACTGGATAGCATCTGCAGACTGCATGAAAATAACATCGAACCGGGCCGGGCGGCGAGCCTGTTTTGGATATTCCTGCAGATAGTGAGCTGCAGTGGCAATGATTCGAGCCTGTTTACGGGGGCCCACTGTCTCTGCACCGGAACCAAAACGGCTGGATGAGCGATAGCGGACTTCAATGAACACCAGCGTGGCGTTGTCACCCATTATCAGATCGATTTCACCACGCCGGCAGTGGTAGTTTCTGTTGTATAACTCCAACCCCTGTGCCTGCAGATACTTGCAGGCCGCCTCTTCAGCCTGTTGTCCTTGCTGTCTGGTCGTCAGGCTCATTCAGGAGTGGTTGCCGCCGGGGGCAAGAGATGAGGCACACCGCGTTTAAAAACAGCCCATGACAGTTGGCGGTGGAGGCGTCCGCTATCATCCATCATCAGCGTACCTGTTTCTCCATCGTAGCGTTCATAGGACTGGCTTTGCAGCGACGCCAGCGCCGGAATTACGTTATAGGCATCAACACCCAGTGCGTACAAGCGGTTAATTTGGGAATCCGGAACGACTGCAAAGTTTTTCTTGATGTTTCTGCGCAGCTTTCTGTTGCCGTTACCGGTATCCAGAATCCATGGCATGTCACAGAACCGGATTCCATTAAGATCGCTGTCCATCATCCGGTTTGCCTTGCCGGTAAAGGCGTGTGATGTAGCATAGACGGGAACATCGCCTGCATCATGAAAACGAAGTTGGGGCCGGAGCTGGCGTAGCTGGCGTGGGTAGCCCGGTATGAATATGGCATCAACACCGATAGGTGGTTTTGTTGCCGAATCATTATCCTTGTATGCTGGCGTTGCTGTTTTTCTGGCCTCAACTGCCGGTGCATTGCTTTCCGCTGTCTTGAGCATACGGGCAATGGGAGTCGAAAAATCCTGGCCGCTTTCATCATAAGACTGAGTGGCTACGATTCGGCTGCCATTCTTTTCCCACTCCGCAATAAAAGCATTTGCCACCCGCTCTCCCCACGGAGTGTTGGGGTAGACGATGCCAACCTGACTGTGTCCGTCAGCCCAGATCCGCTGTGCTGCCTGGCGCGCCTCATCTTCTGGTGAAAGCCCCAGTTGAAACAGGTTATCGGAAAAACGTCCATTGTCTGTATCCATGTAATTCAGCGCCAGAGTTGGAGTTCTCAACTCGCCCGAATCGACCAGAAGGGTAATGTCGCTTTTGTCCAGTGGACCAACAACCAGATCAGAGCCTTCCGCTACTGCTCTCCGGTACACCTCGCGGATATCCGTTCCTTCGCTTGCATCATATATGCGGATCTGCTGAATATCCTGATCTTGCTGCTCCCTGGCATAGTAAGCTGAAATAAAACCGTTCCGAATGGCCTCTCCTGCCGGTTTCAGATTGCCACTCAGTGGCAAAAGCAGAGCAATATTTTCCGGCTGCAAGGAAACAATTTGTTCGCTCTGCTCATACAGTGCGCTCAGGATGGCCCTGCTTGCTGGATGCCCAGGGAAATCGGCCTGCCACTGAGCCAGTTTTTCGCGCATTTGTTGCGAGTTGTGCCGGGCGGATTTGAGATCCGTATCAGCTCGATCCAGCCGCTCAAAACATGTGGTGGAGGAAGGGTTTTTACTTTTGCGAGTGTTTGTTTGTCAGCCCTGGATAACGATTGCCAGATCGCCTGATGATTTTTATTGATGGCACTGCGCTGGGTTAACAGCTGTTCCAGCGCCACCCGCTCACGGGCGCTATGCAAATATCTCCCTTCCATGCCGAAGGCTGTGGCCCGCAACCGGTGATAATCGGCTTTTCTGGTTGGCGGGGTATTTGCGGGGAGAGGGGTTTTTAGTAACTGCAGTGCTTCCTGAGGTTTGTGCTCAAGAATTGCAATATAGGCGCTCAACAGGCGTTTACGCATGCGTTGTGAGCTGTCCAGTGCCTGAGCGGGAATAGCGCCCAGAATCTGCCGGGCATGCCGGGTAAAGTTCCCCAGTGCCAGTATATTGGCGGCCCTTAGCTGATAGTCCTGCCGTTCCGGTGCTGAGGAGTTGGTAGCGAGCCGGGTGTATTCGCGTGCCATGTCGAGGTAGCGCTGGCGTTCTGCTGTTGTCTTGGCTGGTGTGACCGGATCAACGAATGTGGGTTGTGGCGCTTGGGTAGTTGCGCAGGAGCTCAGACCGAGCACAACAAGAAAAACAGAAAGAACGACAAAAAATCTAGGCATGACTTGATTGCAATAACTTGTTAGATTAGTAGCGACAGCGGCTACGGTTCACGCATTGTAACAAGAATGAGGTCCGAGACCATCCCTTCACCCGGAACCCTCTATGTTGTGGCAACACCCATCGGCAATCTGGCGGATATCACCTACCGCGCTGTTGCCATACTGAGTGAGGTGCAGCTGATTGCGGCGGAAGACACCCGCCATAGCGCCAGGTTGCTGCACCATTATGGTATCAACACTCCCTGTATCGCTCTGCATGAGCACAATGAGCGAGAACAGGCAGCAAAACTGGTCGAACGGTTGGAAGGTGGTACTTCGATTGCACTGATCTCCGATGCGGGGACGCCACTGATCAGTGACCCCGGTTTTCATCTGGTGAGCATGGTTCGTGAACGTGGTCATCGGGTGGTGCCGATACCGGGTCCGAGCGCGATCCTCGCGGCGCTGTCTGCTTCCGGACTTCCTGTTGACAGATTCTGCTTTGAGGGCTTTCTGCCAGCCAAAACCGGTGCACGCCAAAAACGTATTCAGGCGTTGGCTGATGAGACACGAACACTGATTTTTTACGAGTCACCCCATCGAATCTGCGCCACTCTTGAGCAGATGGAAGAGATTTTTGGTGGGGAGCGGTGGGCCGTTGTCGCCAGAGAGCTGACCAAGACCTTCGAGACCATCCACGGTGACACCCTGGAAAAGCTGTCTGCATGGGTGGCTGGGGACAGCAATCGGCGGCGGGGAGAGTTCGTGTTGCTGGTGCAGGGCGCAGCCGGATGCCAGCCGGCTGCCGGGATCGATGCGGACGCGCAAAGAGTGGTAGAGATACTGGCAGCGGAACTCCCTTCCAGACAAGCGGCGGAACTGGCGGCAAGAATCACGGGTGAGAAAAAAAATCGGTTGTATCGCCACATTATTGACGATAAACAGTAGGGCTTCATCAAGGTCTTATAGAGAACAAAGATAAGAAGCCGAACAACTGAATAGGTTTCTGCATTATAATGACAGGTGGAGAGTCGGCCAGGCAGTCGCTGTGTCCATCGGGCGCAGAGGAAAGTCCGGGCTCCACAGGGCAAGGCGCCAGGTAACGCCTGGGGGGCGAGAGCCTACGGAAAGTGCCGCAGAAAATATACCGCCTAAGTACCGACAGGTACCGGTAAGGGTGAAATGGTGCGGTAAGAGCGCACCGCGCCGGTGGTAACACCGGTGGCAGGGTAAACCCCGCCTGGAGCAAGACCAAATAGGGGAGCGATGCGTGGCCCGTGCAGCTCCCGGGTAGGTTGCTTGAGGTATACGGTGACGTGTATCCCAGATGAATGACTGTCCATGACAGAACCCGGCTTATCGGCCGGCTCTCCTTATTTTTTCTAGACTTTACTGTATCTTTTAGTACTAACTTTCTGTTTTTAAACCCCCCTTTTTGCGGCATGTTTATTGCCGGCCTCTGCAAACCATCTGATTGGCTAAGTCATTGTGTGCAAAGCTAGAATTTTTGCTTTTTAGTGATCAATTTCCCTTGACCTGAGTGGTTGGTACTCATATAGTGTGACAAAAGAGTAACAAAGTGGATCAAAGTGGGACAAAATGGATCCACATCAACCAACAGGGGGAGCTGAACTTTGCTACGGGGACTGAACGCACTCACGCTGGATGGCAAGGGCCGTATGGCCATTCCCACCAAATATCGTGAGCAGCTCCAGGACAATGGCGACAAGCAGCTGGTCGTTACGGTGGATCCGAATGACCCGTGTCTGCTGTTGTATCCCCAGCCTGAATGGGAAGTGATAGAGCGCAAGCTGGTACGTTTGCCTGCTCTTAACAAGCAGACTCGCAAGCTCCAGCGTCTGCTGCTGGGACATGCGACCGAGGTGGAGATGGATGGGGCGGGGCGTATTCTGCTGCAGCCATTGCTGCGTGAATGTGTTGGTTTGGACAAGCGGGTGATGCTGGTGGGTCAGGGAAACAAGTTTGAGCTGTGGGATGAGCAGCGCTGGAGTGACTGCCGTGAGCAGTGGCTGGCAGAGGATGACGGCGAACTGGCTGCTGATCTGGAAACACTGTCTCTCTAGAGGCCATGACTAATTGTTTTAAACATCATCCAGTACTGCTGGATGAGGCGCTGAATGGATTGAATATCCAGGCGGGTGGTTACTACGTGGATGCCACTTTTGGCCGGGGTGGACATGCGGGCATGATTTTGCAGCAGCTGGGTTCCAAGGGGCGTCTGCTGGCTATTGACAAGGATCCGGAGGCGATCCGGATGGCGCATGAGCGATTCAAGGCAGAACAACGTTTTTCCGTTGAACAGGGCTCTTTCGTGATGCTCAAAGCACTGGTGCAGCAACGGGGATGGTTCGGCAAGGTCAGCGGTATTTTACTGGATCTCGGAGTCTCCTCACCGCAACTGGATGATGCCAGCCGTGGATTCAGCTTCCGCCAGAACGGGCCACTGGACATGCGCATGGATCCGGCGACTTGTGTGAGTGCTGCCCAGTGGCTGGCAACGGCGGAAGAAAAGGAGATAGCCAGAGTACTGTGGGAATATGGTGAGGAGCGTTTCTCCCGCCGTATAGCACGCGATATCGTTGCTGCACGAACCCGGACTCCGCTGAACAGTACAGCACAGCTTGCCAAACTTATTGCGGAAAGTGTACCGCGCCGTGAACCGGGCAAGGATCCGGCAACACGGAGTTTTCAGGCAATTCGGATCCATCTTAATCAGGAGTTGGAGGATCTGCGTGAGGTGCTTCCCCAAGCATCGGAAGTATTGGCGCCGGGTGGGCGTCTGGCCGTGATCAGTTTTCATTCGCTGGAAGACCGAATAGTGAAGCGATTTATGCGTGAGCAGGCGCGGGGGGATGAGTTTCCGCCGGATTTGCCTGTTACCCAGGCACAACTGCGCCCCCGTCTACGGATCGTTGGAAAAGCGCGTCAGGCGGGTGCAGCCGAGCTGGCCGCCAACCCGCGTGCCCGGAGCGCAGTACTGCGCGTTGCCGAGCGGTTGGCATGAGTGGGCGTAGCCTGATGATTCTGTTACTGGTGGCGGCTGTCATGGGCAGTGCGCTGGGTGTGGTCTATGCCAAGTACCAAACGCGGAAACTGTTTGTGGAGCTGCAAACGCTACAAAAAATTCGTGATGAAATGAATGTGGAGTGGGGACAGTTGCAACTGGAACAGAGCACTTGGGGCACCAATGCGCGGGTGGAAGGAATCGCCCGTAACAAGCTGGATATGATAATGCCGCCTATTGATGCGGTGGTGATAGTTAAACCATGAAAGTTGCGCAGACAAAACCGCTGTTCAAGGGACGAATCCTGTTCGTAATGGGCGTGGTGGGATGTGCCATGGCTGCCTTGGTGGTGCGTGGTGTGGATCTGCAGGTGCTTGACAAGGATTTTCTCCAGGAGGAGGGAACTGCCCGTCATCTGCGGGTTGTAACCATTGCCGCCCATCGCGGGAGCATCCTTGATCGCAATGGTGCACCTTTGGCGGTCAGCACGCCGGTGGATTCCGTGTGGGTTGAACCCAAAGAGTTTTTGACTGCGAAACCGCAGTGGCCACAGCTGGCCAAATTGCTGGATATGCCATTAAAAGAGCTGCGTAAAACAGTAAAAGGGCGTGAGAAGCGGGAGTTTGTCTATATCAAGCGGCGCATTGCTCCTGCACTTGCGGCGCAGGTTATGGCACTGCAGATTTCCGGTGTGTCGCTGCAGCGTGAATATCGGCGTTATTATCCTGCGGGCGAAGTAACAGGCCATCTGCTGGGTTTTACCAATATAGATGATATTGGTCTGGAAGGACTGGAGCTTGCCTACGATAAATGGCTGCGCGGGTTGCCCGGCGCCAAACGGGTTATCAAGGATCGGTTGGGGCATATTGTGGAGGATGTGGAGCGCATCCGCCGCCCGCAACCGGGTCGTGATCTGCGGCTCACCATCGACCGCCGAATCCAGTACCTGGCCTATCGGGAGCTGCTGGCTGCGGTAAAACAGCACAAGGCGCGTTCGGGTTCTGTGGTGGTGCTGGATGCGCATACATCAGAAGTGTTGGCGATGGTTAATCAGCCTGCATTCAATCCGAATAACAGGCAAAAACTGCGCAGTGAACGTTATCGTAATCGCGCCATAGCCGATATGTTTGAACCCGGTTCCACCATGAAGCCGTTTACCATTGCCACTGCACTGCAATCCGGCCGTTACACCCCTGATACGTTAATCAATACCGCACCGGGTTACTACAAGGTGGGTGGACATACCGTGCGTGACAACCGCAATTACGGGTTGATTGATGTATCGACCGTGATTCAGAAATCAAGCAATGTTGGAGCCAGCAAAATAGCTCTTACCTTGCCGCCGGAACAGATTTGGCGGACCTTCCACCAGGTAGGTTTTGGTGAACCGGCCGGGGCCAGTTTCCCGGGAGAGTCCAGTGGTGTATTTACCGATTACGATACCTGGAGTGAACTGGAGCGCGCCACTCTCTCATTTGGATACGGGGTGGCTGTGACCCCTCTGCAACTGGCGCGCGCCTACGCCGTACTGGCCGGTGATGGGCGTTTGCGGCCGGTGTCTGTAGTGATGAATGAGCAGGGCACGCTTCCGGATACAGGCCCGCAGGTGTTCAGCCACCGTGTTCTCACCCAGGTGCGAAACATGATGGAGCGGGTTGTTTCCCGTGACGGGACAGCGATCAAGGCCAGCGTACCGGGATATCACGTGGCGGGCAAGACCGGCACGGTGAGAAAATCGGTAGCCGGCGGTTATTCGGAGGACCGTTATCTGGCTCTGTTCGCCGGAATGGCTCCGGTCAGTGATCCGCGTCTGGTCATGGTGGTAATGATCGATGAGCCCGGCAATGATGAATTCTATGGTGGACAGGTGGCGGCCCCGGTATTTGCCAGAGTGATGGCCGGGGCGTTGCGGTTGCTGGCGGTTCCCCCTGATGCGCGTCCTGCTCCCGGCGAGCGGATGGCAGCCCTCGC
This sequence comes from Gammaproteobacteria bacterium, assembly GCA_024277575.1. Classification (GTDB taxonomy): domain Bacteria; phylum Pseudomonadota; class Gammaproteobacteria; order Thiohalospirales; family Thiohalospiraceae; genus DRMK01. The sequence goes on along the minus strand of JAJRUX010000004.1, from coordinate 5,335 downwards.
GGAGAAGAGAACATGATGGCGGCGCAGCAGTTCCTCCGGTCAGAGCTCCGCTTGAGCCGCCTGCTTGCTGGTGATGCCGCGCTGCCTTTGCGGCATGACACGGTGATCACCGGCATTTCCCTGGACAGCCGCAATGTGCAGCCGGGCGACCTGTTTCTGGCCCTGCCCGGCAGTCAAACCGATGGTTGCGAGTTTATCAGTGCGGCGATTGAGAAGGGCGCCGTGGCGGTATTGCGGGAATCCCCTGCCGGTGCAAATATTGAAATCCGGCAACGGATTCCCGTGATTCCGCTGTCCGGCTTGCGCCAGCGTGCCGGCATCATTGCAGCCCGTTTTTATGGTGAACCCTCGGCCGCCATGCAAGTGGTGGGGATAACCGGGACCAATGGCAAAACCTCCTGCAGCTATTTCCTTGCCCAGGCACTGGGTGATGCCACCCCGGCCGGGGTTATCGGGACACTGGGCAGCGGCCTGTTTGGCGAGTTACGGGAGGGCTGCAACACCACACCGGATCCGGTGACTCTGCAATCCCTGCTGGCGCAGTTTCGTGACAAAAGAGTCCGGCATGCAGTGATGGAGGTCTCTTCCCATGCCCTGGAACAGGGGCGGGTGCAGGGCGTCTGTTTCGATACGGCCGTGTTTACCAATCTCAGCCGAGATCATCTGGACTATCACGGCGACATGGCCAGTTACGGAGCGGCCAAACGCAAGCTGTTCACCATGCCGGGGCTGCGTAGGGCGGTAATCAACGCTGATGATGAGTTTGGCCGCGAGTTGCTGGGCAGTTTGCCGGACGGGATCACGGTTTGCAGCTACACACTGGAAGGGCGGAGCGCTGCTGCCGCCATGGTGGCGGGAACGGAACTTCATCTGGGTACAAACGGGCTGCGGATGAAGCTGCATACACCGTGGGGAAGAAGCGAAATAAAGAGTCCCTTGCTGGGCCGGTTCAATGCCAGCAATCTGCTGGCGGCACTCACCACGCTGTTGATGCTGGAGGTGCCCCTGGACCAGGCGGTGGACCGGTTGTCGCGGCTGGCTCCGGTGCCGGGGAGAATGGAGTCATTTGGCGGTGAGGGAACACCACTGGTAGTGGTTGACTACGCCCATACTCCCGAGGCGCTGGAGCAGGTGTTGATTGCCCTGCGGGAACATGGCGAACAGCTTTGGTGTGTATTTGGCTGTGGCGGTGATCGGGATCGGGGCAAGCGTCCGCTGATGGGGGCCGTTGCCGGAAAATATGCGGATCATGTGATGATTACCGATGACAACCCGCGCAGTGAAAATTCCGAGGTAATAGTAACCGAGATCCTTGCCGGTATTTCCGGTTCCGGTGATGTTGCCGTATGCCACGAACGGGCCGGCGCCATTACCGCTGTGGTTCAACAGGCTTCCGCCAGGGATGTGGTGCTGGTGGCAGGCAAGGGCCATGAGCAGTTTCAGCAGATCGGGGATCTGAAACGCCCGTTCAGTGATCGGGATGTGGTGCAACGTGCACTGGCAGAGTGGAGCGTCTTGTAATGGCTGAAATGATGACACTGGCCACCCTGGCAAGACAGATTGGTGCACGTTTTCAGGGGGATGATCTTCCTTTCCGGGGAATCAGCACCGATAGCCGCACCTTGCAGCCCGGTGATCTGTTCGTTGCCTTGCGCGGCTCCAGTTTTGATGGTCACGCCTTTGCTGAACAGGCGCAGGCAAAGGGTGCTGCTGGGTTGATGGTGGATCATCCTCTGGATCTCACTTTGTCCTGTATCGAGGTGCCGGATACCCGAATCGGATTGGGGCAGCTTTCCACCGTATGGCGCAGCCAGTTTGAGTTGCCGCTGGTGGCTGTGACCGGCAGTAACGGCAAGACCACAGTCAAGGAGATGCTGGCAGCGATTCTGGCACAGCAAGGGCCGGTTCTGGCGACCCTTGGCAATCTGAATAATGATATCGGTGTGCCGCTGACCCTGCTGCGGTTGAAGCCGGAGCATCGTGCCGCAGTGATTGAGATGGGCGCCAACCACGCGGGAGAGATCGCCTGGCTGACCAGTCTGGCTTTGCCCACCGTGGCGATAGTTACCAATGCGGCGGCGGCGCATCTGGAGGGTTTTGGCTCCATCACGGGTGTGGCAAAGGCGAAGGGCGAGATATATGGCGGGCTGGGCAATGACGGCACGGCGGTGGTTAACGCAGACGATGCTTTTGCCGGACTGTGGCTGACAATGAACAGGAGGAGAAAGGCTATTACATTTGGCCTGGAGCAGGATGCTGATGTGAGTGCCGTATGGCAGGGTGATACAGAGGGCAGTTGTCTGACATTGAAAACACCACAGGGTGAAATGGAAATAAATCTGCCACTGTCCGGGCAGCATAACGTCATGAATGCCTTGGCGGCGACTGCAGCCGCCCTGTCACTGGGAGCGGAACTCAAGGTGATTCGGGCCGGCCTTGAAAGCATGGCTCCGGTACCAGGCCGACTGGAAAGCAAACAGGGTGTTTCCGGGATCCGCATTATAGATGACAGCTATAACGCCAACCCGGCATCCCTGGGAGCTGCTGTCAAGGTGCTGTCGATGGCGCAGGGTGAACGTTGCCTGGTGCTGGGTGACATGGGTGAACTGGGAGACGATACCAAACAGATGCATGGGCAGATCGGACGCATGGCGCGGGCTGAAGGTGTCGAACGGTTATACACTGTTGGCAAACTCAGTCAGGCGGCGGCAGAGGCATTCGGTCCCGGAGCACGTCATTTTACGAGCTGTGAACAGCTGATTACTGTGTTGCAGGACGATCTGAAAGCTGAAACCACCATCCTCGTAAAAGGTTCAAGATCCATGCGAATGGAGCGGGTGGTGGCTGCCCTGCTTGGAACAGGGGAGATGCGCTAGATGCTACTTTATCTGACCGAGTACCTGGCCCAATTTCACAGTGGTTTCAATGTATTCCAGTATCTTACCCTGCGAGCGATTCTTGGTGTGCTGACGGCGCTGGTCATCTCCTTCGTCGTGGGCCCGCTGATGATTCGCCGGTTGAGTCACTACCAGATTGGTCAGATGGTGCGTGACGATGGTCCCGAGAGTCATCTCAGCAAGGCAGGAACACCCACCATGGGTGGAGCACTGATTCTGGTGGCCATCGGGATCAGTACCCTGCTGTGGTCAGACTTGGGTAACCGTTATGTCTGGGTTGCGCTGCTGGTGACCTTCGCCTTCGGCATTATCGGTTTTGTGGACGACTACAAAAAGCTGGTGCAACGGGATCCCCGTGGTCTGATCGCCCGCTATAAATACCTGTGGCAATCGGTGGCTGGTCTGGCGGCGGCGCTGTTTCTGTATTACACGGCAGAAAGCCCGGTGGAGACCCAGCTCATCATCCCCTTCGTCAAGGATGTGGTGATCGATCTGGGATTTGGCTATGTGCTGCTGACCTATTTCGTCATTGTGGGAACCAGCAATTCAGTCAATCTTACCGATGGGCTGGATGGCTTGGCGATTCTGCCCTCGGTGATGGTTGCCGGCGGGCTGGGTGTCTTCGCCTATCTTGCGGGTAATGCCGTATTTGCCAAATATCTGGGTATTCCCTTTGTCCCTGGCGTGGGAGAAATCGTCGTGCTGTGCGGTTCACTGATGGGGGCCGGTCTCGGGTTTCTCTGGTTCAACACCTATCCTGCACAGGTATTCATGGGTGATGTGGGTGCTTTGGCACTGGGTGCAGCGTTGGGTGTAATTGCGGTACTGGCGCGTCAGGAGCTTGCGCTGATGATCATGGGCGGGGTATTTGTCATGGAGACGGTGTCAGTGATCCTGCAGGTGGTCTCCTACAAGCTTACCGGGCGGCGCATTTTCCGCATGGCGCCGCTGCATCACCATTTTGAGCTGAAAGGGTGGCCTGAACCCCGTGTCATCGTGCGGTTCTGGATTGTCACAATCATTCTGGTGCTGGTCGGACTGGCCAGTCTGAAGATTCGGTGAACGGAATGACACTGGAAAACCGGCAACAGCCACAACCCGTAGCGCGGCAAAACATTGTTGTCGGTCTCGGCAAGACAGGTCTTTCCTGCGCCCGTTTTCTGGTTCGCTGTGGTGAAACGGTGACAGTGATTGACAGCCGCGCCACGCCTCCCGCCCTGCAGCAGCTCCGGGAGGAGCTTCCCGAGGTGGAGGTGATAACCGGCGGTTTCGATGTACAACTCTTGAGTCATGCGGCGCGGTTGATCGTCAGTCCGGGCGTTGCGCTGCGCGAACCGGCTATTGCCGGTGCTATCGGCAATGCTGTCCCGGTGGTGGGGGATATTGAACTGTTTGCCCGGAATGCCAATGCGCCGGTGATTGCGATTACCGGTTCCAACGGAAAAAGCACGGTTACCGAACTGGTGGGAGCGATGGCCCGGCAGGCCGGTAAAAAGGTGCGGCTGGGAGGGAATCTCGGTACCCCCGCGCTGGATCTGCTGGAGGGGGAGACTCCTGATTATTATGTGCTGGAACTGTCCAGTTTCCAGCTGGAAACCACCCGAAGCCTGAATGCCCATGCTGCGGTAGTTCTCAATATCAGCGCTGATCACCAGGACCGCTATGAGAGCCTGGATGAGTACAGCCGTGCCAAACAGCAGATTTATCATGGTGACGGGGTGATGGTTGTCAATATTGACGATGCGCGGGTAATGAGCATGGTGCATCCTGCCCGGCCGGTGGTGGGTTTCGGGACTGGCCAACCTGGTGGGGGTGATTTTGGCCTGCGCAGTGTCAGTGGGGAAATGTGGCTGTCCAGGGGAGACAAACTGATCCTGCCAGTGCGGGAGTTGCGTATTCCCGGCCGGCACAATCAGCTCAATGCGCTGGCGGCATTGGCGCTTGGTGAGGCCATGGAGCTGCCGCTGGATGCCATGTGCGAGGCGTTGCGCAGCTTTCGTGGACTGGCGCACCGCACCGAATGGATTGCAGAGATCGATGGTGTGAACTGGTATAACGACTCCAAGGCCACCAATATAGGCGCCACGCTGGCGGCCCTTAACGGACTGGAAGGACAGGTCGTGCTGATTGCCGGTGGAGAGGGCAAGGGGGCCGATTTCTCCACCTTGTGCCAGGCCATCGCGGTGAAGGCGAGGGCGGTGATACTGATGGGGCGTGACGCGTCACTGATGGCCCGGGTTCTGGAAGGCATGGCGCCGGTGGAGTACGCCGGCAGAATGGATGACGCGGTAGCGCTGGCGCAGCGCTGGGCGGAGCAGGGTGACAGTGTGCTGCTGTCCCCTGCCTGCGCCAGTTTTGATATGTACAGCGGCTTCGAGGAGCGCGGCCGGGCATTCGTCAGCGCGGTGAATGCCCTGGGGCGGGGAGAGCGGTAATGG